>JANYDB010000047.1 GCA_025359985.1 Burkholderiales bacterium | reverse complement strand
ACCGACAAGGATTTCACGGACCTGCACGCCTGGTGCGAAGCTTATCTGCCCGGCGCTGGCTGGGTAGGGCTTGATCCGACGTCGGGATTACTCGCGGGTGAGGGCCATATTCCGCTTGCCTGCACTGCAATTCCTTCATCGGCCGCACCGGTGTCCGGTTTTACGGATCAATGCGCATCCACGCTCGATTTTAAAATGACGGTTACGCGCATTCACGAAGACCCGCGTGTGACCAAGCCTTACAGCACCGCACAATGGGATGAGATCACCCAACTCGGTGAGCGCGTTGATCAGGATCTAGCTCGCGGCGATGTGCGCTTGACCATGGGCGGCGAACCCACCTTTGTATCGATTGACGATATGGAAGGCGCGGAGTGGAATTTCACCGCCCTGTCACCGACAAAACTGGCGCTGGCGACTGATTTAATCAAACGCCTTAAACCCAAGTTTGCGCTCGGCTCGCTGCTGCATTTTGGTCAGGGCAAATGGTATCCCGGCGAGCCGCTGCCGCGGTGGGCGCTGTCATGCTTCTGGCGTTTAGACGGTAACCCAGTTTGGCATGATGAATCGCTGATCGCATTTTCAGCCGGTGCAAATCCACCTGTTCACCAAGACGCAAAATCGTTCGCGCAGGCGCTGGTGGCGCAACTCGGGTTGCATGCGGATTATGTGATTCCCGCTTATGAAAGCGTCTGGCGCACTATTCGTGACGAGATGAGTCTGCCCGCGAATGTTGATCCGCTGGCCCCTGATCTTAAAAGCCCGGCGGCGCGAGCCAAACTATTAACTCAATTGGCCGGTGAAATTGGCGAAGCAGTCGGCTATGTGTTGCCGCTGAAAGTCGTTGATGCCAAACCCGTCAAAAGCAAAGCGGCTGCATTGAGCGCATCAACGGGACTTACAGAGTGGGCCTCATCGGCCTGGCCATTGCAAACCAAACATCTTTTTTTACTGGAGGGCGATTCACCGATTGGTTTTCGCTTGCCACTGGCCTCATTGCCGCAAATGGCAGCCGAAGATATTGAAACCATTATTCCCGTGGATCCGTTTGCGCCTCAGGATGAATTAGTCGCTAAACCCGCCTCTAAAAAAGCGGTGGTGGCGCGCACTGAAATTGACATTAGAAAAGGCAAGCTGGCAAAAGGCATTGTCCGCACGGCGCTGTGCATAGAAGCGCGCCACGGGTTTTTATATGTGTTCATGCCCCCACTAGCACGGCTCGAAGACTATTTAGCCCTGGTGAGCGCTATCGAAGCTGCTGCAGGCGTTCTAAAGCGGCCGGTGCGGCTCGAAGGCTACACCCCGCCGACTGACAAGCGCATCCATAAATTTGCGATCACACCTGACCCTGGCGTGATTGAAGTAAATATCCATCCCGCCAAAACTTGGGATGAGTTAGCGACCATTACTGAAACGCTATATGAAGAAGCCCGACAGACGCGGCTGGGCACCGAAAAATTCATGCTCGACGGCCGTCATACCGGAACCGGTGGCGGCAACCACATCACAGTCGGTGGTGAAACGCCCGCCGACTCGCCGCTGTTGCGTCGTCCGGATTTGCTGCGTTCGCTGATTACGTATTGGCAGAATCATCCGGCCCTCTCGTATTTATTTTCGGGCATGTTTATCGGCCCAACCTCGCAGAGCCCGCGGGTGGATGAAGCACGCGACGATACGCTTTATGAACTCGGTATCGCCTTCGAGCAAATGGATTTAAAAGCAGCGTCCGGCAAACAATCCCTGCAGCCATGGCTGGTAGACCGGCTGTTGCGTAACTTTCTGATTGACCTCACCGGCAATACCCATCGCGCCGAATTTTCAATCGACAAGCTCTATTCACCTGATGGCCCCACCGGCCGTCTGGGCCTGCTCGAATTCCGTGCGTTCGAAATGCCGCCACATCCGCAAATGAGTCTGGCGCAAATGCTGCTGCTGCGGGCCCTCATCGCCCGGTTCTGGAACAACCCTTACCGTGCACCGCTGATCCGCTGGGGCACCGAATTGCACGATCGTTTTATGTTGCCCTATTTTGTCGCCAACGATATGAAGAATGTCGTTGATGATCTCGTCAGCGCAGGCTATCCATTCAAGTTTGAATGGTTCGCACCGTTCCTCGAATTCCGCTTCCCACGTTACGGCACGGTAGCGTATCAAGGAGTAGAAATGGAATTGCGTCAGGCTATCGAACCCTGGCATGTATTGGGTGAAGAAATGGCTGGCAGCGGCACTTCCCGCTATGTGGATTCCTCAGTTGAGCGGATGCAAATCAAAGTCACCGGCATGATCGGCAATCGTCATATTGTCACCTGCAACGGCCGCGTGGTGCCAATGTCACCGACCGGCGTGGCTGGTGAATTCGTCGCAGGCGTGCGCTACCGCGCCTGGGCGCCACCGTCTGCGCTGCATCCGACTATTGGTGTACAGGCCCCGCTGGTATTTGATCTGGTTGATACCTGGGCGCAGCGCTCAGTCGGCGGCTGCACCTACCACGTCACCCATCCCGGCGGTCGCAGCTACGATACCTTCCCCGTCAACGCCTTTGAAGCCGAAGCGCGACGCGTAGCAAGATTCCAGAAAATCGGCCATACGCCGGGGCCAATGGGCATCAAGGCCGAAGGCAGAAACCCTGCGTTTCCGTTCACGCTCGATTTGCGCCGACAACCCGATTTTGACGGCGCGCATATGATGCATGGACGACCAACAGGCGAGCAATAATTTCTGAAACTACGCAAGTTATTTCCTATGTTCGTATTTACGCCAGCCTGTGCTCAACTGTTTGTTGGGGCTGCTTGAGCGCACTGGCTTATTCGACGGCGTTAGCAGCGTCTCTCAGTTCGGGTGCTGCGGGCGCAGATTCAAGTATTTGCTTGCAACGGTATTGATAGCCGCAAGACTTCCGTGAAGCCCTCATTCTTATGGGCAGACACTAGGCCTGTCGTGCCGTTCAAGGCAAAAGTGCTTCGAACGGCACGTTTATAGGGGACTTTGCAAACAAGCAACAGGTTCGCTGTTCTCGTCTTTAACGGCGTACTACAGCGCCCGCATCACATCACCCTAAAGCAAAATAAAAACCCTGGTGATTGCTTAGTCATCAGTGCAATTCGGATCAACCTGTTGATTGCCTTTTTTAGCGCATGGCTTGGTGGTGGGTTTGGTCGCAGGTTTGGTGGCAGCCTTGGGGGCAGGAGTCATGGGAGTCGTGGCAAGCGGTGGCAACAGGATAGCGGGCTTGACCACAATATCAGCCATCATGGCGATTTTGGCCATGTTGCCGCAATACATGTCGCCATGGCTGGCAACCATACGGTACTTGCCCGCTTTTGCGAACTTGTACTTGTACTGCCTGGGCGGATTAAACACGGCATCATCGCCGCCACCGATTTCCTTGAACTGTGGATCATCCAAGCCCCATGCTGCGGTTTGAATATCGCAATAAACCTTGCTGCTGATCGTCATTACCAATTCCTGATTAACGTATAACGAGGTCGCTGACAATTTCATTTCTACATCGGGCGTTTCGGCGATTGCGGCTGCGGCTATAAACGATGATGCTGCCAAACCGGCAACAAGACGGGCAATCAATTTTTTGGTGTGGATATTCATGTTTGAGTCTTTCTATGAGAAGTTGAAGGATTACGCCATTGAGTCATGCTGTGTCGGCGTTGATCAACTCAAGGTTCAATTGCTTGATCGGTGGTTAAGTATTTACCATCCGTTGGTGATGAATCGAGCAGCGGGCTAGCTTGGGATTTACCTGCCGGCTGGTTTGGGATTTACCTGCCGGTAAAGCCACGCATCGGCTATAATCAGTCTTCGCAGGAATATCCATAAATAGAATAGAAAAACATCATGGAAGCCGATCAAATCAACCTTATCGCCAACAGCCTTTCAGACTTATCCGCGCGCGCGGTCGAGTTGCGGAGGTATCTTTGACTTTGACGGCAAAGTAGCGCGCCGCGAGGAAGTATCCAAGCTCGCAGAAGACCCCACTATTTGGGCAGACACGAAAAAATCCCAGGAGCTGGGCCGTGAAAAAAAATCACTGGATGCTGTGGTTGAAGCGCTGATTCAAGTCGATCAGGGTTTAAAAGACGGACAGGAAATTTTTACGCTCGCCAAGGATGAAGGCGATGATTCAACTTTGCTCGCCGTATCTGTCGATGTGGAAGCGATTCGTTCGGTGGTAGCCGATATGGAATTCAGACGCATGTTTTCAAATGCGGCCGATGGCTTTAACTGTTTTCTGGATATTCAGTCGGGTGCGGGCGGCACTGAAGCGCAGGATTGGGCCTCCATGCTACTGCGCCAATATTTGCGCTATGCCGAACGTAAAGGGTTTAAGACCGAACTTCTGGAGCAATCCGACGGCGATGTAGCGGGCATCAAGAGCGCGACGATCAAAATCAGCGGTGATTACGCTTACGGATTTTTGCGTACCGAGACCGGGGTGCATCGCCTGGTTCGCAAGTCCCCGTTTGATTCATCCGGTGGGCGGCATACCTCGTTTGCAAGCGTTTTTGTGTACCCGGAAGTGGATGACTCGATTGAGGTCGATATCAATCCGGCCGATCTGCGCATTGACACCTTTCGCGCATCCGGCGCCGGTGGCCAGCACATTAACAAAACCGATTCCGCGATTCGCATTACCCACGGCCCGACCGGTATTGTGGTGCAATGTCAAAATGATCGCTCGCAGCACCGCAACAAGGTGGAAGCCATGACCATGCTGAAAGCGAAGTTGTATGAGCTCGAAATTCGCAAGCGTCAGGTTCAGCAGGATAAGCTGGAAGCGACAAAAACGGATGTGGGTTGGGGCCATCAGATTCGATCTTATGTGCTGGATCAAAGCCGGATTAAAGATTTACGCACCAATGTAGAAATCAGCGCCACGCAGAAAGTGTTGGACGGCGATCTGGATCCGTTTATTGAAGCCAGTTTGAAGCAAGGGGTTTAGGCTAAGCATGGCTATAAAATCAGGTTTGCTTGTGGCGTTTTTGCTGGCAATAGCCGGGCAAGCGCTCTATCACGTCACGCAAAAGAGTATCTCGCCTGGCACCCATCCTGTCATATCGTTGCTGATGTTTTATTTACTGGCAGCGACGCTGACGCTGCCGTTATTTTGGCTGTTTCCGCTGACCGACTCAGTTGTTAATGAGATTAAAAAACTGAACTGGGCAGTGTATGGAGTGGCGGCGAGTATTGTATTGATCGAGATCGGTTTTTTGCTGGCTTACCGGGCTGGCGCTGAACTATCGTCAGCCGCCGTGTTGACGGCATCCGTTGTGGCAGTATTAACGCTGTTCATCGGCACACTTTTTTTTCGCGAATCAATCCCGGCCGCAAAATTATCCGGCATTGCGCTGTGCCTCGCAGGCATTGGCCTCATGAGCTGGAAACCACAAGTATAAACACAGGCACACCATAGGTACAAATGCCATCATGACCAACGCCAGCCCCAACTCCAATCCCAACCCCAATCCTGCATCATTGCCCGAGTTCTATGACAGCTTAGACAGCTCGCTGGAAGAGGTTTGGCAACTGATGGGCCGGGGCACCACTGACCGCCGCTCCGCCTTTCATACGCCAGTTATCGCCAGCATTGATTTACAGGGGCACCCATCAGCGCGTACGATGATTTTGCGCGGCGCTGATCGTCATAACCGCACGCTCGGATTTCATGCCGACATTCGTTCCAGCAAGATCGCACAATGGCGCATCAAACCTGGCGCATGCATTATTGCCTACGATGCCGGAAAGAAAATCCAGCTCCGGATTAATGGTGAAGTGACCTTGCATGCCCATGATGAGATAGCCAATACGGCGTGGCAAAATTCACGCGCGATGTCACGGCTGACCTACTGCGTTGATGATGCACCTGGCTCGGTGATTGCGACGCCGACCACCCTGCCCGCGCCTAAGCTCGATATTGTCAACGACCTTGCCGACGAAGGGCTTGATCAATTGCCTGAAATGGGTCGCGAAAATTTTTGCGTCGTGACCGTACATGTCACCTCGATTGAATGGGTCTATCTCGCCTCTCAAGGTAATCGTCGCGCCCTGTTTAGCTGGCCCGAAGGCAAGCTGCAATCGGTCTGGCTGCAACCTTGAATATTTTATATTTCTGATTTGTGAATAGAGAACACCATGTCTGACGAAATCCTTGATGCCGCACAAAACCCACCGCTGGACGAAAACCATGTGATTGCCGAGCGCCGTCAAAAGCTCGCCGCCATTCGTGAAAAATCACGCGCTGCCAAGCTGCAACCTTTCCCCAATGATTTCCGTCCGGAGCATCAATCAGTTGCGCTAGTTGCAGGCTATAACGACCAATCAAAAGAAGAGCTGGAAGCCGCCCCAGCCGTCATCGTTAAAGTCGCCGGTCGCATGATGTTAAAGCGCGTTATGGGCAAGGCAGCGTTTGCGACGATTCAGGATGCATCGGGCCGCATTCAGCTTTACATCACCCTGAACGATCTTGGTGCAGAGGCACTGGAAGAATTTAAGCGCTATGACATGGGCGACATTCTGGGTGCGGAAGGCAGGCTATTCAAAACCAAAGTGGGCGAGCTTTCGGTGCATGTGACTTCACTCAGGCTGCTTACAAAGTCGCTGCGCCCGTTGCCTGAAAAGTTTCATGGCTTGTCAGATACTGAACAACGCTATCGGATGCGCTATGTTGATTTGATGGTAAACCCGGAAGTGAAACGCACCTTTGAAGCACGCTCACAAATCGTGCAGGAAATTCGTGCCTTTATGGTGGGCGCGGGTTACCTTGAAGTCGAAACACCGATGATGCATCCGATTCCCGGTGGCGCTGCGGCTAAACCTTTTATCACTCATCACAACACCCTCGATATGCAGCTTTATTTGCGCATCGCGCCGGAGCTTTATTTAAAGCGCCTGATCGTTGGCGGCTTCGAACGGGTGTTCGAGATCAACCGCAATTTTCGCAATGAAGGCATGAGTGTTCGCCACAATCCGGAATTTACGATGATGGAGTTTTATATTGCTTATCGCGATTTCCATCACCTCATGCAGTTCACCGAAGACATGCTGCGCGATGTGGCGCAAAAAGTTTGTGGCCATACCCTGATCGATTATCAAGGCGTGCAAATTGATTTTGGCCCGCCTTTCGCGCGTCTCACCATGCCACAGGCAGTCAAGCATTATTTTCCCGAATATGCCGATACCAATCTCGACGATCTGGAGATACTGAAAACCCTTTGCCAGAAACATCGTGCGCCAGTCAAAGCAAACGACACCGTGGGCATACTGCAACTGAAGCTCTTTGAAGAAACAGCCGAATCAAAACTGATCCAGCCTACTTTCATCATCGACTACCCGGCTGAAGTTTCGCCACTCGCACGCCGCAACGATATCAACCCGGCGATTACGGATCGGTTTGAGCTCTTCATCGCGGGGCGTGAATTAGCCAATGGGTTCTCGGAATTAAACGACGCCGAAGATCAGGCCGCACGCTTCATGGAACAGGTCGAAGCCAAAGAAGGCGGCGATGAAGAAGCCATGCACTACGATGCCGATTTTGTACGCGCGCTCGAATATGGCATGCCGCCCACGGCGGGCGAAGGCATCGGCATTGACCGGCTGGTCATGTTGCTGACCAACTCACCCTCGATTCGGGATGTGATTTTATTCCCGCAATTAAGAGCAAGTGATATTGCAAAATAAGCCGGAATTGCCATGAGCATAAGGGACTTTAGGCAATTTTATTTTTTAAAACTCTAGCGCAGGAGCGGGTTTTAGGACATTTTTGCTTTGAAACTCCCGTGGATTAACGAGTTTCGCCTCAAAACTTGCAAGCATCACTAAAAACCGCCACGTGAAACTGCCGGCAAAGCTGCTGCATTGACATGAACACGATCAAGCCTTTGCATTCATCAACGCCATTTCTTCATCTCATCAGCACACCAAAATACGAATGAAACTTGTGGCCGCATCGCGGGTCTGTGTTTAGCTTGCCATACCAATAACTCCTATAGCTTGATAACCATTACGATAAGGATGCCCCTTGAGAATTTATTTAAGCTGCCTTAGCTGCGCCATGGTCATCGTTGTTTCAGGCTCGGCTTCTGTTGCTTCTGCATCCACATCCATACCCGCACAAACGCCTGAAGCACCCGCGATAGCGCCTACACCGGTCATGCTGGAACAAGTGTTGGTCAGTGGAGAACAACCCGGCCCGGGCATGTGGAAAGTGTCGAAAGCAGATCATGTGCTATGGATCATTGGTACTCAAAGCCCGATGCCTAAAAAAATGATCTGGCGCGCCAAACAGATGGAAGCCATTGTTGTGCAATCCCAGGAAATCATCACGGGACCATCGGTGTCTGTTTCGATAAAACAGATTGGCTTCTTCAAGACACTATTCCTGATACCGTCGGCCATGGAAGCTCGCAAGAATCCTGATGGAGCCACTCTGCGCAGTATTGTCCCGGCTGATTTATATACGCGCTGGCTGGCATTGAGAGACAAATATATCGGTGATTATCAGGATGAAGAAAGCGATATTGAACGCCGGCGTCCCATGTTTGCGGCGATGGAGCTGTACGCCAAAGCGATTAACAAGGCTGGCCTCACTTCATCCAACCTTGTATTGGTCGCCGTCACCGCTACAGCAAAAAAATACAAAGTGAAGTTAACGGCGGTGAATGTTGAGCCGGCTATCGGTGATGCACGCGCGGCGATTAATGAACTAAAGTCATCACGGCTCGCCGATACTGACTGCTTCGCCAAAACGATAGAGCGTATCGAGACGGATCTGGATCTGATGCGTACACGCGCTAACGCATGGGCCACTGGCGATATCGGCATGATCCGTGGGCTGCCAAATATCGACCAGCGTACCGCTTGCGAAGCGGCCATCAACAACGCTTCGTTCATAAAGACGCTGGGGGTGCAAAATGTTCGGGCACAAATGGAGGCCGCCTGGTTAAATGCGGCTGAATCGGCATTGACCAACAACACCGTGACGCTGGCGATCCTGCCCATCGAGCAAATGCTCAAATCCGACGGCTATCTGGCTAAACTGAAGGCTAAAGGCTATAACGTGCAAGAGCCTGATTCCGCCACGGAATAAGACTAAGTTGCGAACACAAATGCACATGTAAATGCAAAAAGGTGAAATTCCAGGTCAGCATTTGCGATGCGGATTGCGTTAACATCTTTCGGGAGTTTGTCACTGGTTCATAAAAGGAGCAAAAAATGAAATATTCAAAGCTGATGGTATCGACGTTTGTAGCAGGCGTTGTTGCGCTCAGCAGTAGCGCATACGCCAAATGCGATAACTGCGGCACGGTGACTGGTATCAAAACCGTGCAACAAAAAGGTAAAGGTTCTGGTGTGGGTGTGATCACGGGTGGCGTACTGGGTGGAGTTCTGGGTCATCAGGTCGGTGGTGGACGCGGCAAGGATCTGGCGACCGTGGCCGGCGCGGTGGGCGGCGCGTATGCCGGCAATGCAGTCGAGAAAAATATTAAGACCAAAACCGTGTACCAGGTTGTTGTCAAACTCGAAGACGGCCAGACCAGAACCTTTTCATATAACGCCGTGTCTGCTTATAAAGTAGGCGACAAAATCAAAGTAACGGACGGTAAACTGATTCGCAATTGAAAGGTGTGAAACAAACCATAAATGTTGCATTCATCAAAAAGCCCGCGCTGCGGGCTTTTTAGTTTTTACAGCGAATCATGATTCTTGCTATTTAAGCAGTTTATACAACCAGCTCCGCCTTCAAATCATGCTCGTTGGTGTCAGTCACGCGCGCCCGAATAAGGTCTCCTTGTTTAATATTTTTCAGCGCGGCTATCGTTGCCGCATGAACATGCACCTGCCCGTCAATTTCAGGCGCATCGGCGCTGCTGCGGCCCACCACCCCATCGCGACTAACCACATCAACTAGTACCTCCAACTCGCGACCAATCTTGTTTTTTAATTTAGCTTGACTAATCAGGGTCTGGGTTTCCATGAAGCGGCGCTGACGATCTGCCCGCACTTCATCCGGCACCGGGTCAGGCAGTTCGTTAGCCATTGCACCTTCGACTGGCGAGTAGGCAAAGCAGCCTACGCGATCTAGTTGCGCCTCCTGCAAGAAACTTAGTAGCTCTTCAAACTCCGCTTCCGTCTCGCCTGGAAAACCCGCAATGAATGTAGAGCGCAGCGTGATATCCGGGCACATCTTGCGCCACGCATGAATACGGTCCAGGGTTTTTTCGGCGTTGGCAGGGCGTTTCATCAGTTTAAGAATACGCGGGTTGGCGTGCTGGAATGGCACATCAAGGTACGGCAAAATTTTGCCCTCGGCCATCAAAGGAATCACTTCATCCACGTGGGGATACGGATACACATAATGCAAACGCACCCACACGCCCAGCGTGCCCAGCGCTTCACATAATTCAGTCATACGGGTCTTAAGCGGACGGCCTTGCCAGAAGCCGGTACGGTATTTAATGTCGACTCCATAAGCAGAGGTATCTTGCGAAATAACGAGTAATTCTTTAACCCCCGACTTCACCAGATTTTCCGCTTCCTGCATCACGCTGCCAACCGGGCGGCTCACCAAATCGCCGCGCATACTTGGGATGATGCAGAACGTGCAACGATGGTTGCAGCCTTCAGAAATTTTCAGGTAAGCATAGTGTTTGGGCGTGAGCTTGATGCCGGCAGCAGGTACGAGATCAATAAACGGATCGTGCGGCTGCGGCAAATGGGCATGTACATGTCGCATCACTTCTTCCTTGGCATGCGGCCCTGTTACGGCCAACACCTGAGGATGCGCAAGCTTCACTAAATTTTCGCCGCCGTCGCCCGATTTGGCACCGAGGCATCCCGTGACTATAACTTTACCGTTTTCAGCTAGGGCTTCACCAATCGCATCCAGGGATTCTTCAACCGCCGAGTCGATAAAGCCACAGGTATTGACCACAACCAAATCCGCCCCTGCATAATCCGGCGCAATATCGTAGCCTTCAGCGCGCAATTGGGTAATGATTTGTTCACTATCAACCAGCGCTTTCGGGCAGCCGAGTGAAACAAAGCCCACGCGTGGCGGCCGATTCTGCAGAATTTTCCGAGGGGCAATCTTGATAGGTCGAACAATGGCATTCATATATAGCTTCGAATTATTTGGCTTGTCTGCCGGGCGGCTTCCGGGCACTTGTTTTAGACGTCGCTTTTTTCCGCTTGGAGGCGTGCTTGGCGGCTGTGGGACGTTCTGTGTCTTCTTCTGCTTGGGGTGCTGCTGAAGATTCGGTGGCCTTGGAGTCAGACATGCCGCTCATGACGGTGTAGGGAAAGGCGGAAAACATTTGCATGGCCTGTTTACGCAAGCCCTCTTGCATACCCATGACACCGGAGGCACTTTTTTCCAGATACTCGTTCATCATGGTCGGCACGGACGACGGAATATTTTCTGCCAGTTTGGCCCAGGCATCAGGGGCGAAATGGGCTGCGGCACCGGGTGCGGCACCATAAAGCGATTTGGACTGCTCCTGGAAATGATGCTGGGCTTCATGAAACGCGCCGATACTGCGCTCCAGATAATTGCCCATCAGACCCTGCATGGTATGACCATAATAACGAATTATGTTAGAGAGCATGTCGGCCGAAAACATCGGCGCGCCGCTGCCCTCTTCTTCAAGGATGATCTGCAACAAAATGCTGCGCGTCAGATCTTCGTTGGTGCGAGCATCATGAACCTCAAATTGTTGCTGATCCTGCACGAATTGCTTGACCTCAGCCAGCGTGATGTACGCACTGGTTTCGGTGTCATACAAGCGACGATTCGGGTATTTTTTAATGATTCTGACCACGATAAACTCCTCTTTACCTGTTTTGCATCTACGAGATATTTTTACTAAACATTTACTTAGCAGCTAATTTGTATCAGGGGCGTTTTTTACGAAGTATTGACAACAAATGTAATGCCATTACGACTACATCAGCGCATCATATTATGCGACTTCGTACTTGCTTGGATGCAGCAATAAATGTAGGGCCGATCAAACACTAATCGTGCTCTACCGCTTGCTGCAACACACCAAAAAAAGACTATTTAAAACAAAAGAAACGCGTTTAAGCGATTCTGTCGCGATTCGTCGAATTACGATAATTTATTGATTATTATAGCATTTCAGCCAATCTAATAGCGCCCCAGTATTTTTAACATGCTAAATGTTGCATTGCAACAATAATTCTTGACTTTTGAGTTCGATGCCCATATTATTCTTCTTGTGCAGCGCACCATTTTGAATTTTTTAAGTAACAGGTCGGATAAAGGTGTCCTGCAAATGATTTTATATTTTTCTCTACCTATTCATCTGCTACCTAAGGAGCTTCATGATGGCAAATATCAATTCGACAACTGAGCAATTTGGCGATTTTTCCAAATCAGCCATTGACGCGACAATGAAATTCGCAACAGCATCTTTTACTAACGTAGAACGTATGATTGCGCTCAACCTCGAAGCCACTAAAGTCAGTTTGGGCGAAACAGCTAAGAATGCGAAGTCGCTTGCTGGCATCAAAGACGCTCAGGAATTAAACAGCTTCAGCACCAAAACGGCTGAAACCGGTGTTGAATTTTTGATGGGCTACTCAAAGAATTTTTACGAAATCTCAAACGCGGCGCAAGCGCAATACTCGGTTTTGTTTGAAGAGCGTGTGAATGTATTTCAACAATCGGTTGCTGAGACTCTTGATAAAGTATCGAAATCGGCTCCTGCAGGATCTGATGTTGCGGTTACCGCACTTAAGTCCGGTATGGCTGCTTCTACCGCTGCGATGGACAATTTCAGCAAAGCCGCTAAACAAATGACAGCTTATGCTGATAACGCTTTTAAAACTGCGTCTGACAACGTTGCCAAGGCAACACCTAAACGCAAATAAGTGCAAATAAGTGCAAATAAGCGCAAAGAACACATTATGTTTTTTGTCGCAGTTTTAGATAGATATTTTAGTTTAGTGTTTTAGTTGCGTTTTAAAGGTTTACGCTCTCCTCCTCCTTTATTGCATTCTTTGAGAATCGGTAAAGGATTCAACCCCGGAAATTATATTTCTGGGGTTTTTTTTGCCCGCTTTTTGCATGACATAAACGGCATGCAGCATTATCAACAAGATTATTTGATAATCGATTTCAAACAATGGCCTATAATCCGTTGTCGTTTGACCTAATGAACGAATACAACGCTAGGGGTGCTGATCCTGTTTTTAGAATCGGCTGAGATAAAACCCTAAGTACTTGATCAAGATAATACTTGCGCAGGGAAGCGTTGCAGACACTGCGCATGTTTGCACCATGCGCATCACTGCATCCTTTTTCTGCCGTTGTAATGACTAAAAGGACAGTGTCAATGGCTGGTTTAAAGGTTTGTAATTGCCTT
>JANYDB010000091.1 GCA_025359985.1 Burkholderiales bacterium | reverse complement strand
ATAGATTCAAAGATAGGTGAGTAGCCAAAAAGGATCGCGCGGTGTCCCTGTTTATGTAAGCGATGACGTAATAGCAGCATGGAAAGCGGTGTTCTGCCCATACCGTGAATTAAGACCATATCCATGTTTATTGGCTTTTCTAAAAGCACCTCAAAACTAATTATAAACACCAGCATAGGCGCGGCGTTTGAGCCGTTTAGGCCTCAAGATGCCCGTCCACAGGACACTTTAATCGTACTAATTCAGGGCTTTAACTCACGGCTGTAACACCACAGATCCGCCGGGCAGCGCGCTTGTCATTACCGCTGTGGGCGCTGCGCCACCGACGGCTGATAGCCAAACGATGAGCGCGCCGTTTGGCTGCTGCCAGACGATATCGACGATGCCATCACCATCGAGATCAACTGCCGCAAAAAAATGCCACGTGAGGTCTGTCATGGCCAGCGGGGTGCTGGCGGTGTTGACGATTAGCGTACTGGGGGTGCAGGAAGCGTTCCGGTCATCCGGATCAGCGGTTGGCGCAGGCAGGGATAGGCCGCGCGCATCGAGCGCAATCAGCCGGGTCTCGCCGGTGTCGGCATGGCGCAGCAGAATATCGCCGCGACCGTTGCCGGTAAAGTCGGCAATTTTTAACGCCTTGAAACCAGCAGGGATGATGCCCGCGCTTAAATTTGCGCAGGTGCGGGCCGCCGTGGCCATCAACACCCGCACTTGATTGGTGGGGCTGACATAAATCATGTCGGCGGCCTTGTCACCGTTGAGGTCAGCTGTACCGAGCAGTGTCCAATCAAGCGGTGCGCCGCCGCGTTTACGTACCTTGGTGACGGCGGTGCCATCGGTGAACCAGATATACGACACGCCCGTATCCGGTGAGCCCGCTACGCCATAGCGCCATACCAGATCACCAAAGCCATCACCATCCAGATCACCGGCCGCCTCGACTTTCCATGTCGGCTTGACCTGTCTAAGCAGCGTAGAGTTAATGGGATCAAGATCACGCCACACCCGCACATCGGCGGGGGTATCAAGTCCGCCTTGGGTGAGATCCTGAAAAACTAAATCTGCCGTGCCATTACCGTCGAGATCAACTGCCGCCACGATCCGGAAATTTGCGCCGGGGTCGCTCTTGGGCGTGAGTTGAAATTGATTGTTGATAAAACTCGCCGCCAATAGTTGCCCGTCGTTAGCGCGCAGCAAAATTGATTGAGCCTTGGCCGGATCAGGCAATGGTGGTGGCAGTCCTGAAAGGCTGTAATTGCCGACACTGCAGGTGGTGCTATCCCAGGTAGTTTGCTGCCAATCCATGGCTGACCATGTGTTCCATTCGCTCATCGGCACTGGCCCGCCAGGCACTACCCATATGGATGCGTTTGGCCCAGCGATTTTGAAAAATTCATTTTGTTTCGTGGCAGGCGTGGTGGCTTTTTCGCCCGAAGCGATATGCCAGATCGGCTTCTTGGCCCCCAATGCGCGATACTCACAGTTACCAACCTCTATCCATTTTTTGGTTTGGGCAAGGTATGAAGCGCCCCAGATTTCAAGATAGGTTTGCGGCATATGTGCGTCGACATATTGATCGATGATATCCACGCGCATCGCATGATCTTTAGGGTTCCCCCAGGTGGTGGCGGTCAGATACCAGTTGCCCTTGATGAGGCCATTGGTTCTCGCAGCAACACGCGCTGTCGAAAAAGCTTTCATCAGGTCATCAAGCGGCTTGGTGAGCCCATCAAATTCCTTCTCGATATCCAATACAAAGCCGAGGTAGCCGTACTGTGCGGCCAGCGTTAGTGCGGCGGCCTGAGTGGTGACATTGTTGGGGTAGTTGTACGACCATGCCCACGGTTCAATCCCGCGCGATTTATAAATATCAGTGGTGACGCTAGAGCAGGCGTCAGGAAACCAGACGCAATTGGTGGAGCCATCTGCAATCTTGATGAAGATACGTTTGATGCCGATCGCTTTCAGACGATCCGCCAGTTGCGCATGGGTCAAGCCGGTATTTTCAATAAGGAATAACCATGCCCCTAATTTATTGCTCGGCGTGGTAATGGCGTCCTGCGATGCAGATGGGATCGCAGACGGCGCAGCCATTTTCGCGCGCTCCGGCTCGCAATGAACCGCGTTGTTTTGCGCCCGGCATGCGGCAAGCAGCGCGTCAATAACAGGCTCGGCATCACGACGGCCTGGCGCACAATTATTTGCACCGGTATCAACCTGTTTGTGGGCATGTTGGGCAGCATGGCCAATAAAAGGAATGTTGCCGCTGTGCTCGCCCGGGCAAGCAGCATGCGCATTCAACCCTAACCCGATCAACCCCAGCAAAAACCAATAAGACAATTTCATACTTCACCTCGGCGCGATGGCTGTATTTACATGATGTTGAGATCAACCTGGCACGTCGTTGTCGTTAGACCGGACCCAGCCCACCGATAACACATAACGACTGCCGCCCTTGACACGCGTAACGCTGTGTTCGCATGCATCAGGTCTGAACAGCTTGATATGTTTGGTGGCAAACAAGGGCGTAGCACACACAAACTCGCCACCCGCTCTAGACGATTTGAGAATGATGTTAAGTCGATAGTGCTTTCCTGCTTTCACCGGATCGGTATGCGGTGGAATTTCGGAACCGTCCGGATAGCAAATCAGGTAACTGTCAAACGGCAGCGGCCAGCGCGCGGTGAACAAAAGCATTTTGTCATAACCAGTGTCTTGACGACCTTTTTGCCAGCGGAAGGCTGTCGATGCGTAGCGACGAATGGATGTGATCAGAGACAAATTTAGCCTTCGATTAGTAGCGCTTAAAGTTTCCTTACAAACCAATATCTGACGTACAAACTCTAATATTGACGAAGCGTTTAAGGCCTAAATAGCTGGGAACCGATGTGCATATTAGAGGTTTGCTTTTTGATTTGGATTTGAACTTAAATGATTAAGCCGAGTAAATACCGCGGCCGAGCGTAAGCCAAAAAACAATAGAAGTCACGATACCGGCCGCTAATAAGCTTTTGCTAAATGACACTTAAGATACCACGAAAGTTTTAGAAGTTGAGCGGCCGAAAGCCATCAACAATAAACCAAACAGTGCGAGCAGGCTCTTCTGCACGGCCTCTTAGAAGTCTGGCAGGGCTGGCAAAGCAGGCCCTTGATAGAAAGGAACACTCGCGCACGCCACCAAACCAGCGGCGAAGTACGCTTTTACGAGCAGCGTCCTCGATTGCAATCCCTCAACCTCTCTCAAGGATCGCAACCTCATCCGCACCGGTCTAGGACTATGCTGCGACCTTGATCCGAATTTCTTTCGCACCCACAACCGGGTTTCTGAATTTCGTAATCAACTCTGCTTCAAGTTTTTTTGCGTCTTTAAAATGCGCATCTTTCACATGACCATAACCGCGAATATGCTCCGGCACGCTGGCGAGATCGACGGCGGTATCGTAATTATCAGCGGATATTTTCGATAGCACCTCATCGATTGTGGCCACATAGTCAACAATCAATTGCCGCTCCATTTTGCGCTCGGCGGTGCGGCCAAAAATGTCGAAGGCGGTGCCACGAAGGCCTTTGAATTTAGCGAGTACAGCAAAGGCCGTCAGCATCCACGGGCCAAAGGTTTTCTTGCGCAGCTCACCACTGACAGGATCGACTTCCGACATTAAAGGGGGTGCCAGATGGAAGGTGAGTTTATAGTCGCCTTCAAATTGATCGGCGATGCGTTTGACGAAATCAGTCTGGGTGTACAGGCGGGCCACTTCATATTCATCTTTGTACGCCATGACTTTAAATGCATAGCGGGCCACCGCCGCGCTGAGCGCTTTTTTCCCGGGGAATTTCTCCGCTTCCATTTTCTGCACCCTGGCCACGATGGCGCGATAGCGCTCGGCATAAGCCGCATTTTGGTAAGCGGTTAAATAGCTCACGCGCCGTTCAATCATTTCCTCAACCGTGGTGGACAAGCGCTGGCTTTCCGGCTTGGCTTCGGGTGGAGTGGCGATTTTTTGCACGGCGCGCAAATCCACGGCGGCGCGACGGCCCCAATCGAAAGCTTGCTTGTTTTTATCAACGGCCTGACCGTTGAGCTCGATGGCACGCATGATAGAGGCAAGTGATAACGGAATCTGGCCTTTCTGCCAGGCATAGCCCATCACAAACGGATTGGTATAAATCGCATCGCCGAGCAGAGAGGTGGTGAGCGCGCTGGCGTCAACAAAATCAACCTCGGTCATCGCGTCGCGCAGCACTTCCTGCATTTCGGCGACGGGTATATGCAGATCAGGATTTTTGATAAATTCACTGGTGGTGGCAACATCGCTATTAACCACGCCGCGGGTTTTACCTTTTTGCATTTTAGCCAGGGCTTCATCGCTGGTAGAGACAATCATGTCGCAGCCGAGCAAGGTATTGGCTTCACCAGCAGCAATGCGCACTGCATGAATTTCTTCGGATGTTTTGGCGATCCGCACATGGGTATAGACGCTGCCACCTTTTTGCGCCAGGCCCGTCATATCCAGCACCGCAACGCCCTTGCCTTCCAGATGCCCAGCCATGCCGAGCAGCGCGCCAATCGTGACCACGCCGGTACCGCCGACGCCGGTAACGAGAATGCCAAAAGGTGAATCCAGCAGCGGCAACACCGGCTCAGGTATCGCTGACAATACCGCCTGCAGCACCGGTTTTTTCTTTTTAAGCTGGCCACCTTCAACGGTGACGAAGCTCGGACAAAAACCTTTTACACACGAAAAATCTTTATTGCAGGACGATTGATCGATAGTGCGCTTGCGACCAAATTCGGTTTCAATCGGCGAGACGGAAACGCAATTGGATTTTTTGCTGCAATCGCCGCAACCTTCACACACGGCCTCATTGATGACGACACGCTTGGCTGGATCGGGATAGCTGCCGCGTTTGCGACGACGGCGCTTTTCAGCAGCGCAGGTTTGATCATAGATCATGACTGTGGTGCCTTCAATCTCGCGCAGCATGCGCTGGATGGCATCCAGCTCATCGCGATGATGTACGGTCACACCTGGCGCAAGCCCTGCCTGCATTTCCGATAGCAGATATTTTTCAGGCTCATCGGTAACAACCACGACTTTTTTCACGCCTTCAGATGCCACCTGATGCGTAATCATCGGCACGCTGATCGGCCCATCAACCGGCTGGCCACCGGTCATGGCGACCGCATCGTTGAACAAAATTTTGTAAGTGATATTGACGCCGCCCGCAATCGCCGCGCGGATCGCCAGCAGCCCGGAGTGGTAGTAAGTGCCGTCACCCAAATTGGCAAAAATATGTTTAGTTTCGGAAAAGGGCTGAATGCCCACCCACGGCACGCCCTCGCCCCCCATTTGCGTGAAGGTCATGGTTTCTTCGGGACGAATCCACGTCGCCATGTAATGACAGCCGATGCCCGCCAATGCTTTCGAGCCCGTCGGCACTTTGGTCGAGGTGTTGTGTGGACAGCCTGAACAGAACGTAGGAATGCGTGACACCTTGGCGCGGGGACGCTCAAGCGAGGCCTCTTTATCCTCAATAAATTTCAGTCGTGCTTCCACGATTTTGCTGGTGTAGAACTTAGCGATGCGTTTGGCAATCACGCGCGCAATCATCGCCGGGGTGAGTTCACCGGCAGCGGGCAGTAACCATGCTTGGCGCGCCATTTCCCATTCACCGTGTTCATCATATTTGCCGATCACGCGAGGCCTGACATCATCACGCCAGTTATAAAGCTGTTCTTTCATCTGGTACTCGATAAGCTGGCGCTTTTCTTCAACCACCAGAATTTCATCGAGCCCCATCGCGAATTCGCGCAAACTGGTGGGCTCCAATGGCCAAGGCATACCCACTTTCATCAAACGAATGCCGATCTCGGCGGCATGTCGCTCATCAATCCCCAAATCTTCCAATGCCTGCAACACATCCAGATAGCTTTTACCGGACGCGATAATGCCCAGACGTGGATTGGGCGCATCAATGGTGATGCGGTTGAGTTTGTTGGCGCGCGCGTAGGCCAGAGCGGCATAAATTTTATCGTGTTGCAGTCGCAACTCCTGCTCAAGCGGCGCGTCGGGCCAGCGCAGCGAAAGGCCATTGGCCGGCATCGGAAAATCTTCAGGCAATAAAATTTTAGGGTGGTCTGGATCAATCAGCACCGAGGCTGAAGCATCGACAGTATCCGACACACACTTGAACGCCACATACAAACCGGAATAGCGCGACATGGCAAAGCCATGCATGCCGAGGTCGAGAATTTCCTGTACGCCAGTGGGATACAAAACTGGAATCATCGCCGCATCAAAAATATGTTCTGACTGATGCGGCAGGGTTGACGACTTGCAGGCATGATCATCGCCCGCTACCAGCAGCACGCCGCCGTGTTTGGAGGAGCCGGCTGCATTGGCGTGCTTGAATACATCGCCCGAGCGATCCACGCCCGGCCCTTTACCGTACCAAATACCGAACACACCATCATATTTGGCACCCGGAAATAAATTAACCTGCTGCGAGCCCCACACCGCGGTAGCGGCCAGCTCTTCATTGACGCCGGGCGTGAAATGAATGTGGTTTTCTTTAAGAAATTTTTTAGCTTTCCATAAAGCCTGATCGTAGCCACCCAGCGGCGAGCCACGATAGCCGGAAATAAAGCCGGCGGTGTTGAGGCCATTGGCCAGATCGCGCTGGCGCTGCAACATCGGCAGACGCACCAGCGCATGAGTGCCCGTCATAAAGGCGCGGCCACGTTCGATCAAATATTTATCGTCAAGCGAAATGGAATCGAAACGGGCGGTCGCGTTGGA
>JANYDB010000088.1 GCA_025359985.1 Burkholderiales bacterium | reverse complement strand
GGTCTTCGGCATCGCGCGCGGCGGCACGTTGATTGTGGCGATCCATCATGTTGCTCATGGTGCCGCTTAACATCCCAACAACGCCGGAATCAGCACCGCCACCGCCCGAGCTGCCACCGCCTGCAGCGCTGCCACCATTCGGTGCATAGCGGTTGGCGCGCGCAGATTCGTCATACATGTTTTGTTGCTCACGGCGGGCGGTGCTGGCGCGCTCTTGGTTAAGCATCGAGGCATAGCGCGCGTAATCTTGCGTGATAGTCTGCGCGGCTGCCGGGTTGAACGCATTGATAGCGCCTGCGCACAACACGCCGCCAATTAAATATCGCAAACGCGGCATGGCAAAGGGCACATCGTTTGAGCGGGCCGTGGTGCTGGCTTGATCAGCGTGGCGGAATGAATAAGCGTTGTGATGATGCGTTTTTACATGAGTGCGCATGACAGTGTTTTCCGGTAATTAAGTAAATGCAGGTATTTAGTAGTGCGCGAAGCGCTGCCATATTGGCTCACTTATTTACCGAAAAAATTGAACCGTTCAACCCTTTAGGAGAGGCCGCGAGTACATGCGAAGTTATTTAATCTTTTAAAGTAGAAAATTTAAAACTCGTTTATTGACGGGCAGTTCAGGACTCTTGTGCTTCGAGATGCCCGTCAATAAACGAGTTTGCCACCCAAAAATTTAAAGCGCCTTTTTAAACTTTCACGTGGCTATCACAAGGCCCGCAATAGCCCTTACCAGGCCCTCACGGCGTTTTCACCAACTCGCCATATCACCCAAGCTCACTTTAAAAAAAGATGAGCCACTTTTCCGCGATATGACGCTTTACTAGTTAGGGAATATTTTTAGTCAAACTAGGAGGCGTTATGTTTTACAAATCATTTTTTAGTCCGGCTGCGGCGGCAGCGTTGTTGCTCGGGGTTGGTCTGATTGCCGCATCATCGTCGGCGTCAGCCGAAACTCAGGTTATCAGCGACGTTAATCTTGATGGCAACGCCACACGCGCTATCCTGATACGATCAGACAGCGCCCCGCCGCAGCTAAAAGCAGGCCGTCTGGTCAATAATCAGATGCAGTTCACCACGCTGGCAGACCCGGGCGCTAATTTCCGTATCGTCGCTGCCACGGATCTGAATAAAAACAATAAAGCTGACCTTATTTTCCAGGATATTACCCAAGGTGAATTTGGTGATGTCTCGGTGTGGCCGGACTTTAATGCCAGCGCGCAGTTCTTTTTGCGTAAAGTAAAGCGGGTATGGGATGTGCAGGCAGTCGGTGATCTAGATGGTGATGGCTTTGGTGATCTGGTGTGGCGCTATACCGTGGTTGCATCGCCTGATACCGGTGTTTCCTATATCTGGTTTACCAACGGCACCTCTGTTACGCAAGTGCGCAAACGCGGCGGCGCACCGGTTAGCTGGACGTTGCTCGGTGCGGCTGACCTGAACGGGGATGGTGCGGTGGACATGGTGTATGTCGATCCGAGCAATAATATTCGCGTCCTGATGGCCACACCCAATCGCACCTGCGCCAACCTCACTGGCCAAGCCATACCGCCGGGTTACAAGATACTGAAGTTTGGTAAATTTGCGAATTTTTTTGGCGTCAATACTTATGGCGTCTTGAGCCGCAATCCAACCACAGGCGCGACGGCGATTTCATATTTGGATGCGACCGGACTTACCTTGCCCACCTATACCGGCGCGCCGGATGATCAGAACGCCTCCTGCACACCAAGCTCATTAATCATTAGAAATACCGCGACCGATTTACCCATGACTGATCCCACTTGGCAGTTCTATGCGGTAGGTGATTTCAATGGCGACGGCATTACCGATATTGCCTGGGTGCGCCCTGATGGCACGCTCGCCGTATGGCTGGTTCAGGCGGGTGCGTTTAATGCACCGATCGTGATTGCCAATGCGGGTGCAGCACCATTTTATACACCACCGTTGCCAGTATCTGCGCCGATTATTACCAGCACAACACCGCCCAACAGTGGCACCATCGGC
>JANYDB010000041.1 GCA_025359985.1 Burkholderiales bacterium | reverse complement strand
GTTCGTTCAGGGTGAGGTGCGTGCGCTTCATGGCAATGTCCTTTCGTCTTAGAAACAAAAGGGTACCGCTATTCGTGCCTCACCCCCTCCATCATGCGCCCTGATCTGTCGCCATTCGAAGTGGAATCCAGGCTTATGGCTGGTAATACCCGTGAATAAACGAGTTTGCCCATTAAAAAAGCAGGTTGGTCAAATGGTTCTGCATCCTGTCTGCATTTTTTTTGCGCGGTTGGTAAATATTTTGCCGAGCTGCCTAAAGATCGCTGCATCTTATGGTTCGCGCCGCTGTTTGAGCTGTTCGCACTTGTAAATGGCCATTCATCACAAACCAGCCCGCGCCGTACCCATCGTTCAATAGACTTGCCTACAGACTTGTACGTGTCTACCATTCGTATCCACTTCGGGAGGCTTCACATGAAATATCTGCTATTTAAAGCAGCGCTGCTATTCAGCATCGCCATCTCAGCGCATGCGCAACAATTTAACATCAGTCCACCCAATCCTATCCTCATGGGTGATGCAATAACCATTGCCTTGAGCGGATTGCCTGCCAGTCAGGATGTAAAAATCGTGGCCGAACGCGTGATGACTGAGTGGAACAGTGACCAACGCGTGGTCTATCGTGCAGAAGCGGTTTTTAAGTCAAGCGGCGCAGGCGCACTTGATCTTGCGCTGGCCGCGCCGAAGAGCGGCAGCTACAAACAAGCCGATGTGCATGGACTGTTTTGGTCCATGAAACCCGTGCAAGGGGAAGAAGCCGCTGATCGCAAACTGATGGAAGTTCGCCTGCAGGTACGCACCCTGGCTGATGACAAGCTGCTTGCGGAGCAGGTCATTACGTTCATCAAGCAGCTGGCTGAAGTGAAAACCGAAAAAGTGGAACAATTTCCAGGTGCGTTGTTCGCCATACTGCCTCCCGCAGCAGGGACCAACGTAAAAGCAGGCAAGCCTGCAGTCGCGAAGCGCCCCGCTATTATTTTATTGGGCGGCTCCGAAGGTGGCACGATGGTGACCCGCGGCGCGGCGCCGCTGGCCTCACACGGTTTTGCGGTGCTTGCCCTGCCCTACTATTCACCGATCAATTGGCCCAGCACAAAAGCTGAGTTACCCACGTTGCCGTCCGCGTTCGCCGATATTGCGGTTGAACGTCTCAACGAAGCTCGTGCCTGGCTGATGGCGCGCGATGATGTCGATGCACAGCGCATCAGCATTCATGGCACCTCGAAAGGGGCAGAGTTTGCGTTGCTGGCAGGTGTGAATTTACCCTGGATAACCTCAATTGTTGCGGTGGTGCCGACCGATGTAGTGTGGGAAGGCTGGGGCCCGGGTGCGGAGCCAGGCAAGCGGTCTTCGTTCTCGTTAAACGGCAAGCCATTCGCGTTCGTACCTTATAAAGATTTTGCCGAAGAATTCATGGGCTTTCAAACCGGCGCAGATATTCGCATTCGTCGCCCACAGGACAAAGGTCGCGCGGCCCATCCCGCCGCTGCGGTGCTCGCACGCATTCCAGTTGAAAAAATTAAATCGCCTGTAATGGTCGTAGCCGGACAAGACGATCAGGTGTGGAACTCAGCCATGATGGCGCATAACATCACTGAGCGACGCATTGCGGCCAAGCTGGACACCGTATCTTTGATCTATGTCGATGCAGGTCACTATCTGACTGGCAGCGGTTATGAGCCAACCACGCAATATAATATTGGCCCGATGAAAGGTGGCGGCACACCTGAAGGCAACGCCGCCGCACAGGCCGATACATGGCCAAAAACCATCGCGTTTTTGAAGCGCACCTTGGCGGTTAATGCCAATCCCAACCCTAATCCCAATCCATAAACGCGCCTGCTGTGTCGTCCAAATCCACTCTAGGTGGGCCAAGTTTATGGCACCTGTGCCACCGCCAACTTAGACCCCGGACGTGCGCCCGATCAAACTGGACTTCGCCAGGGAAGGAGGTGAGTGACCTTGCCGACGGCATCTCGCTTTAGAGCATGTGTAACTAAATTTCGTCTGGGTATAGATCGCCATTCGGCGGTCTTCTCCAACCCGTTTGGCTCAAGAAGCGCTCCAGTGCTTGCGTTCTTAGGGCATAAAAAACGCCGCCAGCATCACGCTTGCGGCGTTGTAGATATTTCAGCTCTGTTTTTGCAGAGCTGAAACGAGCTTACTTCAGCAAGTGCGCGACACCGGCGCGCTCTTCTTCCAGCTCTTTCAAGGTTGCGTCCATTTTGCCGCGTGAAAAATCATCGATCGTGAGACCCGTAATGCGGGTGTACTTGCCGTTGGCACAGGTAACCGGCACGCCATACATGACACCATCGGGAATACCATAGCTGCCGTCGGAGGGAATTCCCATCGTGACCCATTTGCCGTTGGTGCCCAGCACCCAATCGCGGATGTGATCGATGGCGGCGTTCGCGGCTGATGCGGCTGACGACAAACCCCGCGCTTCGATAATCGCGGCGCCACGTTTACCAACAGTCGGGAGAAAGGTTTCGCGGTACCAGGTTTCATCATTGATGACACTAGGTGCGCTAACACCACCGATCGTGGCGAAGCGATAGTCGGGATACATTGTCGGCGAATGGTTGCCCCAGACGATCATTTTTTCGATGGAATCGACAGGCTTGCCGCTCTTGGTGGCGAGCTGTGACAAGGCACGATTATGGTCAAGGCGCAACATCGCGGTGAATTGCTCGCGCGCCAATCCGGGCGCGGATTTCATGGCGATGTAGGCGTTGGTATTGGCGGGGTTACCCACCACCAGCACCTTGACATCACGCTTGGCAACGGCGTCAAGTGCTGCGCCCTGCACGGTGAAAATAGCACCATTGGCTTCCAGCAAATCTTTACGTTCCATGCCGGGGCCGCGCGGGCGCGCACCCACCAGCAGGGCAATATCAATATCTTTGAACGCGGTCATCGCATCCGCGTGGGCGCTCATGCCAGCCAATAACGGGAAGGCGCAATCGTCTAATTCCATCATTACGCCCTTGAGCGCTTTTTGGGCTTTTTCATCGGCGATTTCGAGCAATTGCAAAATGACCGGTTGATCTTTGCCCAGCATTTCACCAGAGGCGATGCGGAACAAAAGGCTGTAGCCGATTTGGCCAGCGGCACCGGTAATGGCGACGCGCATTGGTTGTTTCATGTGGGCTCCTGAAGGCGAAAGATATTGAAATTGCAGGACGCTAGTATACAAAACTGGCTGCGTTATCGGCTAATGACACAACGATTGGACGTTATTATTTTTTCTTCGTTGTTGTTGTGCTTGTTGTTGCGGTCTTGGTTGCGTGGGTTGTTGTTGCCTGGGTTGTTGCCTGCTTTGCTGCCTATTTTACGGCTGTAGCGATCGTCTTCGTGACCGGCTTCGGGGCCTGCGTAACAATTTTTACGGTGCGGCTTTTACTGCACCGTCACTCGGAATATAACGGCTCCTGACTGCATGGCATTCAGCACACCGGTTAGCGTCCACTGCACATTGCCTGACGCACCCACCATGGGTTGCGTGGTCGCACTGCAGGCGGTAATGGCCATCGGCAGTGCGCCACAGTTGGCCAACACGAAGGTGGTAAAAGCCGGGGTGTTATCACTGATCACGACCATCGATAGTGAAGCGTTCGAGGTGTTGGTATAGGTGATGACATATTCCAGCACTTCGCCCGGCTTTGCGGTATTGGTGGTGCCCAGCGAACCGCTTTGCGTCACGTTTCGCACTGCTTTGGTCAGCACCAAACCTGCGCCGCCGATCGCGCCGACGGTGGTGATGTCCTGATGATTCAATGACACGACAGGCCCGGATGAAGGCGTGAAGGTGGCCGTTACCAGAATGGAATCCTGGGCGTTATAGGGTGCGGTATTCGGAATTGTTGATTTGACGATAATGCAAACCTGATCACCCGCGATGACCGCGACACTCATTGTCAACGGGGCCGAGCCTTCGATGCCATCCAGCACCCCGTTACAATTGCTGTCACGAAATACCGTAACGCCCCAACCCGCCATATTCGGATTCGGTGTGCTGACCGTTGTGAACGACACGGAACCTGCGCTGCCAGCCGTAAAGGTATGCGGATAAAATACCGCACTGCCCGGCGTACTCGTTTGCGCGCCATCCGTGGTGAACGTACTGACGGCAACACTGCTCACGTTGACATTGACCGATGCACTATTGTTGCCGGTATTGGCGGGCGGCTCATTGCCCCCGGCGACCGTTGCGAGGTTGGTGATGGCAGGCACGGCGTTACCGGCGACTGACACATTAATCGTGATCGGATTGCCTGTGCCACCGGCACTGATGATGTTGCTGGTCGTACACGTTATGGTCTGCCCGGCGGCCGCACAGCTCCATCCCGTGCCGCCAGAGCTCGCCGCAACATAAGTCAAGCCGGTCGGCAATACATCGGTCACGGTGATCGTGCCCACCGTGGCGGCATTGCTCGTCAAGTTGTTCGGGGTCAGCGTAAAGCTCGCGTTGGTGCCAACCGTAAAGGCCGACGTCGAAGCGGTTTTGGTAATCATCAAGTCAGGCGCTTGCACTACCGTCGTAACCGGTGCGGAGGTGTTGTTGCCCGCGCCGGTGCGGCCCGGATCATCCGGATCATTGATGCCCATTGGCACAATGGCTGTCGCTGAATTAACCAGCGTACCGGTTTGCGGTGCAGTGCCCTGAATCGTGAAAGTGACTGTGCCACCTGATGGCAAGCTGGTGATGGTACTGGATACGGCGTTGCCGACGACCATCACACTTCCACACACCGCACCCATGGTTGGGGCGCCGCATGAAGCGGTAACGCCCGTAATGGTGCCAGGTACTGAGTCAGTAAATACGGTGAGGTTGGCAGCATCGGGCCCAGCATTCGTGACGGTGGAGGTATATGTAATCGTGGTACCCCATGGAATGTTTGCGGGACCTGATTTTACGACCGACACATTCGCAACTGGCGTGACGGCCAATGATGCTGTGGCGGCCATCACGTTTGATCCCGCATTGGTGGTTAATGCACCTACGCCGATCGTATTGTTGTACGTACCGGCACTGACTGCGGTGACGTCAATCTGGAACGTACAGGTGCTATTGGCCGGTACGCTGCCGCCGGTTAGGGTGACACTGCCGACGGTGGAGCTGATTACCCCGCCGACACAGCTAGTGGATGCGTTCGGGATGGCTGCACCCACCAGTCCGCTACCGGGTGTGATCGGGAAGGTGTCGGTCACACTGGTGACCGTGATGGCGCCATTGTTGGAATTGCTAATGGTGATGGTTAAGGTTGATACCCCACCTGAAGCAATGGAAGCTGGCGCAAAGGCTTTGGCAATAATCGGGGCTGATGCGGTCACGGTCAAGGTGGCGGTATTGGAGACGGCGCTGGTGGGCGCTTCATTATTGGTGACCCCGGTGGCGCTGTTGGGCAATGAACCCGGGGTATTACTCTTGATCACAATCGACATCGTACAGTTGCCATTGGCGGGGATGGTGAGGCCGGTCAGGTTTAACTGTCCGGTTTGGTTGGCGGTGAAGCTGTTGCTGCCGGCCCCGGTACAGGTGCCGGTGGCGGCTCCGGCGGCGCTCACGAACATATTATTCAGGGTGTCGCTGAAGGCGGCGGCGGTGAGCGCGATACCGTTGGGGTTGGTAAGGGTGAAAGTGATGGTGCTGGTGGCACCGAGAGCGATGGTGGCCGGGGTGAAGACTTTGGCAATGGTGGGCGCGACCGCGTTCACGGTTAAGGTGGCGGTATTCGATACGGCCCCGGTGGCGGCCTCGGCACTGGCGACACCTGAGGTTGAGTTGGGTAGCGCACCGGGGGTGTTGGCGGTGATGAGTAAGGTGACGGTGCAATTGCCTGCGGCGGGGATGGTGAGGCCGGTGAAGCTGAGTGTGCCGGTCTGGTTGTTGATGAAGCTATTGCTGCTGGCACCGACGCAGGTGCCGCCCGCCAGTTGTGCACCGCTTACGCGGAGGTTGGTCAGCACGTCGGTAAAGTTAGCCGTGGTGAGCGCAATCGAGTTCGGGTTGGAGAGGGTGAAGGTAATGGTGGAGGTGGCGTTGGCGGCGATACTGGCTGGACTGAAGGCTTTGGCGATGGTCGGGACGGCGGTGGTCACGGTCACGCAGGCGGCGGTGACGCTGTTGGTGAGGTTGGCGGTGGCGGCAATATTGCTGGCGCTATTGGTGAAAGCGGCGGGGTTGCTCGCGCAACTGACATTCACCTGCCCGGCGGCGTTGCGAATTTGCACATCGATGAAACATGAGGCTTGACTGAGCAGCATGGTGGCGCCGGTGACGACGATGGACGCACTGCCGCTGGTGGCGGTAGTGACAGCAGCCGCACTGGAACAGGTTGATGAGCCGAGTACACCGCCTGCTGCCACCCTGAGACCGGTGGGTAGGTTGTCGGTAAAGTTAATGCCGGATTGGGCCGGGTTAGTGCCGGTATTGGTCAAGGTGAAACGCAGCGTGGTAGTAGCGCCATCAGCGAAGGTTAACGGGATGAAGGCTTTGGTCAATACCGGTGGGATGGTGTTGATGCTCAAGCATTGATCGGTGGCAATGCTGCTGGCATTGGTCGCAGTGACGCTGGCGGCTAAGTTGGTCTGGTTGGCGTTAGCACAAGCGCCTGTCTGGGCTGCGGCGTTGGTGAGTCCGGCAATGTCGATGTTGCATGAGGTCGTGCCAGTACCCAGGGCGATACCGGTCAAGGCCAGTACCCGCGTGCCAATGGTGTAGCCCGCCGTGGCAGGTCCGGTACACGTGCCACCCACACCCGCGTAAGTAACTGCAGGGGTGGTGGTTGGGTAGCGTAGGCCTATCGGGAGTGTGTCGCCTAAGGTGATGCTCGGTTGGGCTAGGCCGCCTGCGTTGGTTAAACCAAAGCGCAGGCTGGTGGTGCCGCCGTCGTTGATGCTTGAGGCTAAGAAGGTTTTAGCTACTGTCGGGAGGCTTACCGTGAGGGTGGCGTTGGCAGCGGTACCGGTGAGCGCGACCGGCCCGGTGGCGGCAGGGGCTGCGGTGGTGTTGACGGTGCTGCTGGTGGCGGTGACGCTTTGGGTGATGGTGCAAGTGCCGCCAGGCGTGATGATGCCAGTGTTGAAGCCGACACTGGTGCCGGCGTTAACACCGCCGGTCAAGACGGCGCTACCAGCGCCACTACAGGCGACGCTGCCTGCCGCGTTGTTGGTGAGCGTGCCGATGTAGCTGTCGTTAACGGTGACGCCGGTGATGTTGGCGACGTTAGCCGCAGGGTTGGTGATGGTGATGACCATCGAGGAGGTGCCGCCCGCACCGATGGTGGCGGGGGTGAAGGTCTTGGTGATGGTGGGAGCGGTGTAGACATTCACTATCTGGGTGGTCACACCGTTGGTGAGTTGGCCGCTGATGGCGGTGATGTCCGCGGTGGTGTTGGTGCGTGCACCGGCCGTAATGCCCCGTATGGTGAGGGTAATGGTGCAAGTACCGGCGGCGGCAATGTCGATGCCGGTGGCACTAAACGGTTGGGTGGCGTTAACGGCGGTGAAGACCGGTGCGCCGCAGCCGCTGCTGGTAGGTGCAGTGGGATTGGCGATCTGGAGGCCCGCTTGCAAGGTGTCGGTAAACGATTGTCCGGTGCGCGCTATATTGCCTGCGGTGGTGTTGGTGAGTGTGAAGACTAGGCTGGTCGTGCCGTTCAAGGCAAGGTTCGGCGCACCGAAGGCTTTGGTTAAGATGGGCTTTGGTATGACCACTAAGGTGGCGGTGGCGGTCGTGCCGATGAGTGCAATGGGGCCTGTGGCTGAGACCGCGGTGGTGGTGTTGATGTAGCTCCCTGCGGTGGGGGCGGTGACATTGACGGTGACGGTGCAAGACGCGCCTGATGCCAAGCTAATGGCCGATATTTGCAGACCCGTGTTGCCCGCAGTGAGTGCGCCAGCGGCTTGGTTTAATACGGTGGGTGATATACAGGTGCCGGTCACTGTGCCATTCAATAAAGTCATGGCCGCTGGCGCTATCGGGAAGGTGTCGTTGACTGCAATGCCCCCTACCGTGCCAGGGTTGGCCGCTGGATTGGTGAAGGTGAACGTCAGCGTGGTGTTGCCGCCGGCGTCAATGGAGGCGGCGAAGGCTTTGGTCAATGTCGGTGGTAAGTAAACATCTAGGGTCGCCGTCGTCGCCGCGGTATCAATGCCGCCAGTGCGGCCACTAAATTGGGCGTTGTTGTTCAGGTAACTTGCCGCAGTGACACCCGTGACGGTGGCTGTGAAGGTACAGATCGTGGTGCCGGATGTCATGTTGAGCCCGGCTAACACGGCGGTGGTGCTGGTAAAGCTCGTTGTCGCCCCACTACAGCCAATACCTGTGACCGCGCTGATCGCGGTGACGCTAACACCTGCAGGGAAAGTGTCGGTGAACCCTAGGTTGGTTTGGGCTGGGTTGCCTGCACCATTGTTTACAGTGAAGCTCAAGGTTGCAGATCCGCCCACACTGACCGGCGTGGTCGCGTTGTAGCTCTTGGCTAGGGTAGCGCGGCTGGTCACGGTGAGTGTGCTGTTGACGCCTGTGGCGTCCACAACTGAGGTGGCACTGCTGATGCTGCCGGCGATGTTAGCGTAAGCGGCAGCAGTGTTGCCGGTGACGTTAACCGTGAAGGTGCAAACGCTATTAGTAGCAGCAATGCTGGCACCGGTTAAGGTGACGGCGGCCGGACTTGACGCAGTAAAGGTCGGGGTGGCGGCAGAGCAGCCTGCGCCGGTGAGTGCGGAGACACTGTTGATGGTCAGACCCGCAGCGGCCGTCAGGGTGTCGGTAAAGCTGATGTTCGATTGCGCCGGGTTGCCGCCACCGTTGGTGAGCGTGAAGGTTAAGGTGGAGGTTCCGGTAGCAGTCACACTCGCAGGCGCGTAGGCTTTGGTGAGCGCGACGAGACGCACGTTAAGTGTCTGATCGGTGACTATGTTGTTCAGGTTAGCCGTTACACCGGCAATCGAGGCGTTGGTCGGACCATTGATGTAGCTGCCTGCGGTCACACCCGTCACAGTCGCGGTGATGGTGCAAGTCGTCGCTGCATTGACCGTTGCACCACTAATGGTGATGACGTTACCGCCAGTGACTGTAACTGTACCGCCGCCGCATTGTGGTGAGGTAGTGGTCGCCGTTAATGCACCAGCGCCTGGTAAGGTATCAATAAAGCCGACACCGGTACGATTAACAGCGCCTGCAGCAGTATTGTCGATGGTGAAGCTAAGGGTCGCAGTTTGGCCGACGCCGATGGTTTGTGGATTTGCGCCGAAAGATTTGGCAAGCGTGGGACGGGGCTGTACGACTAACGTATTTGTTGCGGTCAACCCCGTGAGCGCGACTGGTGTAGTGGCTGTGACCGTGCCAGTCGTATTAATGTAGCTTCCCACGATGCCTGCGGTGACATTCACAATGACAGTACATGAGGCGTTCGGCGCAAGAGTGATAGCCGATATTTGCAGGCCCGTGTTGCCTGCTGTGGGTGCCCCGGCAGATTGGTTTAATACCGTTGCACTACAGCTTCCCGCCACCGTACCGTTGAATAACGTCATAGCCGCTGGTGCTACGGGAAAGGTGTCGTTGACCGCAATGCCCGTTAACGTGCCAGGGTTGGTGGCTGGATTGGTGAAGGTAAAGGTCAGCGTGGTGTTGCCGCCTGCGTCTATGGGAGCGGCGAAGGCTTTGGTCACTGTCGGTGGAGCGTAGACTGCCAAGATCGCGCTAGCCGCAACCGCATTGCTCGCACCGCTAGCAGTGCTAACAGCGCCGATGCCTAAACTATTCGTCCATGCGCCACTTATGCTGCTGGTGACTGAGACGGTAATGGTACAAAAACCGGCCGGCGGAATGATGCCGCCCGCGAGCGAGACGCTTGGGCCATTGTTAACCGCCGTTACCGTGCCGCCACAAGTCGTTGACGCCGCTGGTGCGAGAGCATTGGTAATTTGTGTGGGGTACGTATCGGTAAACGCTGCACCGGTTAGCGCAACCGCATTAGGATTGGTGAGCGTGATGGTGACGGTGCTAGTTTGTCCGCTGGCAATGGTGGCTGCGTTAAAACTCTTGGCAACAGTTAACGCATTTAACACCGTCAATGTGGCGTTTACGCCGGTCGCATCAATATTGCTGGACGCGCCGGTAACGCGGCCGGGGCCATTGATGTAGCTTGCAGCAGCTGCGCTGGTTACATTCACGCTGATCGTACAACTTGCTACACCGCTATTCATGACAGCACCCGCACCGCCAACGGTGATGGTGCCACTACCGGCCACTGCGGTTAGAAACCCAGGATTACTGACAACGGCGACACCAGTTGGACAATTAGTATTGGCCGCAGGTGCGGCGGCAATCACCACGCCGGTTGGCAAACTGTCCGCAAAGGAAATAGCTGATTGCGCTGGATTACCGGTGCCATTTGCAATCGTAAAGGTGAGCGTGGATGTGCCGTTGATACCGATAATTGCCGGGCTGAAAGTTTTGGTCAGACTCGTTCTGACCACATTCAATGATGCGTTCACACTGCCCGCATTAAGACCTCCCGTCAGCCCGCTAATATTGGCACCGTTGTTGATGTAAGTGCCCAGCGCTGAAGCGGTAACATTCACCGAGATAGTGCAATTAGATGGAGCTGCCGCAAGATTAATACCCGATAAGGCTATGCTCGTGCCACTTGCTACTGCGGTTACCGTACTGCCAATACAACCGTTAACAATCGTCGGCGAAGCGGCAATTACCACACCAGCGGGCAGGCCGTCGGTGAAACCCAAGCCGTTGACAATGGGCGCACTTGCACCATTGGTAACCGTGAAAGTCAGCGTTGAAATAGCACCTAAGCCTATCGCTGCAGGAGAAAATGTTTTGGTCAATAACGGTGGGCTGGAAAAAACAACGGTTGCATTCACTCCGGTTGTAGTCATACCGATGCTTGCGCCGGAAATGTTGGCGGCGTTGGTATTGGCGTAAGTGGCGGCAGAAACGCTGGTTACATCAACTGTCAGCGTACAAGTGGTTTGTCCCGTTATGAGCACGCCCGCAGAAAGCGCAACCGCATTACCGCCTGCAATCGCGTTGACTGTGCCGCTACCACAAGTAGTCGATGCATTTGGCGGCGTAGCATTTTGTAAACCTGCGGCATAAGTGTCGGTAAAAGCCAAATTATTCCACGCTGGATTACCCGTACCGTTGGTTAATGTAAACGTCAATGTTGAAATTGTTCCTGCAGGCGTGGGTGTTGGCGCAAAAGCCTTAGTGAGTGCGACTTGCGATAGCTGTAAATTTGCGGTGTTGGACGCTACACCCACTGTTGGTGTCTGTGTCGTGGTAACACCACTCGTCGTGTTGGGCAGTAACCCGGCGGTTGAACTGGTAACGACGATAGTTAACGTGCAACTACCGTTGGCAGGCAAAACAATGCCGGTAAAGCTCAGCGCAGTTGCACCATTGGTTAACGATGCAGGCGTAATGCCCGTACAAGTGCCTCCAACCGTCTGATTGCCTGAAACAGACATATTGGTAAGCGTGTCAGTAAATGCGGCATTCGATAAATTACCGCCGACAAAATTATTGGGATTGGTCAGTGTCAGCGTCAGCGTACTCGCGCCACCAACGGGTATGGTTGCGGGCGCAAAAGATTTCGCAACGGTTGGCTGCAAGTAGGCAGTAAATGTCGCGCTCGCGGTTGAACCATTAAAATTGCCCGGATTGGAGCCAGTAATCGTATTCGATTTCACGCCCGAGCTGACCGGCGTCACTGCAAAAGTGATCGTGCAAGTCGCCCCGCCAGCAAGATTGGCGTTGTTACCGGCGAAAGTGTATGTAATGGCACCCGCCACCGGCGCGGTAGTGGCCCAACCCGCACCGGTACAGCCAGCTGATTGTGTAAAGTTAGGCGTTGCGGCGACTTGGTAGCCCACCAAATTATCGGTCCAGCGAAGGTTGGTGGCGTTACCGCCTGCGTTAATAAACGCCAGTGTCAGTGTGGTGGTTCCGCCCACCACCACCACCGTTGGACTGAAGCTTTTAGTGACACCAATACTTCCTACCCCGAGCGTTGCTGTATTGGATGCCGCGCCAGCGATCGGTGTCTGGGTTGATTTCACGCCGGATGTAGTGTTGTTCAGGATGCCGACGGCATTTGTGTTGACCAGCACGGTGATGGTGCAGGTGGTATTGCCCGGCAAATTAAGGCCCGCAATCGTGAGCGTTACCGGCGAAGGCAGCAGCGCAACCAGTGAACTGGGCACATAGGGTGTGGGACAGGTGCCGCCAAAGGTTTGAACGGGCAGATCGAGAGTGGCTGGAAACGCATCAGAAAAATTGACGTTATTGAGTGCAGATACGTTCGGGTTGGTAATAGTGAATGTCACGGCCGATGCGTTTGTAGTGTTAGCCGCTACAGCGGATGGCGAAAATGCTTTGGCAAGGGTGGGCGATGCGTACACCATCAGCCCTGCGCTGGTGGTCGTACCCGGCGCAGCGGTTTGGGTAGATGTGGGGCCGGAGGGCGAATTAATATGGCCACCAAGCGGGCTGCTGGTATTGCTGCTGACGGTGACGGTAATGGTGCAGGAAGCGCCTGCCGCCAAATTGGGCACGGTTGCGTTAATAGTAGTGCCATTAACGGTCAACACGGGCAAAAACGTTGGCGATACGCAACTTCCACCAGTCGTTGTGCTCAATAAAAAGGTGTTGACCAGGGTATCGTTAAAAGTCACATTGGTTAAAGCGTTTGCACCATTCAAGTTGGTGATGGTGAATGTTTTGGTGGTGGTGGCGCCAACCTGAATCGAGCCGGGGCTGAAACCGACTGCTACAGTTGGCGAAAGAAGCACTGCTAAATTAGCGGTGTTAGATGGAGCACCGCTAAGAGGCGTTTGTGCCGATGTCACACCGCTTGTTGTGTTGGGATTAGTACCTTGCGTTGAGCTTGTCACGGTTACAGTCACCGTGCATGACGCACCGCCACCCAGCGACGGTATGGTGAAGTTCAAATTATTTTCGCCGATGGTCAGCGCGGGTGTATGAGTGGTGCCTGCGCAAGTGCCACCAATGGTAGCGTTCGACACGCTCATGTTGGTTAAAACATCGGTAAAGTTAAGGCTGTTGAGCGTTACTGTTGCATTCGGATTGGTAATGGTAAAAGTGATAACGCTGGTACCACCTTGTGAAATAGGTGAGGACCCAAACGCTTTTGTAATGGTGGGAGATGAAGCTGCACTGAGGGTGGCGGTATTTGACGCTGCGCCTGCAGAACCACTTTCGGTCGAGGCGACACCTGAAGTTGTATTGTTATAACTGCCCAACACGCTTGATGTTACCTGCACGGTAACGGTGCAGGTTGTTGATGGAGGAATACTTGCCGAGGTTAGGTTCAGCACACTGCCGCCCGCCACGGTGCTGCCGGACAAGACAATGCTGTTGCAGGAACCGCCCGTAACCAAGGGTGTGGCGTTGACCAGGTTAGCCGGGTAGCTATCGGTGAAGTTAAGTCCGGTTAGCGTGAGGGTGTTGAGATTGGTAATCGTCAGTGTCATCGTGCTGATGCCGCCCGCCTGGATCGCGCTCGGTGAAAACGATTTGCTGATAGTGGGCTTGGACACGACAAATAAATTAGCCGTATTCGATACCGGGCCTGCGGGCAATACCGACGTACTGACACCGCTCGTTGCATTGGGGTTAGTACCCGATGAAGTGCTGGTAACCGTTAACGTAATCGTGCAACCAACGGCCGAAATATTAATGCCGCTGAAATTTAATGCCGTCTGGCCGTTCGTCAAATTGCCGCCGGTAATGGCACCACAAGTTCCCGCGACAGTTTGTGCGCCTGCAACGCTCATATTACTTAAGGTGTCGGTAAATGCACCGGCAGTTTGTGCAACACCGGTGGGATTAGTGAGTGTGAAAGTAATGGTTGATGTGCCGCCGCTTTGAATAGCGGCGGGCGCAAACGCTTTGGCAATATTAATAAGGCCCACACCCAAAATAGCGGTGTTAGAGCCTGCGCCTGCAATGGGCAACTCAACCGTCGTAAGCCCACCCGTCGTGTTGGCATATGGGCCTACCAAACTTGATCGTACCGCGAGCGACAAGGTGCAGGTACTGTTCGCGGCAATAGACCCAGCAGTAAAAGTCAAACTGATTGCATTAGCCAGAATGGTGGTCGGCGCAAAAGCACCGCAGCCTGCTCCGGTAATCGCGCCACCTGTCGCTACCAGATTAGTCGGAAAATTATCCACCAAGGCGGGATTCGCAAATGTCAGCGCCACCGCGTTTGGATTGGTGATGACAATCTGCATGGTGGCATTGGTATTAATGTTTACGGCGTTTGGCGTAAACGACTTAACAATGGTTGGACGACCAAACAATGTGGCGACAGCAGGTACGGTGTTGTAGATTGCTTGTGTGGTCGTCAGCGCATTTGACGGAATCGTGTTTATGTAAGGGCTTGATGAGGTGCCTGTTACCACCACCGTGATCGTACAGCTGGCGCCAGCAATAAGTGCAGCACCTGATAAGGAAAGTAATGAGGCTCCTGCTGTTGCAGTCACGCCACCGCCACAGTTGCTGGTAACACCGGGCGCTGCGGCATTATTCATACCAGCCGGATAATTATCGGTGAAGGCAATACCCGTCAAACCTATAGTAGACGGGTTGCCGACGACGATAGTCATGGTGGAATTGCCGCCCGACAAGATGCTGGTAGGCGAAAATGATTTGGTTATGGTTGGTGCCAAAACAACCGTCACATCTTCCGCCGTTGATGAAGTCACGACGTAGTTGCTACCGGGCGCGGCTGATGTTGGTATGCCATTGTAAAAAGCGCCCGGAGTAATAGTTTGCCCCGCCATCGTGCGCGTCGGATCGTCGTAGCTGACGGACGCAGGGTTTTGATATACGCCGGTGGCAACACCGGCACCAAGATTAACGACAAAAGTGATGGTGACGCTGCCGCCACCGGGCACAACAAACGCACCCCATGCCGGGGTAGCCGTTCCTGCGGTTGGGTTACTTACAGTAGGTCGAGTTGCACCACCGGCTAACGTAATCGTGGTCGTTGACACAAATGTAAAGTTAGGGTTATTTGGCAGCGCATCCGACAAGCTCACGCCAGTCGCCGTGCCAAACCCTGTCGCATTGGTCGCAACGAGGGTGTACGTGGCCGTTCCGCTCGGCGTTGAAGTAGGCGTTGAGGTTGATTTGGTTACGGTAAATTTAGGACGGCATTGCGCACTCGATGTCGTGCCGACGACCTGACTTGGCCCCAAATTGACCGCTTGAAAACCACCGGATGAGGAAGCTGACCCATAATTGTTGGCGGTATAGACGTTGGTACAAGTCGTACCGTTATTACCGCCCGCAATGCTCACAGATATTGAGCCCGAGGCCACTACGTAACCGCCGCTGCCGCCGCCGCCAGGACCATGCGGGCAATTATTGGCGGTGCCGGGATTATTGCTGCCGCCCGGGCCACCATTCGCGTTTACGGTTGCGCCCGTCGATGCACCGCTGTTATTGATCAATATAACAACTGAGCCGCCTGCGCCACCGCCGCCGGAAGCGTCATTGAGTGTGCTGGTGTTGGCCACCGCCGTACCGTTCGCATTGACGGTGCCACTGCCGGACACGCTGCCTGCTCGCACGAATACAATGCCGCCGCCAGCCGATCCGCTGCTCGATGCGCCATTCGCAGGGGTACCTGTACTGTTGTTGGTAGTGCCAGCGCCCCCGCCACCGCCCATTACGATGCGCGATGGCGCCGCCGGTACAGCACCGCCACCAAGCCCGCCTGTGGGCGAGCCTGGCGGTGTTCCTGGAGTCCAACCAAAACCGCCTAAGCCACCATTTGAGTAATTGCCGCCGCCGCCGCCGCCGGTGTTTTGTGTGTTGCCATTGGTATCGCCATCCGTACCGCCACCTCCGGCGTTACCAGGTGCGCCACGCGCGAAGCTGCCGCCCGGATAGCCGCAGGTGCTGCCATCGGTTCCAGCAGAGCAAAGATTGGTGATGCTGCCCGCGGTGTTGTCATTAATAGTTGCTGGGATATAAACAATTGCTGGCGAACCTGCAACGCCCTCACCTTTCGCGCCATTGGGGACACTGCTTGCAATGGTGCCAGTCCCAATCAGCGATACATAGTCCGTCGTGGAAAGCACAGCGCCGGTGCCGTTCGAACCCGAACCCTGTCCACCACCGCCACGGAAACCGCGGCCCGAAACATCAACTGCCGGACTGCCGCCCCATGATAATTGACCAGATGCCTCAAGACCAACCACACCACCGGTCGCCCCATTCCACGCAGGCGACGTAACGGTGCTACTGATACTGGCCGATGAATATTGAGGCACACGTATAACTTGATATCTGCGCTGTCCGTTGCTAGCAGTAGCAGGACCTGATCGATAAGTATTCACCAGCGGAGCAGCTAACGGAATAAATCCACCAGATAATGGCCCAGTCGCAATTACATATTCATACAAGCCAGCACTGTTAATGGCGGCGTAGCCAGAACCTGCACCACCGCCATAGCTGCTGGTGTTGCTGGTGCTAACATCGGCGTCCTGCATCTGAATGATGAGCAGTAAATCGCCTGCTGCGATGGCGACTCCGCTGCCGCCACCCGAGGTATCAATTGATCCTACCGGAACTGCCACGGAACCTTGAACTACTGTGGTGCTAGAAGCAGGTGACGGATAATAACTATTGATGATGCCACTGATACTTGTTGGCCCCGCCCCACCCGGTATTCCGCAGACTTGAGCCGTAGCAACAAACGATGCACTAAAGAGCGCAATACCGACAAGTACGATCAAGCGCAGGCGTCGGTATTGCGCCGCTATCAAACAGCATATTTTCCCGCTATTTTTCATGGGTGCTCTATTGTTTACGTTGTTGCTCGTTAAAGTTGCTAAGTGGGTGGCTAACTGGTTTGTTGATTGCGTAGGCAAAGCGAGCTTGGCAATAACAATGGCAATCAGTTTTTCGCATTGTTTGTGCTGTCTCCGCCAGCAATTTTCGCAGTATCGATTGATGTCGTGGATTGCTCTGCACTGGATGATGGCTTATTCGCGGGCGTTTTGGTGCCGAATAAATCTTCGTCAAACTTATAGCGCAGCCGAATGTAAGCACCTTTGTTGGTGTAATCGCCCGCCGTCAGATCCTCATCACGGAAGCCAAAGAAATTGTAGCCGCCTGCAACCCACAGGTTTTCCATCACCATGAAACCCAGCTCAAGACCGAGGCCGTATTGTTTCGACTGTGCTCCTTTGCCGATGAGAGTAGCTATATTTGCCGAAATATCCCAGCGTGGCGCAATTTCCCAAATGGCACGACCGGCCAGCAATTGAGCGTTGTTCCTGGTTCGTAACCCATTGGATTGATCATTTGACCATTTGGCCGCATAGCGGCCAGAGAATGTAAACGGGCGGCGCGGCTGCCAGTTTGCGTGAATAGAAAAAAGCTCAATGGTGCGCTTTAATTCTATGCCGGGCTGGGTCGTGTCTTTTTCGGTGCGATGCTCTATGCGGGCCAGCGCGTTCCACACATCGGTGTCCGTATCACGATAGGCCAAGCCCGCCTGCATACGGTCTTGTTGGTTTTCGCCGCTCTGCTCACCTTTGCTCCTGATAAGCGAAAAAGTATTGCGGCCGAGGAACGTCCAATCGCGATTAAGTTTTGAGGCAACCGCTACAGTGGATAAAATCGAATCACTAGTTGTACCTTCACGAAGCTCAAGTCGGGTTGAACCTTTCCACAGCGGATTGGCGGTGTACTCGAGGCCAAAGGTTGCCGCCGTCGCTTCGCTTTGCTTGTTACCCGATAGCGCATGTACGCGCTCAAATCCCGTACTGAGCTTAACGCCCTCCGCTAATGTCCAAAGATTGCGCAACCCCAATGCCGCCTCAGCATCGCCGCCCGAAATTGCGTCACGAACGCGGTACTCACTAAATAAATTACCGTCTTTCATATAGTCTGTATTGACGCCAAACACAGTGCTGTTCTGGCGTTGCGTGGTGTTCAAACCATAAGGCCCGGTCAATGACGAGATGAATTCATGCCGCGCATAAAGACGACCATTATTTGCCAGCATGTATTCACCGCCAACTGCGGCAATTTTTCGTGCGGTATCTTTTGGATCAACTTCCAGCTCTGCATAAGCGCTTGCATCTTTCACGCCCGGCACGTCACCTGTTAGCCGACCGCGAATGGCGGTGACCTCGGTTGGTATGGCGCCGGGCGCGGTTGTTGGTGTGGGCGTCGAGGTCGAGTTCGAGCTCAAGCCCGAGACCGCCGAAGACTGAGATTCACGCGCATGGCGAATGCCTAATTCAGCACGCAAACCGTTTTCAAATGCATGCTCAGCCGAAACCAGCAGGCCATCGCGTTTGCCACCAGAGACAACATCCTCAGTACGTAAAAGCTCGCCTTTAATGCGCGTCTTATCATCTATTTTATAGGCAAGCTTGCCGCCGATTTCGATACGCCCGGCTGATAGGCTGGAGCTTTGGTTATCAAAGCCTGCCTCTGCTTTACCCGCGTAAAAATTGGCATCAATATTTGCATCTTGATGTTTAAACTCAACGCGCGCTGCGCGACCCTGCTTGTCACCTTCAGATAATCCAGTGACTATTTTTTCGCGATTGGTTTGCGCTATCTCTGCGATCAGAAAGGTTTTATCCGCTAATTTGGCCATTGCATTCACGCCAGCCATACGGAATTTATCGAGCGGATTACGATCATCGACAAATATGCCGCCCACCTCGAAATGTTCTGACACCTTGATTTGTGCATCAGCGCCTGCCACCCAAAACTCAGCACCACCTTGATCGATCTCGTAGGTAATACGGACTGAAACGGGATTCAGGCTTTCATCCAGAGACGCGATTGGTGATTTAAACAGAATGCGGCCAGTAAGCGGCTCCAGCTCATAATCAACAAATCTTATTTGCGCCAGGCTTTTGAGAATGATCGCAGTCTGGTTGCGATCGCGCGTGAGAATCTCGATTTTTTCACTATTGACCAAACCGCGCGCATTAGCCAGCATGAATGGGCCAGAGGTGCCATTGGCCCGGAACTCTTGAATAATTTGTTTCGTCGAATCGCGGCTTGCAAACAGGTTGGCAGATACATTGGCGGATTCAAAATGCTGCTTCACACCGGTAAGTGAGCGGCTGTAAGCCGCCAGCCTGCGAGCGTCGGAATTTGTTGAGGTGTTGTAATCGCCATAGAGCAGATAGGATTTTTTATTATCCACGCGCACATAGAAACGACCAGTTGATTGCGCATCAAAACCGCGCACACTTGAGTCGCCATAAATGGGATAAAACTCATCGGGTTGAATGTCACGGAATAAGCGCTCTCGAGTATTTTTATCAGAATCATAAGCAAGCGTTAATAAATATTCGCCTTTGATTTTGCCTTTGATGAACAATGCAGCACGCGCGCCAGCGTCATATTTGCCCTCGTTCCAGGTGCGTGACAAATGGCTGATTTCCTGCTCGAAACCGTCCTGCGCTCGCGTCGGCTGTAATGCGCGAGTATCAAGTTTGCGTAAATTCAATACCCCCTCAATCAAACCCACTGCCAACAGATCTCGCAGATCCGGCAGGAAATCGAGTCTGGCTTCACTTTTGATGCTGCCACCGGAAACCATGATCGTTGCCTGGCCAGGATCGTTTGGTGGTAACAACATAAACTCACGTTTACCATCCACGATGAAGGTTTGAATACCGGGCTCAACCGGATTCAAATCCTCGACATCCCAGCGACCTAAATTGGAAGAGAGTGTAATCGCCGTGCGGGATGTAACCGGCACACCGTTGATGTCAGTCAGGCGCACCACGACTTTTGCAGGCGTTTTGCCATCTGCCGTCACGCCGCCTTTTGGGCTATTGGGAAATTCAATCATCACTTTACCTAGCGCGCCCGGCGCAACCAGCTTGATCGTTTTTTCACCACGCACATTTCCGAATTGATCAAGCTGGGTGACGCTCACGGTGTTGATTCCAGCCGCAAGATCAATCCCTATGTATTCCCACGCCAGCAGCTTCTTATCTTCCAATGTTGCCTTCTTGCCAACGCGATCATCTTTTATCTCTTTACCATTCACCACCAGCTTGAAAACAATTCCGATACTGCCTTTCACACGAATATTGGTTTGCGCAAACGGCAGCACATCGCCCTCTTTCAGACCGATAAAATCAAGCGAGTTATTTTCTTCGGACAAAACATTTTCAAGCGGAATTTCTGGCGCGCGGACCGGCTTCTCTAATATGGCAATAGTCGAATTCGTAACAAGAGCAGTCAGCGAAGCAAGCGTTTGAAAGCTGGGTGAAGGCAAAACAATGGCGGGCTGCATTGAATTTGACGCTGAATTTGGCATTGCCGTTGATGCCAATCCCAGCCCTGAAGCCGGTATTGCAGCAAATGCGGCAGTCGAGTTCGCTGCATTATTTACAGACACTGTGTTTGCGGCCGGAGTCAAAAACGAGGCAGAGTTGGACTGCGCTGCCACTGGCGCATTGTTGCCCACCACACCCGCAGCAGGCAGCGCTTTCACGTCAGTCGTGGAACGGACAGTATTGTCCGTCTCCAGCTTCTGTTGCAGACGTCCGTCAACCTCGGTCTTCAAGCTTGAAGCTGCCTTGCGGCGCAAGCTCACTTCGGCCATCACATTATCGGTGCAGGATTGAATGGCAAAATCGGCTTTTTGTAACTCACCATTTTTGATATCAATAAAGCGGCTGTCACCTTTACCCAAATTGCGATTGGATAGATCAATCAGGTCCGCGACGGTCAAACCCGCCGGCAAACTGCTACGGTCAATTTTCAATACATGAGTACGTGGACTCACGCCATAGAAACTGAATTTGCCCTCAGCATCAGTAACGATGTTGGTACCATCCTCAAGATAGAGTCGCACACCCGGGATACCCACTTCATCGTTGTTCTGGATGCGATCTTTATTACAGTCCGTAAACACCTTGCCGATGATGTAAGCGCTATTGGTAAACACGCCGCCCACTACGTTTACCTTTGCGGTGGCGGTATTTGATTCGCTGTAGAGGTTGACGTTAGTGCCTGTGCGATAAGTAGCTACAACCCGATTAATGCCATCACCCTGCAATGCGCCGGGGCCAACCCGTACTCGATAAGTGAGCTTGATCTGTTGCGCAATAGCCATATGACCGACGTTAAATATCAGACGTGGCCCACCACGCCCAAGCGGATCGGCCATGGTCTTGCCGTCAATCCGAGCTGAGCCCACTACATACGTAAAGCCTGCTGGCAATGTGTCGGTGGCCAATACATCAGTGCGATCCAACGCAACGCCCGCATTGTTGCTAATCGTCACACTGTAGTCGGCGAATTCACCAATCTCTGCAAACGAACGCAAGACAGTTTTTTGAATAAACAAGCCATTGATCGAGCCCGCATCAACCGGGACATCAACAATCACTGGTCCGGTGTCCGGGCCGACGCGGAACGTACCGCCATAGGACCCGCCCGTAATTGCATTCGGAGTGGTGGCAAGAATAGTGCGACCCGTCGGCAATTGATTGGCCGGCACCACTGAAGTCCATGTGTAGCCGTTCGGTGCTAAAACGCGCAAACAATAATTGCCAGGAGAAACTAGCGGGAAATCAAACCGTCCGTTTGCACCCGTGGTAATAGGGTTTTGGGCGGGAATAATTTGATTATCGTTGAGTGTGGAAACCGTTGCCAGCACCGCAGTGCATACACCCCCCGATGAATTTACAAGACTAACGATTGCGCCCTGCACAGGCTGGTTAGTGCGGCTGTCAAACACGATGCCGTTAGGATCAACTACCGTTAGTGTTGTTACGATTTTGCGTCCGCAGCCTAAAATTTCGACGTTGTAAACATCGCCGCTTCTGCCTTCCAGCACATTGTCACCGGCCAAGACTGGCGGCGGTCTAATTGACAGTCCGGTGGTCGTAAAGATACCGGTATTGGGGCCAGTTTCAGTCGAAATAATTTCCTCACGCTCGCCGTTGGGACCGGTAATGACGATGATGCGACGCTCCACAACAGCCGGATTTTGATTACAGGATGGCGCGTTTGCGCTGAAGAAAATATCCTTGCCGATTAAAGCCAGCACGGTCGGAAGGCGAAATCCGTTATCGACAAACCCGCGGATCACATCCGGTGGATTGACCACCAGGCATGCGTTACGCACAACATTGGTTATCCCTGTTGTATTTGAAATAGACATGGCACCGTTTGTAAACTGGCTTGGCGAATCTGCACAAAATGGATTAATCGCACCCATTGCATTCGTAATCCCATTTATAACCAATGTACAAACGGGAGTGCCGTCAGCGATCGCCAAATTGCGCACTACGATTTGTGACGGCGCACTGAGTGAAACTTGCCCCGTACAGCCTGGCTCCTGAAAGACAAAGGTCGCACCGTTGGCCAAGCGCAGACCGCCGGGCAGCGTATCGGTAAAAGCAAGTCCGCTAACAGCGGGCGCGCTGGGCGAATTGGTCAGCGTAAATATCAGTGCCGTGGTTTCGCTATCAACTATGCGTACGTCAGAAAATCTCTTGGTCAATGACGGCGGCGCTATACCCACTAACAAACACTGCGGCTTTACTGCATTTGCAATTTTGGCTAGTCCGCTGATGGATGATGCATCATTTGTGAAAGCCGGGGAATTTAATGCGCCGCATTGTGCAGGATTAAACGAACCTAATTGATTGGTTATGCCGTTGATTGAAATAGTGCAGGAGGCGCTACCTTCAGCAATGGCAATATTATTCACGGTAATTTGTTTGGGCGGAATTAACACGATTTGCCCAGAACATCCGGCACCTTGAATCAGCGATGTTGTGGCCGGTGTTAATTTCAAGCCTGCTGGCAAGTTATCTGTAAAAGACATTCCTGAAACAGCGGGCGCGCCCGCTTCATTCGTCAGAGTGAAAGTCAAAGTGGTTACTTCGCCGTCGGCAATTCGATTGCTGCCAAACTGTTTGGTTAATTTCGGGGCTGGCAATACCAGCAGACATTGTGGCGTGACTTTGTTCAGTATGTTGACCAGACTCGATACAGAGTTTGCATCGTTAGTAAAGTCTGGCGCGTTAACAGCGCCGCACTGGGTAGGATTTAGTGCGCCATTCCGATTTGAAATGCCGCTGATCGTTACCGTACAAGAAAGTGTGCCAGGAGCCATGAGCAAATCTGTAACGGCAATAGTTCCAGGTGCTGAAAGCCCAATGATTGGCACCCAACAACCAACACCACTGATGACCCCGGAAGCATTTTTCAGCGCTAGTCCGGGTGGCAATAAATCATAGAATGAAACACCGGATTGTCCGGGCGCGCCTGCAGAGTTTGTGATCGTAAAAATCAGCGTCGTCGTATCGCCATCAGCTATAGCCGCACGACCAAAAACTTTCGTCACGGATGGGCTGCTAGCACGCACACTCAAACACTGCGGCGTGACCAAATTCGTCAGGTTTGCAAGGCCCGAAATGGATGCTGCGCTATTTGTAAACGCAGGCGGCAGGGTTGCGCAGCTGGGATTAATATTATTGTTTACCGACGTGACACCGGTAACGACAATTCTGCAATTACTCACGCCAGCAGCCATGGTGATGGCAGTAACAGAAATGATGCCTGGTAAAGTTAGTGCGGTACTGCCTGCGCAGCCCGAAACGGTGATGCCTGACGCTGCACTTAATGTCAGCCCGGCGGGCAGCGTATCAATAAATCCGATACCGACTTGCGCGGGATTGCCCAGAATATTGGTGATCAAAAATGTCAGCGTGGCAGACTGATCGGGGGCGATTGCAGATTGATCAAATGACTTGGTCAAGGTTGGCAACCCGGCTGCGACCGGAGCGCCAACAATAACGGTTACATTATTGGTGGTCGCGATTTGCGGCGCGGCGCCTGTCAAATGAGCACTCGTTGCCGCATTTGAAATAACTGTACCAGGTGGCGTGCTGGCAGCGTAGGAAAGCGCGGAAAAAAACGCGACCGCCAAAAACATGTTGATGACGCTCAAGTTCCTTAACCTGCTTAAGCTGCTTGATCTACTTGAATTGCTAACTCTACCTAATTGGTCAAGGGCGTTTAGGGCGTTTAGGGCGTTTACGCCGTCTGGCCCACAAAGACCATTTAGCATGCGCCGGGCGAGCTTGAGTATCTGCTTGCAAGAAGAGATTTTGGCTACCGGAGAGTATTGAGTCCAATAAGCGATTAGCATTTAATCAATTTAATATAAGTCAACATTTTGTGATGCGAACTAGATCACGCTCACAGCGAGCTTTGCAAAAATTCACAATGCTGATTTGCACAACAAAACGGGAGGGTAACCCCTCCCGTTTTGCGTACATGTCAATGCCACTTTGACGGATAGAATTAATCTGAAATTATGCTCAGTTGATTTTCACGCAAAACTGCATGGTGGCAGTACCCGCTGGCAATAGCGGAGTGCTCGCCATTGGTGATGACTGCGCGATAACAGAACCCGTAAAGCCAGACGTGTAGACACCCACTATCGCCAGCGGGCCGGTTGCAGCGGGCGCGCCACAACCGGTTTGCAGGGTTGTATTTGCGGGCACCGCATCAGACATATTGATTGCAGTAATGTTTGAGCCGGTCGTATTAGTGCCAACAATAAGGTAGGCAATACAATTTCCAGGACGGGTATTAACACCCGCAGCGATAGCCATATTCGTCCATGATCCCGGCAATGTCGGTGAAGGCGTCGCTATACAGCTGGTGAGCTGCTGGTATTTGTCTAATTTCAGACCGGCAGTCAAGGTCGTGGTGTCAGTTGCAGTTGCGGTGCTTAGACCCGCGTTGTAAGTAACCGTAGTTTGGGTCAAATTCGGCGGACTACCGGCAGCCAATGGCGCAGAAACAGACACCAAAACGGTACGAACTTCGTTTGGCTGCAGTGTGATGGTAGTCATCGGGCCGCCCGTGGAAATCAAGGTGTCCATACCATCAATCATATTGTTGCCATTGATGTCCAGATACGCGGTAGATCCCCATGTGTATGTCGGCGTCTGGCTATTCGTCTGCCCTAACGCAGCCGGGAAAGTAACCGTCTCCGGCACGTTACCGTTATTAGTCAGCGTATGTACATAGGTAACGACGCCACCTGGCACAGTATTTTGCATACCGTTCGGTGTGAGCGTTATGTTGTGCAGCGGTTGCAAAGTAATTTGATCTCGCTTGGTATCAAATACGGTCGGATTACCCTGCTGTGATGTACCAAATTGAATAACGTAGTTACCCGGTGCTGCGTAAGTTGGCGTACCAGGCAAATTACCTGGGCTTGTGGCGGGCACGATGACTTCGGCACAGATAATTTTGTTGCCTGCAGCGGCGACTGGTGTGGCACCAGTTGAATTAATTGCGCCACCAACGGTTGCAGAACAATCAGTGCCATTGGCACTATCGCGGAACGTTACGGTCCACCCTGTAACCGTGTTTGCTGCTGCGGTCGCAGCGGCTTGGGATGGTCCCACTACACCTGCGGGTGTGACCGACAAACCAACGCCTGCCGGCACCGACAGCCACTGATAATTCAAGTTATAAATAGCCGAGGTTGCACCCTGATTATTAACAAACAAGGTGAAGCGTGTCGTAGTGGCAGACGAAGCAGATGGAACAACGGTATTGGTCGTTTTTACCACGCCATCATCAACCCCATTACCGTTTGCCAAGGTTGTCGGCGAAGCAGCATTGTTGGTCAAGTCAACCACGTTGGCCGCAACTGTCGTCAGGACATTGGGCACTGTATCAGTTGCGCCCATGGTGAATGATTGCGCTTGCAACACAACTTTATAATTGTTTCCGCCATTATTACCCGCCGCTGCACCAGCAGGAAGGGTTGCCGTAACGACTACTGCGTAGCCGCAACGTGTGGGCAATGCGGTGCTGGTGATGTAAGGCGCTGGACAGGTGCCCATATTTGCAACCACCGGAATAGTGCCGGTGTCCGGTGCCGCGCCACCACCGGTATTCAGCAGTGCAGTCATGCCTCCAGTTTGCTGAATCTGAAAGGTGGTGCCAGCCGGAAACGTACAGGCATTTGCGGCCATGCTGGCTGGATTACAGCCTGAACCATTTAGCGGCGTGTTCAATATGGAAATATCAAAGCCATCTGCTGCATTACCGTTATTCCAGATGTAATCCGTGAAGCTAATTGTTTGGCCGGGAGCGGCACTGCCAACCGTAACGGGCTCAGCATCGGTAAGGCCTGTAGTGGTGGCAGAGCCGTTGGCCGCAACCGCTGGGACTTGTGCAACTGAATACTGAACGTTATTGCTGGGCGCTGGCGGCACGGTGATGACTGAATTCATCATTGTCATTGGGTTAAAGTAAGTGTACTGGTAACCGAACTGCACGGTATTCGTCAGAGTGCTAACAGGAACATTTGAGGCAATTTGCACCTGGAAATAAACTGTGCCCGAGGTGCCGTTTGGAACAGATGTAATCGTTGCGCTAATCGTGCCGTTGGACAATGTTGTAGGTGCGGTATAGCTAATACCCACTGGGTTACCGGCGTTAGTGTCAGACAAAGCGGTCATGCCACTGGCGGTCCACCTGCCAGAACCCGGAACATACAACATGCCTGCGGGCAGAGCGTCTGTCAGCAATAATGTATTGGCTGTAACAGACCCCGAATTGGTGTAATCCAAAATTACATACAGCGGACCCGCATTAGGGCTCGCGCCGCCGGACACAGGCATGTTGCCCGGGGGTGGGACGCTAGAAAGTTTTTTCAACACATTAATGGCGGCAGTGCCAATTGTGGTCGTGTCAGTAGCAGTTTGAGTTGTTGCTGAAGGGGTATTGGTGTCAGTTACGGAAACTAAAATAGTGCCGACCTGGGTGGGCGTAGCGCCAGGCGGCGTGGTGCCGCAAACAACGAAATTGAAAGTAGAGCCTGCGTTTAGCAGGCCAGTGGACGTAATAGCAATGCCATTATCGGGCTGGCCATCGAGTGGGCTACTGTCAGCGTAGTAAGCCAACGCAGTATGCGCGAATGCACCGCCAGTTGTGGGTACGTTCAACGCATAAGTATCTGCGCCATTACCTGTGTTCAGAATGCTGTGTGGATAACAAACCTGTTGGTTCGGAGGGACTGTTTTAGCGCCAGTCTGCAACAACGTATAGGTTTTCACCTGGGCTACTGTAGTTTGCACGGTGTTAGATGAGGTATTACGCGTGGCGACGCCATCACTGTAAGTAGCTGAGGCCTGATTACCGATCACCGAATTTGCTGGCGCTGCCGCAGCAGACGCTAGAGGTATATACAGCACCGAAAACGCGCCGATAAAGACGAGCATCAGCATGACAAGTAAAGTACGCTGCCATGCGGTACGGCTGGTGCCAAAATAGGTCACGTTCATGTTGATCCCTTGGTGGTAAGTTTGCATGCGAGTAGTTGTTTTTAGAAGAAAAGTGTTGGGAATTTATTTGGGTAATTGCTTCGGCTTATTACTTAAACGTCCTACTTGAGCTTAATAGTCTGAGGAGTGTCTTCAACAATTTTGAATCGGGCTGAATAGGTAAGCGACTTGCCAGCAGCTAATTCGCCGGGATACCAGCGCAAAAACCGATATTCGTTTAGAGGCACTGCCTGTTCAACCTCAACACCGCTCGACAATTTAACTTTGCGTTTGAGCGGTATCGTCTGAAAATTCATGCCGTCTGTGCTTGCCCGAATTAAAGCAGCGGCAGGCTTGGTCGAGTTAGCCATGAATTCGGTACCGAATGGAATCGGCAAAGTGGCTTCTAATTCAGTCACAACAATCTTCGATTTATTAGTGTAAGTAGCGCTTTCTTCTAGGATTTCGCCTGGCTTGGCTGTCGACGCATCCTGAAAAATTTCATTCGCATCAACAAGGCTCACTTTGCGTCGTGCTAATTTAATCTCAACCGCTGCTGCAGATTGAGTTTTGGGAGTGGCCAGCGGAAAACCAGGTTTTTCAAGCGCCTTGGATGAAACCGGTTGTCCATTCGCAGTAAATGTACAGGCCAGAAGCACTAATGTTGCCAGCGTTGCGTTTGCTAGCATTGTTAATTTCATTATTTTCATAGTCAGCATCTTTTACAAAAAACTCATCAAAAACCGAAGCAGGTAGCAATGGCGTTCATTTGCTGATGCTTAACCTACAAACTGATTCACCCTAGCGACCGTTACATTCTATGAAGATTTTATTAAATTGGATGAACCAAATATGTTAATAAATTCACAGTGCATAAAAATTCACATTTGGGCATTGCAATAAATTTGGGCATCGCAGCGAAACCAACAAATAACCGACGGTCAACAAAAATTTATAACTACCCGTATTGTTTAAATAACTTGTCACACCGAAGGACAATTTTTTTCTTTAATATCAAAAATGGACTATTGCCGTCTTGAATACATAACTAACTACTCATTGTTATGGGGCAATGCTAATTCATCCCGATTAAAGAGAATGTGAATTTCTGTTTCTTGTGATAAGGCGTCATAATTGCGCCAAGTTGTCTTCGTAAAGTAAGTGCAGGTCTGCATTTGCAATGGCGAATACAAAAGCAACCGAAATTACGTCATGCTGAATTGATCAAATTTGTCGATCTGCATGGTAATGGCTATAATCAGCTCTCTGGCAATGAGTCAGCGGAGAGGTGGCAGAGTGGTCGAATGCACCAGACTCGAAATCTGGCGTACGGTTTACCGTACCGTGAGTTCGAATCTCACCCTCTCCGCCAATTTTTTATAATCTATCTCATCGACCTAATAGATTTCAAAAATTAATGTGGCAATATCGATACTGAACACATCAATTATTGGCGCATACCGCCGCTCATATCGAATTCCCTTTTTATCCGTCAGTAATAATTACGCTTGGCGCTTTAGGTTTTTGGATTGTGTTTTTATTTCTTCACTCCAAAACAATGCGCCATTGACGGGAACTCACCACTTCTAACTTCCTTCGCATAGGCCTCTGCGGCTGCTGAAACCAGCGCACCTATTTCGACATAACGTTTCGCAAATTTCGGCGTGAAATCCGGAAACATACCCAAAATATCTTCGGTAACCAGCACTTGTCCGTCGCAGGCAGGAGACGCGCCAATGCCAATTAACGGCACTGTTAGCGCCTCAGCTAGAGCGCGCGCTACTGGCTCAACAGTGCCTTCAATCAGTACACCAAATGCGCCAGCAGCTTCAAAGTTTTTGGCAATGGTGGTCCATTTTTGAGCTGCATCGTCTTCGCGGCCCTGAGCTTTAAAGCCGCCCATTTCATTTACGCGCTGTGGCATTAAACCGATGTGAGGCATGATCGGGATGCCGCGTGCGACTAAAAACTCTACGGTCTCAACCAATTCTGCCCCGCCTTCGAGCTTTAATCCCTGCGCGCCAGATTCGGCGAGCGCTCTTGCGCAATTTCGGTAGGCCTGTTCTTTGGATTCCTGATAACTGCCAAAGGGCATATCAAGCAGGACGCAGGCGTGACTTGAGCCGCGCATCACCGCCTGGGTGTGAGCAATCATAGTATCCAGCGAAACGCCCAGTGTACTGTCAAGACCATAAACCACCATACCGAGTGAATCGCCTACCAGCAGTACATCACAATGCGCATCTATGAGCTGCGCCATAGGTTTGGTATAAGCCGTGAGCATAACGATTCTGGATTTTGACTTCATGCTACGCAGATCAGGGATAGAAATACGCTTTGGGGTTTGTGTGTTGTGGACGCTCATGATGGGTCACCAGAATATGAAGTGAAAAGTCGCGGTATTATGCATCTATTAAATTATGAGGTGAATTTACATGACTCTATTACTGCGATGGTTGTTAAACGGCGTGGCTCTGATGCTGGTCGCCTATCTTTATTCAGGGGTTACTGTTACCGGTATTGTGCCGGCTTTAATTGCAGCATTGGTGCTGGGCTTGGTGAACGCGGTCATTCGCCCGATACTGGTCATCCTCACACTGCCCGTTACGCTGCTGACGCTGGGATTATTTATTTTCGTAATCAATGCCCTGCTCTTCTGGCTCGTAGCGGAAATGGTGCCCGGCTTCAGAGTAACCGGTTTCATGGCTGCGTTAATTGGCTCGCTGATGTTTTCAGTCATTACCATCATTACAAGTTGGCTCATTTCAGACTAGAAAAATAATATTGCTTCCCGAATTCGCAAATCGCCTCTTAAAAAGGGTTTCTGCGCATTTATGGGTTCGCAGCAAATAAGTTTTGCGCTTGGAATCCTTGAAAAAGCTTAACTCATCCCAAATTAAAAATAAATTATCGTTTTTGGTGGAGTTATGCAATGAATACGAATACCAATGAAGCAACATCGTCTACAGAATCCGTGGACGACAAAATCATAATAGATTCAGTAAACACCCAATCACAGGCCCCGCTGGATTTAGAAACAAAGCTCGCTGAGGCTGTGGCTCTTGCTGAAAAGCATAAAGATGAGTGGCTGCGTGCCAAGGCAGAAACGGATAATATTCGTCGTCGCGCAGCGGAAGATGTGCTGAAAGCGCAAAAATTTGGCGTCGAAAAAATGGCGGATTCATTACTCGCAGTAAAAGATAGCTTGGACGCTGCGATGATGGCAGAAAATGTCTCGGTGGAATCTTTTAAGGAGGGCGTGGCATTAACAGCGCGTCAGCTCACCAGCATCTTCGAAAAATTTGCGATTGTTGAAGTAAACCCGGTGGGCGCGAAATTCGACCCGAACAAACATCAGTCGATTGCGGCCCTAGAAAGCGACCAGGAGCCCAATACGGTGATCAACGTGATGCAGAAGGGCTACACACTTTATGATCGCGTGCTTCGTCCGGCCCTGGTCACGGTAGCAAAAACAAAATAAGACTAGCACTAGGACAAAAGCCTTAAAAAATAACAAAAAATCGCTTGAAATGCCTGTGGATAACCCTATCTGTAGTGCAGCTTAGTGACTTTCATATTCACTCAAAACATTAGTAATAACAAAATTCAGAAGGAAAAATCATGGGAAAAATCATTGGTATTGACTTGGGCACCACCAATAGCTGCGTGGCAATCATGGAAGCGGGCGTGCCGAAAGTGATCGAAAATTCAGAAGGCGCGCGTACCACACCCTCTATCGTTGCCTATCAGGATGACGGCGAAATTGTCGTAGGTGCCTCAGCCAAGCGCCAAGCCGTGACTAACCCCAAGAACACCCTCTTCGCGGTAAAGCGCTTGATTGGCCGCCGCTTTGAAGAAAAAGAAGTACAAAAAGACATCGATCTAATGCCTTACTCTATCGTGAAGAACGATAACGGGGATGCATGGGTCGTGGCTCGCGATAAAAAAATTGCCCCACCGCAAGTTTCATCCGAAGTATTGCGCAAAATGAAAAAAACCGCCGAAGATTATCTGGGCGAAGAAGTGACTGAAGCCGTGATTACAGTGCCCGCCTATTTCAATGATGCGCAGCGCCAGGCAACAAAAGACGCAGGCCGTATTGCAGGTCTGGATGTGAAGCGGATTATCAACGAGCCGACAGCCGCCGCGCTGGCATTCGGAATGGATAAAAAAGAAGGTGATCGCAAAATTGCCGTGTATGACCTCGGTGGCGGCACGTTTGATATTTCAATCATAGAAATTTCCGAAATCGATGGCGAACATCAATTTGAGGTGCTTTCCACTAACGGTGATACTTTCTTG
>JANYDB010000045.1 GCA_025359985.1 Burkholderiales bacterium | reverse complement strand
GATGGGCGGCACTGATGACCTCACCAACCTCCGCGCAATATGCTCCGTGTGCAACGAAGGCGCAAAAAATCTCACGCTCGACCGCCCTAGTGCTCGAAAGCTATTAATCCAAATTCGTCGCGCGACAGGTGTTGATCAACTTGAAGTATTGAAATGGTTACTCTCGAAATATCCGAAGCACAATACAAAATGAAGGTGTACGGGACGGCTCGATTTTTATAAATGAAAACACGTTAGCTTTTCCGACGCCCTACATGATTTTTTTCGGCAAAGTAATGAGCCGGCCGATATCTAGACGTTGATGTACGACGGCACTGCGTATCGCGCCTATGCAGATATAGCAATCTGCGTGAATGACCTGATACCATGACTCCTCGTTTCCAGGCTGAAACGCGTTCCTTATGCCATCCCCAAGCGCTGCCGACGATAGCTTCAGCTCAGAATTGGAAACCGTAACAAACTAGCATCACATCCCATGTTTCATCACCGGAGATTCAATTGAGCCACGCAAAAATGTTGAAGTTGAGAAGACAGAATCAAAAGACCAAGAAGTCACTTGAGGTAGCGGCCAAGCAGGCGAAGCGCACGGCGAAGCTAGCGTTGGCTGGGCCGGTCGTCGTAAAAGAAAAAGTGAAGAAAGTAAAAGTGGTGAAAGAAAAAGTCAAGATCGAGGCCGTCGAAAAAGTTAAGAAGGTCAAGCTGACCAAGGAAGAGCTCGGCAAGCAAGATATGAAGAATGCAAAAGCAGATGCTGCTAAAAAAAGCGCGTCCTGACGCAGAAACAGTTGAGGATAGCGGCCTCAGCTAAATAGGATATCAAGCCCCAGCATCGGCGGGCTTTTCCGGACATTTATGTGCCGAAATGCCCGCCAAATGGCGTAATACGTTTTTGATTTTGTTGTGCGCTGCAACTAGATGGCAAGCAACATTAAGCCACGTCATATTAAGCCAAACGAGAGCGAGCGGATTCTGAAGCGCGGCTGGTTTTCAAGCCCGCGCCCGGCGCTGCATGGCACATTCCACGACAGCATCCCGATGCGCGTAGCCGAAATAATGCCGGGTTTCAATGCCGCGTCGGTGAGCCTGTTGCTCCTCAAGGTTGTGGCAAAAAAGTTGAATCGACATCTGCAGGATCATCACGTCCCTGGCGGGCGGCCCGCGAATGGAGCCAGACCCGCTATAATCTGCGCGCAATGGTTCTGTGTTTAGTCACTGGACAAGAGGTTTTCTTTCGATCACAGACCACGGTTTATGGCCTGTCAGCAAAGCCAATTCAATCTGTTTATTTAAACGCTTTATTTTTTGAAAATACTTTCATGAACGACACCACCCAAACCTCCCCACTACCCGACCGCCTCTCCGCAGACCCGCGGAGCCCCCATCATGTCGCCGCCGCATTCGAGCAGGATGTTGGCATTCGCTTAAATGGCAAAGAGCGTTTTGATATTGAGGAATACTGCATTAGCGAAGGCTGGGTAAAAGTGCCTGCGGGCAAGGCAGTGGATCGCAAAGGCAAGCCAATGTTGATCAAGCTAAAGGGCACCGTTGAAGCGTTTTATCGGTAGGAAACAATATCAACCTCAGCATGAAACTCAAGCATTAACGGCTATTTACAGCTATTTTTTCTCCAAAATGCGCGCCAATAGGGCATTTACGAATTTTTAAATCGCGCGTGTTGCTTAAATAATAAGCAAGGCTTTTTAGACATTGATTCTTTATTTCCTACCCTTTGCGTAATCAGCTTCGGCCTGCGCTGCCAGCTCGGGTTTCCTGCTTTTAAAATAGACGCAATTTTTTTAAGTAATATCTAGTGGCTATGTTTTTTTGATTAAAACAGACCATCACCTCATCAGGAGAAAAAATGAATCGCTCAATATTCTCACGCGGCCTGCTTGGTGCCGTCATCCTCGTTTGTATTAGCGCATTCAGCATAGCTGCGAGCGCCGCTGAAATGACCTTTCAATTGATAAATGACACGGAGCGGCCGGTAAATCTGAAATTTTTTTCGCGCGCTGAATCGCGGCAAGAGTGGCCCTCAAAAACTAAAGCATATTCAGTCAAGCCCGATTCTGCGGTGCAGCAGATTAAGCTCACCTGCGAAGAGGGCGAGCAAATTTGCTGGGGTGCATGGGTGACGACACAGCGCATATCAGGCGAAATAAATGGTGCGGCGGGTCAGCGCGCGAAGCAGACGTCAAAATCCAGCACCGGTGCGGGCGAGCGCGGCTTGCGTACCTGCGAACGCTGCTGTCATATCTGCAAAGATGGTGCGGTAACGCCTGCTACTGCCCTGCACGATCCTAAACCAGATGCAAAATAATCTGCCAAATCTGCTGCTTTTAAAAGAGGCGCGGCAATTGCGCAAGATGATTCGTTCAGATATTTCATCAGGCCGTATATCTGGCCGTAACATCGACCATGCCATGCTACTGAGCAAGCTTGAAGAGACGTGCGTTGGTTAAAAAAATATCGCTGTCGCGTACAGGCTCAGGCACGTACCTCTTGCGGCTATCGCGAATGTAAGCCCGCTCATTGTTCAGGTCATCGCAGCAATGATTGAGTTGCCCAATCCATTCACGGGCGAGAGCGGGGTGATCCGTTTGCTGGAAGCTGAAGATGTTGATCGGGCTGCGCTTTGTGCACAGATTCTGGCAGGCACTTACGACAAACCGTTTGTGATAGACGAGGGCGATTTACGCGCACTATATTTCTCGCGAGAATTTACGCAAAGCAGTATGCATATCAGCGACCCAACCGCGCTGGCATTTGCGTACACGCGTCAGATGATGAGCTTTCTGTTATTCGTGCATGAACCGCGAAATATTCTGATGCTGGGCCTCGGCGGCGGCTCACTGGTGAAATATTGCTATCGCCATTTGCCGCTCGCCCAGATTGAAGCGCTTGAAATTAATCCGCAGGTGCTGGCTTTTCGTGAACAATTTTGTGTGCCGCCGAATGATGCACGCCTGCAAGTACGGCTGGGTGATGCGGCTGACTATTTACGCCAGCACAGGCACCACGCCGACCACCAGCATCAGCACCAATACCAACAAGATGCTTATGCCGATGTGATCATGATTGATGCATTTGATCGTGATGGATTCTCGGCCTCTGTTTGCACCCGAATTTTTTATCTTGATGTGCGTGATGCATTGGCACCGCAGGGTGTGATGGTCGCCAATATGGTTGGCCCGAAAGCTGAACGAGCTGCCCATCTACAGATGATTGCGGATGTGTTTGCTGACAATATCATGGTGCTTCCGGTTGAGAACGACGGTAATTATTTAGTATTTGCGTTTCGTGATGCAGCCTTTGAGCCGCGTTGGCGCTGGATTGAAAGTCAGGCCAAGGCGATGCAAAAGCGCTACGGACTGGAATTCTCCAAATTTGCGCTTGAGCTAAAGCGCAGCCGCAAGGATGGCTATTGGCTGAGCACGCAGCATCAAGCGGAAGACTAACCAATGTCACCATAAAAATAGCTGAGGTTGATCGCCGTCACTTGCGTGCGCTCCTTAAAAACGCGCCTATCTCAATATAGTAAGCTGCACCTGCAGCCTGGCAATTTGGCCCTCTGGATTTTCAATCCCTCTTCATTTTTTAGCCCAAACGGAGCATCTGCATGAAATTATTATTGGCGCGTTGCGATAGCTCATGTGCATTATTAGCGGCAGTGCTATTTTGTTTGACACTGCCTTTTAGCTTGTCCGCGGTTGCCGATAGTGGGTCTAATAAAGCCAGCGTCCAAGCCAATGGCAGCGCCGCCAAGCGCCCGCTGACGCATGCTGATTTCGATGCGTGGCAAACAATTGCCACGCCTATGCTGTCACGCGATGGTAAATGGCTGGCGTATGCGCTGCAGCCGCAGGATGGTGATGGTGAGCTGGTTATACGCGAACTGGCAACGGGTAAAGAGCGTCGCGAACGGGTCGGTGCACTGCCGCCACCCATGACGACACCCAATACAGAAAACCCGGATGCGCCGCCCATCCCGCGTGCCATTCGCATCGTATTTACCAGCGATAGCCGATTTGTGGTCGCGACAACTTACCCGACAAAAGTGGACACGCAGGCGGCAAGAGTGGCGCGCAAGAAGCCCGAAGAAATGCCCAAGGGTGGTTTAATGATAATAAATTTGGGCAGCGCCCAGGCGGTGCGTATCGCCAATGTCAAAAGCATGCAGGTGCCTGCAAAAGGCGGGGCATGGGTAGCTTATTTAAAAGAAGAAATCAAAACCGATGCCATAAAAACGGATGCTGCAAAAAATGAAGCGACCAACGCGGCCAGCGAAATCGATCAGGCCGCCACCGGGGCAAAAACCATAGCTAACACAGCAGCCAAGAAAAAATATGGTACCGAACTCGTCCTGCGTGATCTCTCAACCGGCCATCAACGTAGCTTTGCCGATGTAATCGAATCTTCTTTCGCGCGCGATGGCAAAACATTGCTGTTTGCCACCGCTTCAAAAGCGGCCACTGATAATGGCGTGTACGCAATCGCTCCACAAACAATCGCATCGCCTGTGGTGCTGCTAAGCGGTAAAGGCAAATACAGCAAACTGGTGTGGGATCGCGAACAAACTCAGGTGGCTTTCCTGAGTGATCGCGATGATGCGGGGGCAAAGATGCCGCAATTCAAACTGTATCTCTGGTCGCGTCAAGCAGACGCTGCGGGTAATGCAGGTGAAGTCGTGTCATCGACAACTGCCGGATTCCCGACTGGTATGGTGGTCAGTGATAAGAGTGCTGTGGGTGCTCTGGGTGCTGTGGCGTTTTCGCGTGATGGTAAAAAGCTTTATGTGCCCGCAATGCTGCCGGGTAAATTGCCGCGTGCCCCCAATGCAGGGCCAACTGATGAAGAAAAAGTAGTTGCGGATTTATGGCGCTGGAATGATGACCAGGTTCAGCCTATGCAAAAAATACGTGCACTGCAGGACCGCAACCGCAGCTATCGTGGGGTGCTGGATTTGACTACCCGCCGCTACACCCAGCTTGCCGATGAAACCCTGCGTAGCGTATCGCTTAGCGATGATGGCAATCGTGCGGTTGGCATGGATGATCGCCGCTATCGTCGTCTGGTTGACTACGACGATAATTATGCTGATCTCTACGTGATCAATCCGGTCAACGGCATGCGCAAACTGGCTGTACAAAAGTTTCGCATTAGTGGTGAGGGCGGCGGCGGTGGTAGTGGCGCTATGGCGCAGGATCAATGGTCACCCGACGGTAAGTGGTGGGTGGTATATCAAAACAAGCACTGGCACGCGCTTGATACGCTCAATGGCAGCCTCAAAAATTTGACCGCAAAGCTGGGTGTGGCGGTCTATAACGAAGAGCACGATACGCCCGGGCCGGCTGGGCCTTATGGGAGCGGCGGTTGGATGAGTGACAGTCAATCGCTGTTGATCTACGACCGTTTTGATGTATGGCAGATTTTTATGGATGGTCGTACGGCCATCAATCTGACGCGTGGTGAGGGCCGCAAGACCCAGGTGCGTCTGCGCGTGCAGCGTATCAATCCGTTGGATGAGGATGACGAAGAACGCGGGATCGATGTTAGCAAGCCGCTGGTGCTGCGCGGCGAAAGCGATGAGACCAGGGCCACCGGATTTTTTCAGACCGGGTTTAATCTGAGCAAGGCCGCGATGGAGAGCCAGGCTGGCAAGGCAAGTAATGCGGGTTCCATGCCATTGCGCCGTCTCATCTGGGGCGATAAAAATTTTCGCTATGTGGGCCGTGCGCAAGATGCAGATCGGTTGTTGCTGAGCGCGTCGCGTTTTGATACTTATCCCGATCTGCACATCACAGATTCGACATTCGCCAAAACAACGATTGCCACCGACGGCGTGGCGCAGATGGCGCCGTTCACATGGGGAACCGGCAAGCTGATGAGTTTTAAAAATGCCCGGGGTGTGCCCCTGAAAGCCGCCGTCTACAAGCCGGATAATTTTGATCCCCGCAAGAAATATCCGCTGATGGTTTATATCTACGAGCGTCTTTCTCAGAACGTGCATAATTTCAGCAACCCTGCGCCGAGTAATGGTATCAATCCGGCGCTTTACGTTAGCAATGGTTACGTGGTACTGATGCCCGATATTGCGTACACCCTCGGTGAGCCCGGTAAAAATGCGCTGGATGCGGTGTTGCCGGCAATCGACGCGCTGGTTAAACAGGGTGGCATTGATGAAAAAGCGATTGGTATTCAGGGACATTCATGGGGCGGGTATCAGATCGCCTGGATGGTCACGCAAACCAATCGTTTTCGCGCAGCGGAAGCGGGCGCACCGGTGGGCAATATGACGAGCGCGTATTCCGGTATTCGTTGGGGCTCTGGTTTACCGCGCCAATTTCAGTACGAGCAGCAGCAAAGTCGCATTGGCAAGAGTCTGTATGAAGCGCCGAATGTGTATCTCGCTAATTCGCCGATTTTCCACATCACGAAAGTGCAAACCCCGCTGCTGATTTTGGCGAACGATGCCGATGATGCGGTGCCTTGGTATCAGGGCATTGAGTTATTTCTCGCGTTGCGCCGTCATGAAAAAGAAGCCTATCTTTTTAATTACAACGGCCAATTGCACAATCTGCGTCGGCGTGCTGACCAAAAAGATTTTGCGCTGCGCATGCATCAATATTTTGATCACTTCCTAAAAGGCGCGGCAGCGCCCGAGTGGATGAAAAAAGGTATTTTATTCAATGATCGCGAAGAAGAGAAAGAGCGCTTCATGAAGGTGGCGGCGGACAATAAAGTGGTGACGGATGCGGCCAAGCACTAAAGCACGGGTTGGGCAGCACCGTTTGCGGAACGAGCAAGCTGAACTAACTTGCGGGGCGGGCCCGCTCTTCAACCTCAATATGGCAAGGGGCCAGCAGCAAATGCGTCAGCTCTTCCGCGTCGTCGGTTTGCATCTGTGCGGCGAAGTCGGCGAGGCGCGGATCATGCGCGGCGCTCAGCGTGCCGATTAGCGCTCGAGCGGCCTCACGCGCGGTAGGGTTGCCGGGCTGATAAGTAGGCCAGCTCTTGTTGTGAGATAGTAAAAATTCCCGATGGTCTTGATAGAGCGCACAACTGCGGGTGTAATCGAACGCCGCCTGTTTCGCGACGATTTCGGCATCGATCTCGGCATCGGTATGGCGGTAACGCGTTTTCTCGGCTTCGCTCCAATGGGCGTGGTGAGTATCGTCGGCCTGCCGTTCGCGCAGTGTCACCATCGTCAGCTTCAGCTCGATCTGTGAGTGAGTGTGAGAATCGCGGAAAATATGAACCAGGTTTGGTGCGTTGCCCTCCGTTTTCACATAGCGCATGTTAGCGGCAACCCGTCGCGGATTAAACCGAAATTGTCGGCTGCATGCCGCTTTTAAAGTATCGAGGAGAGCGCTTATTTTTGCGGGGTTCATCGGATCATCCTTATGGGTTGGAATGTCATTACCAGGTATGAGAATATCACTCGTTTGTCATAAGCTGCTATTCATTCGCGCCAAATAATGAGGGCTAAATAAAAATACAAACACTAGTATCCACGGGTGTTTCAAGCCAAAAAAAGCTGTTGACCCGCGCCTGCTCTAGAGTTTATAAAAATTAAAGTACACTGCGTCTTGCCGTTTGATGAAATCAAACCGGCCCGCTTCTGGTGTTAGTCTTATCACCCATTGATGCTCTCGTTCATCGTTTATTGTTCAAGCCTTATTTATTCTGCTCGTCGTCCGCATTGCCTATTACTTAATATCACTCAATATCACTCATAAAGAAATCCTATGATCACCGCTACCACCAACGACACCTTCATCCCCGGCAAAGATGCCTCGCTTGAATCGACCATCGCCACCATGCAAGCTAAGCTGGCGGCGCGCGGTTTTAAACTGAATGAGTCGTCGCTGTTGCATGAGGTTGATGGCATTTGGTCTACGCACATGAAAGACCATGAATGCCCGATGCTGTTTTCAAATGGTAAAGGCGCGACCGAATTAGCGGCGCGGGCGAGTGCCTATGGCGAATTTTTTGAGCGTCTCGGTACGCATTATTTCTGGACTCATTTTTACCTCGGTGAAACTCGCGCTAATCGTGGCTTTGTGCATTATCCGCAGGAGCGCTGGTTTGCGCCCACACCTGACGGCAAATGGCCAGCGGCAATGCTGAATTCTGAATTACATACTTTCTATAATCCGGATGGTGCGATTGATGGCGAGGTGCTGGTGGATTTGAATTCCGGCAACATTAAACGTGGCATCTGCACGCTGCCGTATAAGCGGTTGAGAGATGGTGCTGAGACTTTCATTCCGGTAAACATTATCGGCAATTTATATGTCAGCAACGGCATGGCGGCAGGCAACACGTTGATGGAAGCGCGCACCCAGGCGCTGTCGGAAATATTCGAACGTCATGTCAAGTACCGCATCATAAGCGAAGGCCTGTGTTTGCCGCATGTGCCGGATGATGTCATCTCGCGCTTTCCCAATATCCGCGCCGGTATTGATGGTTTACGTAAAGCGGGGTTCGGCATTCTGGTTAAGGATGCGTCACTCGGTGGCGTCTATCCGGTCATGAACGTCACGCTGGTGCATCCAAAAGATCAGGGTGTGTTTTCGAGCTATGGCGCCCATCCGCGCTTTGAGATTGCGCTGGAGCGCGCGATGACCGAGCTGCTGCAGGGGCGCTCGCTCAATGCGCTGGAAGGCTTTCCCGAGCCCGGCTTTGATATGGAAGAAATTAATGCCGTCAACAATTTAGAAATTCATTTTGTTGATTCAAGCGGCGTGATTAGCTGGCACTTCATGAGCGATAAGCCGGACTTTGCATTTGCAAACTGGAATTTCAGCACCACCACCGAAGAAGATTATCAATGGCTGGTGAATTGTATTCACGGTGAAGGTAGAGATATTTACGTGGCTGATTTTAGCGAGCAGGGCGCTTACAGTTGCCGCATTCTGGTGCCTGGCATGTCCGAAATTTATCCGGTGGAAGATCTTGAGTGGGAAAACAATAGTGTCGGCAATTCGATTCGGCCCGCGCTGGTGCGCTTGGCTGAATTAACTGAAGCAGAATGTGCTGTGCTGCTCGCTGATTTGCAGACCATCAACATGGGCGATGATCGTCCGCTATGGGAAATTCTTGGCCTTGCCATACCTGACAACACGCCTTGGAAACAATTACGCATCGGTGAATTAAAAACCCTGCTGGCGCTTGTCGTCAATGATGAAGAAGCGATCCTCGAAGGCTGTGACTGGATCCATCATTTTGCCGATCTGCTACCCGCCCGCAGGCTGGTGTATCGCTGCATTGAAAGCATGCTCAATGTTGATGATGTAGATAATTATCGGCATGCCATGGTGCTGCTCTACGGTGCCGAACCGGTCCGCCAGGCCGAGGCACTGATTAGCCGCCGCGAACGTTTCTTCGGTCTGGAAACACTGGGCCCCGACATGCAAGGTAGCGCGATGCATCAGACCCTGCTGGCCGCTTATGACAAGTTGTTTAAAGCTGGCTAAGGCCGATCGCTAGACACTTTTTAACCACGTCATCGTGCAGACTCAATCTGACTTTATAAACGCTTATACGTTTCCTATTTGAGCCCACTAACCGGGCCTTGTTTCTGGCCATTAATGCGCCTGCTGATCTTTCGGGATTAAGTTTCGCGTTCGCTGTTTTTGCCAGCAACTATTGCGTGGCGCTGTTGGCAGCGGTGCTGCTGTGGTCGTGGATGCGTAGTAATTCTGCGGAGCGTCAATGGTTGCTCATGGTTGGCATCGCTTGTCTTCTGGCGTTGTCGCTCAACGCGGTCATTGGAATGTTGTTGCCCCATCCGCGCCCATTCATGGTGCCGATCGGTCACACACTTATTCTGCACGATCCAGACAACAGCTTTCCCAGCGACCACGCCACACTGATGTGGACGTTTGCATTCGGATTGTGCTGGCAACCTGCGCTGCGCCGCATAGGATTTCTCGCGGGCCTGCTGGCGACGCTTACCAGTTGGGGCAGAATATTTCTGGGCGTACATTTTCCATTTGACATACTCGGCTCAATCCTGGTTGCCGCTGCTGCGCTAGCGGTGTCACGACCATTTCAACCTTGGGTCTGCAACTGGCTTGCGCCCGGCGTTGAACGGGTACATGCCAACACGTTAGGAAAATGGTTTCGCTGAGCAGAGGCTGAAAATGGGTCGGGTTGCCGCGTCGCTGTCTCGCAACTGAGTGGTTTAATAATTTGCGCCCATTTGAGTTTAGCCACGCTGTTTTTGCCTGCCAATATTGCAGGTGCTGCAATAAGCACAAACACATCGCTAATTTCGACAATGCACGATATTTAGGCAGACGAAAAACTACGCTAGCTGGTATTATATTGGTATTCCAACCAGCCCTCTATTCTGCCTAGCGCAATAAACCAACCTAAAATCACGAGCATTGGCGCGCCTTTCGAAGCATTTCCGATTCTCATTTACGGATGTTTCGCCACAAGACGCCATACCAGTTGTGCTACTTATGTATTCAATCAAAACTCATATCTCCGCGCGGTCGTCTCCGGCACCTAGCCATCGCGATGCGCATCTCATTGGTCATGTCTTGACTGCTTACCGGGCTTCAAATTCAATAGCGGCGCGATCATGTCGCTGACCGATACCGTATTTATTCTGTTGCTGCTGATCGCATTTAATGCGTTTTTGGCATTGTCAGAGTTATCGATTGCCAGCGCCAAGCGGATCAAGCTGATGCAGTTGCGCGATGCCGGCCAGGCGGGCGCGGATGTGGTGCTGTTTCTCAAAGATAATCCCAACGGTTTTTTAGGAATTGTCCAAATCGGTTTGAATGTGGTCGCTATTTTAGCGGGCGTATTTGGTGAGGCGGCGTTTAATGCGCGTATCGCCAACGCGTTTGCGGCCTGGGGTATGGCCGATGGTTGGCTTCGGGATACGCTGTCGTTCACGCTCGCGGTGGGTGCGATTACCGGAATTTTTTTATTGTTCGGTGATTTGCTGCCCAAACGCATTGCCATTCACGCACCTGAACGCATCGCCTGTGCGCTGGCCCCCGTGCTGCGCGCATTGCAGAAACCGTTTACGCCGATTTTGTGGCTGTGTGGAAAATTAGTCGATGCCATTCTGACTTTTTTCAATATCCGCGCACAAGGTGAAGCTGCCGTGACCACCGATGATGTGTATGCCATGGTGGCCGCCGGTGCTGAAGCCGGGGCAGTAGATCGCGATGCACATCACCTGATTCAAAACGTGCTGAGCCTTAACGAAAAAGCCATTACCAGCGCGATGACGCCGCGGCAAAATATTGTCTCAATCGATGTTGATGATGATGAAGAAACCATCAAGACGGTGCTGGCCGAAGAGCCCAAGGCGCGTTTTGTGGTGACCGGTGGCGATATTGATCACCCGATTGGCTATATTGATGCGGCCGACCTGCTCGCCAAAGCCATTCATAATCAATCACTGCGGCTGCATCGCGACACTTTAAAAGAGTGGGGCATGAAGCCGATTTTAATGGTGCCCGACACCATTACCGTGCTGGATGGTCTTGACCAATTTCGCAATGCGGGCGAAGACATCGCGCTGGTTGCCAATGAATACGGCGTGATCGTCGGCCTGCTCACCATGAATGATGTGATGGCCGCGATCATGGGCCGCATTGTTGAGGAAGTAGCGCGCGAAAAGAGCATTGTAAAAATGACTGATCGTGAAGGTGCCTGGCTGATCGACGGCATGGCCGATATTGGCGATGTCAAAGAATTATTCGGCTGGCCTAGTTTGCCGATGGAAGAAAACTATCAGACGGTCAGCGGATTTTTAATGTCACTGCTAAAGAAGTGGCCGCGCAAAGCCGACAGCGTGATTTGGCAGGAAGTTAAATTTGTGGTGGTCGATACCGAAGGCTCAAGAATCGATCAGGTCATGGCGACAATTGAACAGCCGGTATCAATGCTGTCCAGTGCAAAGTAGTTTGTTAACATGTAGAAACGACTAGTGCGCGGCTTTTACGAGTGTCAAGTTGGCAATCCAGCATCAATATGTCCCGCTCAAAATCTGGTGCCTTTCGCACTGCTTGCAAAGGTATGCGAAAACCTGGATTGTCTGACTGGGCTCGCTTGCTGGAGCGCTTTTGATGTTCCTTTAGTTTTTAACGACGATTGCGTTTTCGTGAGGATAAGATGAATGCACGTATCACTAACATCAGCCGTATTTGTACCGTTGCCCTGTGCTTTGTTGCGTTCATGACGGCAGGTGTGGTCATAGCCAGTGATTCATCCAATACCAAGCTCGATACTGAGCTTGCTTCGATTGTAAATGACCCTGCCCATCCGCTGGCGAGCCTTTCGGTGGTGGCAGTACGGCATGGAAAAATTGTCTATCACCAGCAATTTGGCAATCGTTTCATTGACCCATTGAACGCGGCAAATAACAAGCCGGCGAATAACGCTACGCTCTATCGCATTGCGTCGATCTCAAAACTCGTTACCACTCTCGGGGTGATGAAGCTGTTGGAAGAGGGCAAATTAAAACTGGATCAGGATGTCAGCGACTATCTCGGTTACAAACTGCGTCATCCGGAATTTCCCGACACCCCTATTACGTTGCGTATGTTGTTATCGCACCGCTCATCACTGCGCGATGACGCTGGTTATTATTGGGAAGCCAAACTCGGGGTTGATTTAAAAGACGTGCTGGTACCCGACGGCAAACTTTATGGCACGGGTGCTGCGTGGACTAAAAATATCAAGCCCGGCACCTATTTTGAGTACGCTAATTTTCCGTGGGGCGTGATCGGCACCATCATGGAACGGGTCACTGGCGAACGCTTTGATCGGTTGATGCAGCGCCTGATTTTTGAGCCGATGCAATTACATGGCGGATTTAACCCCGCTGATTTTCCAGCCGCAGAAGTTGCAGATATTGCAACGCTATATCGCAAACGCACTGAAGTCGACGGCAAAGAAATCTGGAACACCAGCGGCCCGTGGGTGGCGCAGGTGGATGATTACAGCAAGACAGCGCCGCAGCCGCGCGCACTATCCGACTATGTGATCGGCACCAACGGCACGTTGTTTGGCCCGCAGGGTAGCTGCCGATTATCCGCAGAAGGTCTTGCGCAGATTATGTTCATGCTGATGAATCACGGCAAACACGGCAGTAAACAAATCCTCGCCAAAAAAACGGTTGCGCTGATGTTGTCCGAGCAATGGCGGCACAATCGCCAGAGTGGTGCCCGCAGTAATGGCGACACTTATAAAGGTGAATTTCAGGCGTGGGGATTGGGCACGCAAATTTTCCGCGATATGCAGGAGCTTGATAAAGCGCAGTGCAGCGCTCAAGGCCACGGCTGCTTTAAAGGAGATCGTCTGGTTGAAGCGGGCGGCGTTACCGGTTTCGGCCATTTCGGCGATGCGTGGGGCCTGACTTCTGCGATCGTGTTTAATCCCAAAACCCGTGACGGCATGATCTTTTTATCCGGCGGCCCGGGCTTTAATCCGGAAACAGTAAAGAGCAAATATTCATCCATGTTCCGCTATGAAGAACAGATCCTGACAGCGCTTGATCGATACGCGATTAAAAATAAACGCTGATTAAAAATGACCGGCAGATCATGTTGCGAAGCGACATGCCATCGGTGCTTGATCACAAGACTTGCACATCCAGCAGTTTTGGCCGACACTCATGAGCAGCTAAATTCGTTTAATTATTTCCTCAAACTACGCTCCCCCAACTACTCCCGAAGGTCCACCATGTCACGCAAAACGGTTAACGATTTTGATCCCGCAGTGATGAAACTTTTCGATCAGTATGTGCACGGTATTATTGACCGTCGCGGCTTTCTGTCGAGCGCGACTAAATATGCGGTGGGCGGGGTGTCGGCCAGCATGCTGCTGGAAATGCTGAGCCCCAATTTTGCCGCAGCACAGCAGATCAAAAAAGACGATCCGCGCATCATCGCAAAATTTGTCGACTATGCATCGCCCGATGGCAGCGGCAAGATGCGCGGCTATCTGGTGATGCCGGCCAACACCGAAGGCAAATTGCCGGCGGTGCTGGTGGTGCATGAAAACCGCGGCCTCAATCCGCATATTGAAGATATTGCGCGGCGCGTGGCGCTGGATAATTTTATCGCCTTCGCACCCGATGCCTTGACGCCGCTCGGTGGCTATCCCGGCGACGAGGATAAAGCGCGTGAGTTATTTTCAAAACTCGACCCCGCAAAAGCACGCATGGATTTTGTTGCGGCGGTGGGCTTTCTGAAAGCAATGTCAGCCTGCACCGGCAAAATCGGCGTGGTCGGTTTTTGCTACGGCGGCGGCATTGCCAATTTTCTGGCGACGCAATTGCCCGATCTGGGTGGTGCTGTGCCGTTTTATGGCGCCTCACCGAAGGCCGAGGATGCAGCAAAAATTAAGGCCCCAATATTGGTGCAATACGCGGGCAGCGATGAACGCATTAACGCAGGCTGGCCAGCTTATGAGGCGGCCTTGAAAGCGGCCAAAGTGAAATATGAAATGTTTACCTACGCCAATACCCAGCACGGCTTTAACAACGATACCACGCCGCGTTATGACGAAGCTGCAGCCAAACTGGCGTGGGCTCGCACCATGGATTTTTTCAATAAAAATCTGCGTGCAAAATTGTAATATAGGGTGCGAAGTACAGTGCAAAATGCGGCGTGAAATAATGCTGTGCAAAAATAAATCAGCCCCTTGAATACCCCGCTGTTTTCGCTGATCATCCCCGCCTATAACGAAGCGGCGTGGCTGCCTGCTTTGCTCGATACGGTTGACGCGGCGCGCAATCAATATCGCCGCGGTTGTGATTCGATTGAAGTGATCGTAGCCGATAACGCATCAACTGATGCTACCGCCGCTGTTGCGTTTGAACGCGGCTATCATGTCGTGCGAGTGGAAAAGCGTGCCATCGCCGCTGCCCGTAATGGAGGTGCTGCCATTGCCCGTGGCGAGATCGTGTGTTTTATCGATGCTGATTCACGTATTCATGCCGAGACCTTTAATGCGATTGATGATGTACTGGCAACAGGACGCGTGATCGTGGGTGCTTCGGGCGTAAACCCTGATCGCTGGTCACTGGGAATCTGGGCGACTTGGCTGGCCGCATTACCAGTCGCTTATTTTATGGGCTTTGATGCAGGCGTCATATTCTGCCGACGTGCTGATTTTGAAGCTATCGGTGGCTACGATGAAAGCCTGCTGTACGCGGAAGATATAAAAATATTGATGGATTTAAAACGTCTGGGTCGCACCCGTCGCCAACACTTTGCGCGTGCCAAAGGTGCACAAGCCATCACCTCTACCCGAAAATTCGACAAGCACGGCGATTGGCATTATTTCCTGCGCATGCCACGCGTGGCGTTCTGGATGCTGATCGATAAGCAGCGCGTAGAAAAATTTACGCGTGCTTATTGGTACGAGGATCGTTAGACTTTCGGGTTATTTTTTTACGTCCGCGGCAGATGCGGTGGAAGCTACGGCAGCGGGCTCATCTACTTTTCCCGTTTGTGCTACTTTATCTGCGGACGATGCGTCATTAGGGCCGCAAACAAGAGGAATAGAAATCACCTGCGGATAATCATAGGCAGCGCCAGTTCCAATATCTACGCCTGCACCAATTAGGCCGCCAAATTTAAGATTACCGAATGCCATTCCTTTAGTTGAGCTTTTGATTTCGCGCGCAACAGGCTGCACGCCTTCTTTTTGTACTCAACATTTTAATCTCTATACGCACGGTGTACAAAAACTGTGCCTGGTGTAGTAACAAACCAGGGGCCCTTGGAATTGGTGAGCTGACATGACGCGCAATGACGCACTGTTATTTTTTTCAAGCTGCGGTTTTATGTTGAAGTAACTTCACGGCTAGCAGCTTCTGAATTGTACCCACCGAGGTTGTTTTAGATAATTTAATTAATAAATACGGACGTGGTTACTAAAAATATTAGTGGTGATGAGGCACGACGTTATTTTTGTGTCGCTTAATCGTACTAAATATTGATACGTTTTTGATGAAAAATAAGACTTTTGCCAAAAAGCTTCATTAAAAAAACTTATTACAACATCATTGGGTTATCGCACTTCCAGAGAAAAAATGATGAAACCTAAATCCGCATCAAAATTTGTATTTATAACGCGCTGGCTTCCCACCTTCCTGACCGTCCTGATTGCGGCTGCGATGCTGGTGCATGGGCCGATTTATCAGCCTGCGCATTACCATGATTTTGCCAATGACCATGCGCTTTGGGGCATGCCAAATGCGGCTGATGTGTTATCCAATTTAGGCTTCGCGCTTGTAGGTGGTTGGGGCTTCGCGATATTTTGGCGGCAACGGTATCAGCCCCAGCTGGCTTCTGCATGGCCTGGCTATTTTTTGTTCGCGGGCGCACTGATCCTGACCGCCATCGGTTCTGGCTTCTACCATTGGGCACCCGATAATGCGCGGCTGGTGTGGGATCGTTTGCCGATTGCGTTGGCCTGTGCGGGTTTGCTGGCGGGCATGCATGCGCAAATATGCAACGATACTTGGCGGCAATCGATGATGGTGACACTTTCATTGGCACTCTTCGGTGCGGCCAGTGTGGGGTGGTGGTATTACACGGAGCAAATCACAGGCCATAGGGGCGCAGGGGATTTGCGGCCCTATTTATTGTTGCAAGGCTTGCCGTTGCTGCTGATCCCGATTTGGCAAGCGCAATACGCGGCACCCAAAGCTGATCGTTTAGCGTTTGGCTTCGCGATTCTTCTCTATGTGCTGGCCAAGGTCGCTGAGGTCAACGATCATGCGGTGCTTGCGCTGCTGGGCTTTGTGAGTGGCCATACGCTCAAACATCTGCTGGCCACAGCAGCAAGCGCGGTGATTGTTTGGCGCATGGTTAGGAATGCCATGGGTGTGATAAAAAAATAACATGACTCAGAAGATTAAGAAGACTCAGCAGCAGGATGCACTGCAAACACCGCCACTGCCTGCTGTCGGCCTTTTACCGCCTGCAGGCCCAATGATGTAACCGCAATTTCTGGCCGTGCTGCAAGCGCATTTGCCACGGTGTCGTTGACGAGAATAGCGTGTTGGACAAAATCGCGTGTCATCCCTTCGATCCTTGCCGCGATATTTACCGTATCCCCAATTACAGTATAAATGCAGCGATCCGGTGAACCCATTTGACCGGCGATGACGCGTCCGGAAGCGATGCCGATACCGTTGTCGAGCGGCGCATCACCGCGCTCTACCCGTCGCTCATTGAGTAGCGCCAGATGCTCGCGCATGGCAAACGCGGCGGTTACAGCACGCCATTCCAGATCGGCCTGGCCGGTAGGTGCGCCGAAGATTACAATCATGGCGTCGCCGACAAAATTATTCACATAGCCGCCGAATGGTTTGACAGCCTCGGCCATCGCGGTCAGATATTCATTCAGCATGAACACCACATCGTGTGCGCCACCCATTTCCGATATGCGCGTGAATCCGCGAATATCGCTAAACAGCACCGCCACCCGCAGTTGTTCGCCGCCCAACTTGAGCTCACCTTTGATCAGTTTGTCGCGTACTTCAGGTGAGACCAGACGGCCAAAAATATCGCGCTCATGCTCACGCTCTTTCAGCGTAATCGCCATTTGATTGAAGGTGCGTGCGAGCACACCAATCTCATCCTCGCGAACCACTTCACAATGGGCGTTGGCAAAGTTGCCGTCGCTTAATGCGTGAGCTGATTTGGTCAGTGCGCCAATCGGTCGCGTCAGACTGAGTGCGAAGCGCCATGCCAACAGAGCGAACAATGCCGCTACCGCCAGTACGATCATTGCGGATCGCCAGAACAGCGCACGCATGGGCTCGGTAAAGGCGGTTTCTCCCGCTTCCACTACCACCGTCCACGGATGTACCCGCACGGGTGAAAAACCGGCGACTTGGGCCATGCCGCCAGGGGCTATATAACGGATAGCACCGGCGTTTTTGGTTTTGGTGACGGCGTTGTCGAGCCCGGGCAACTCAAGACTTTCAATCGTCGATTTCCCAAACCGTCGATCCTCCACAATACGTTTCTGTGTTTCCGGGGGCAGCGCTGACAGACTGTGTTGTGCCCACGTCGGGTCAGGGTGGTAGATCACCACACCATCATGGTCGACCAAATAACCGATGCGGGATTTATTCTGCCGTTCATCCTCAACGATTTCAGCGATCGCGGTCGCCGTCAGGCGCACCATCACAATGCCCGTGACCAACCCTTCTGTGTCCTGAATCGGATGCGCAATATAAACACCTGAACCGCCTACTGCTGTACCAACAATAATGCCGGAGGTGTACGGGCGACCCTGAATCGCCGAGATAAAATATTCACGAAAGCGATAGTTGCGCCCGACCGAGGTAGGCTCAGTGGCCATGAGCGCGTCGCCCTTTTTATCCATAACGATAGCCAGATCAACATCGGGATTAGCGGCGAGTAATTGCTGCATGCGGGCTTTGGCGCGCGCCGCATTGGCGGCACCGGGTTTATTGATCAGCTCGCGCAGGCTGGTATCGGACGCAATAAAGGCGGCCAGGCGGCGCGAGTCGGTCAGGATCTGGCCAATACGGCCCGCCATATTGGCCGCAATTTGCTGCAGGCTTTCAAGCTCGGTTTGCCGTAGCGTTTCGGTGCTGCGATAGGTAATGGCATAGGTCGCAATCAACAATGGCGCCAGCGATACCAGTAACAATCCTAACAGCAGCTTTAATGACAGCGGCCATGCGGAAACCTGATAGTAAGACCGGAAAGAACGGGAAAACGCGGTACGCGTGGCATCAGCGGCTTGAGTGGCATGAGTGAACAGGGCGAACTCCCTTAATTTTTTATCATATTAATCATCAAGTGATTGATATTTTGTGGTTCAGCCAGAGTACTTTATCTGAATACCATCTCAATAACATCTGAATATTTCGCGACACAGAGATCGGCAACATAAACGCCTAATGGAAACTGTAAATTTTTAAACCCACCTATCTACGGATGTTTTAAGCCAAAAATGGCTGAAAGGCCTCGCCAGAATTGGAGTTTGCTTGATTAAATTAAGCTAAAACTCCAATAGTAACTTGGCCATAATGGGGGTTTGTATAAATTTGGGTAAACCATTTTGAAGATGCAATGGACCGCTGCAACCAGTCAGTTTAGTGCGCGTTACATCTCACGTGGCATTGAGCTTTTCAACCGTGGCTATGTACTTTCGTTCGAGTGGCAGCAACGCGATGAGAGCGCGGCACGCATTATCGGCACGGTGCGGGGCTCACATGATGAAGTCTATGCGCAAAGCATCAGCATCAAAGCGCTCAACGGCTCGCTGGTTGCGAGAGGCGTTTGTAGTTGCCCAGTGGGCAATGATTGCAAGCATGTGGCAGCCGTGCTGCGCGCCGTCATCATGGAGCAAAAATTTCCCGCCAGCCTGGATGCACATAAAACTGACAGACCAAATGCGTTGCCGGTTCGTGATCTAGCGGCTCGTGCGCCACTGGTTCGCGATCTAGTGCTGCCGACTGAAATCGATGTATGGCTCAGCCGCCTTGAACAGGCGCAAATTCAAAAACACCATGAATACCCTGAAGGTGTTGCCCAGCGTTTGCTGTATGTGTTCGAAATGAAATCGCAAAGCGGTCGCGACACGCCGGTATTGTCGGTGAAGTCAGCACGGGTATTGAAAAGTGGCGCATTGAGCGGCGTGGCCCGCTATAACAATCCGGATGCGATACGCAACCCAGCCAGTTTCGTGCTTGAAATCGATCAGGAAATTTTGTACGCACTGACCCTCGCCAAACAAGGCTTTGGCTATGGCTATGAATTCAGTCTAAACGGTAAACGCTATGACGAAACCTTCAAAAAAATTCTCGCCACCGGCCGTTGTTATTTTCAGAACACGCTGGGTAAACCCTTAATAGAAGCGCCTGCCCGGCAGGCTAGCGTCGGCTGGCGTCATCTTGCCAATGGCGCAAGCATGGCGGCATTGTCGGTTGATTGCGCCGCGCCGCCGATCAGTATCGTGATCCCCAGTGCGCCGCCCTGGTACATCGATACAGTGCGTGGTGAATGCGGCCCGTTACACACGGCGCTATCACCGGCGGTGGCATCGTTGCTGGCTGCCGCACCGATCCTCCCCGCGCACATTGTCGAGCGCGTGGCGCGTGAGATGACGATGCGCAATCTGCATAAAATCGTGCCGCCGCCGCTCACCGTGGCGGAAGTTTTCATTGCCGACTATCGTCCTGTACCAGTGCTGATATTGGATTCACACAAGCTGGAAAGCTGGCATCGTCAATCATGGAAATCCATCACCTCGTTTGTGGACACAGCAAAGCTTGCGTTTGATTATTTGGGTGAACGCATCGTGGCTCGAGCCGCGTCCAAACCAAACGATAAAAAGCCTCACGAGATTACGCGCTTCGAGAATCAAAAAATCACGCGGGTATTGCGCCATCCGGAGACTGAAAAAAATGCTCGTGCTGAATTACGCGCTGCCGGTTTTGAAGCCGCCGAAAAAGCCGTGTCGCGCGGCATGACGACCGGTATGCAGAATACATTTGTGCCAGTTAATCCTGACCTTGATCACGCTTGGACCGCGTTTGTGCAGACCGTCGTGCCCGCCTTGCGTGCCGCGGGCTGGCGGGTCGAAATGACGCCCGCATTCCGCTTTAATCTTGCCGCCGTCAGCGAGTGGTATGGCGATGTAGAAGAGTCCGGCAACGCCTGGTTTGATATTGAAATCGGCATCGAAGTGGAGGGCGTGCGCTTGAGCCTGATTCCGATTTTGCTCAAGCTGATTCGCGCCGCCCCGGCCGACTGGAGCGCGGATGCAATTGCGCGTCGTGGTGATGACACGGAGGTGCTGGTGCCACTGCCATTAACGGACGGGCGCAGCGTCTCACTACCCTTTGCGCGGGTGCGTGCCATGCTCACCGTACTCCATGAAATTGCCATGCGCGATGATGGTGACAGCACCACGCGTAAGCTGCGTTTGCCCGTCCTGGATGCAGCGCGGTTAGCCGATCTGGACCACGCGCTCAAGCTGCGCTGGGTGGGCGGTGAGCGGTTGCTTGCGTTAGGTGAAAAGCTGGCGGGATTTACCGCTGTGGCGGCCGTAGCCACACCCAAAAATTTTATGGCGTCACTCAGACCGTATCAACAAGACGGTCTGGCCTGGCTGCAATTTTTGACCGCGTACGATTTGGGCGGGGTACTGGCAGATGATATGGGTTTGGGCAAAACTGTGCAGACGCTCGCACATATTTTGGTGGAAAAAGCGGCAGGCCGACTAGGTTGCCCGGTGCTGGTGGTGGCCCCGACCAGCATGATGAATGTATGGCAATCAGAAGCCGCCAAATTCACCCCGACACTCAAAGTGCTGCTCTCGCACGGTACCGACCGCAAGAAAAATTTCGAGCAGATCAGCGCGCATGATCTGGTGTTAACAACTTATGCGCTGCTGGCCCGCGATGAGGTCGAGCTGAAAAAGCATAAATGGCATTTGCTGGTTCTCGATGAAGCACAAAATATCAAAAATGCTAAAACCAAAGCCGCCGTCATTGCTGCTGAACTGTCGGCCAAGCATCGGCTATGTTTAACCGGCACACCGCTGGAAAATCATCTTGGTGAGCTATGGTCACTGTTTAATTTTCTGCTGCCCGGCTTTCTGGGCGATGAGCGCAGCTTTCGTCAACATTACCGCACCCCGATTGAACGCGAAGGGGACAGCGCGCGCCGGGCTTTTCTGGCGCGACGTATCAAACCATTTTTGTTGCGTCGTACCAAGGCGGCTGTCGCCAAAGACCTGCCGCCGAAAACCGAGATCATCCGCGAGATCGACATCAGCGGCGCACAGGCCGATCTGTATGAAACGGTTCGGGTGGCGATGGACAAGCGGGTGCGCGATGAAATCGCCGCGCACGGTTTCGCCAAAAGCCATATTATTGTGCTCGACGCGCTGCTGAAATTACGGCAAATTTGCTGTGATCCGCGCTTGCTCAAAAGTGTCTCAACCAACTCACAAAAGCCACCCCCCTCAGCCAAGCTTGAGGTGTTGATAGACATGCTGCAGGAGCTGCTTGATGAAGGCCGTTCGATTCTGGTGTTCTCGCAATTTACCAGCATGCTGACGTTGATCGAGGCTGAACTCACTGCACGCAAAATCGCCTATGTCAAGCTCACCGGCGACACGCGTGATCGTGTAACCCCGGTGAAAAAATTTCAGGATGGCGAAGTCAATTTATTTCTCATCAGTTTGAAAGCGGGCGGTACCGGCCTTACCTTGACCGCCGCCGATACCGTGATTCACTACGATCCCTGGTGGAATCCGGCGGTAGAAAATCAGGCGACCGACCGCGCCCATCGCATCGGCCAAACCAAGCCCGTGTTTGTTTACAAGCTCGTCGCCCGCGGCACGGTTGAGGAAAAAATCGTGGCACTACAAGCGGGCAAAGCGGCATTGGCAGCGGGTATTCTCGCCGGCGATACCGGTGCAACCAAGGCCTTGAATGCGGATGATTTGAAGGCGCTGTTTGAGCCGTTGGGATAAAAAAGCAGGCAAGCGTTTAAAGTCAGCAAGATATTTTTAAAGTGAAACTCTAGTATTGACGGGTACTTTCAACTACTTGTGGCTTGAAACACTGGTCAATACTAGAGTTTGTTCGTTGAAAACATTTTCATGTATCGGCGGGTGGCACTAATCTGAAACATTACTTCACGTATTCGTACAGTGGCTTGCCTTTATCAACGACATGTACCGTGAACAATTTCAGCGATTTATCGCCGACCACTTTATAGCCGCCATGCACCACATCGCGTAGATTCAAAATGGGCGCGCCAGCTTCGAGCGTGATGGCTTCTTTGCCTGGATACTGGACTTTGGCGCCCTGCAAAATATAGCCACTTTCTACGCCGTGATGGGTGTGTCGTGCTACTTCATCACCGGGTTTAAATTCAACGATGGAGCTGACAACTTCCATGCCGGGTGCACCGGATAAATCGGCACGTTTCATTTCGGTGCGTCCTGGCGAATCTTGCGCGGTGGCAGAAATGAGACCGGCAAATAGGGCAAAACAGGCGGTAGCTTTTACGAGCAAGCGAATCGGCTGCATGATATTTCCCTCCGAAATGTTATAGAAATTACAACATTAATTTTGCGCGGAATGCCGCTGACACGCAACCTTAATCCGCTTCACCCCACAGCGACCGCATTGCCTCACCAAACCGGCCCGCAATGTCATCAGCACGTGCATGATGATGTGCGCGCACCACCCATTGGCCCGCCACCAGCACTTCACGCCACGGGTTGGTCGGGCTGGAAAATATTAGCGCATCGAGTTGCTGCGCATTCGGCACACCGAGCAGATTGCTATCGCGCGATTCCATCACCAGCAAATCCGCGCGTGCGCCAACGGTCAGACCCCAATGCTTGAATCCGGCTGCCGCCGCGCCGCCGCTTTGTACACGCCGCCAAAGCCGCTCAGCGGTTGAGGGCATGTCCTGCAGCGCAGATGCACTGATATTGCGTTCCTGCAGCTTGAGACGCTGGCCATATTCAAGTAGCCGCAATTCTTCGCGCCAGTCACGCGTGACGTGGCTGTCGGAGCCAATTGACATCGGTGTGGCGCTTGCAAGCCAGTGCTGCAAATCGCACAAGCCATCACCCAGATTGGCCTCGGTACTTGGGCAGATCACTACACCTGCGCGGCTTTGTGCAACCGCATCTATTTCCTTCGTCACCGTATGGGTGGCGTGTACCAGTTGCCAGCGCGGATCAAGCAAGCCTTCACGTGCCAGCCATTCGACAGGCCGTGCGCCGAGAGTTGCGACGCACGCTTCAACTTCCTGCACCTGTTCGCTAACATGGATATGCATGGGGCCATCATCCATGCCGCTGGTGAGCGCGCGCAATAAAACGATGGAGGCGGGTGTGCAGGCACGTAGTGAATGAATTGCGACCCCAGCATTCAGCAGTGGCCGAGCGCTGCGCTGCAATGCTTCACGAGCGGCCCACACGCTGGCAGGCGTAGTGGCAAAACGCCGCTGATCAAGATGCAATGTAGATTGATTGAATCCGGCACGTTCGTACAACACCGGCAGCATGGTAAGACCCACGCCAGCATGGTGAGCCGCATCAGCCAGCGCCCACGACAGCCGTAGTGGGTCTGCATAGGGTGTGCCCTCCGGATCATGTTGCAGGTAGTGAAACTCGCAGACTTGGGTATAGCCACCACGTAACAACTCCACATAGAGTTGTGCGGCGATCGCTTCAAGTTGCTCAGGCGTGATGCGCAGTGCAACCCGATACATGCGTTCGCGCCACGACCAGAAAGTGTCGGCTCCATTTTCGTTTCGCTCAGCGAGGCCCGCAAAGGCGCGCTGAAACGCATGGCTGTGCGCGTTGACCAAGCCCGGCAGCGCTGTGCCTGTCAGCACCATGGCATCGGCAGGCGGGGCGCTATCTGCCACCACGTCTGCCCAATGGCCATCCGCGCCGATCGTGAGTAACACGCGGTGATGCCAGCCATCGGCCAGCCAGGCACGCGGTGCCCATAAGCGTTGTGGATTAGACATCGGGTTTCCAGTCGATCATGGTTTGGATGAATTTTTTCAATAGCGGTTGCAGATGCGCTGCCCGGGTCGAGTCATACCGAAAGGGCGCGCACTCCGGCATATAACAATGCCAGCACATTTCAAGTTGCACGGCATGCACCTGCAAATCAGGTCGGCCATAGTGGCGGGTGATGTAGCCACCCTTGAAGCGGCCATCCACAACATGCGTAGCCTGTGATTGCGATTGCAGCGCGACGGACAATGCCGACCGCAGCGATGCCGCACAACTGCTGCCATTTACCGTGCCGAGATTCAGATCAGGCAAGCGGCCCTCGAACAACCATGGCAATTCGGATTTGATGCTGTGCCCGTCAAACAAAATGGCATATCCATGAATTGAGCGCAGACGTTCAAGCTCGGCAGACAGTGCATCGTGGTAAGGCTGCCAATAGTGATCGCGTCGTCGCGCGATTTCGGCATCATCGGGTGCTGCACCCGCAAGATAAAGCGCAACGCCACTGAAGGCGCGGGTAGGGCATAGCTCGGTGTTGTTTAGGTCTGCGTACAGAGGCTTATTTTCGGGCGGACGATTAAGGTCGATCACGTAGCGTGAATAGAGGGGCACCAGCATGCTGGCACCCATCGCAGCTGCAAAGTCGTACAGTTTGTCGAGATGCCAGTCAGTATCTTCGGTCGCGAGTGCGCGGCTAACATAGTGTAGGCGCAGCGCAGCCGGAATCACGGTGCCCACATGCGGCAGGCTGACCAGCAGCGGTAACGAACCTTGTTGCAGGGTAAAAATAGGTTCGTTCATGGGGTTGATCACCGTTCGCGCATCTTGCCACCCGTGACGATATGCCGACAGGGGTTATGCCCAAACCAGTAGGCCAGTTCATGAGGATGATCCACATCCCACACCGCGAAATCAGCACGCTTGCCCATCTCCAGCGTGCCGTGAGTTGCCGCCAAGCCGAGTGCACACGCTGCGTTTACGGTCATGCCACGTAATGCCTCTTCGGGCGTGAGGCGAAATAGCGTGCAGGCCATATTGAGCATCAGCAGGGGCGACAGGCAGGGCGATGTTCCGGGGTTATGGTCGGTGGCGACCGCTATCGGCACCCCGGCATCACGCAGCGCCTGTATCGGCGGCAATTGGGTTGCACGCAAAAAATAAAACGCACCAGGCAGTAATACCGCGACACTGCCGCTGTTCTGCATGGCTTGTACGCCATGTGCGCTTAAAAACTCAAGGTGATCGCAGGATAGCGCATTGAATTCTGCCGCCAGTGCTGCGCCACTTTGGTCGGATAATTGTTCAGCATGTAACTTGACTGGCAGACCTATATGTTGGGCGCGGGCAAATACGCGTCGCGTCTGTGATGGCGTGAAACCGATGTGCTCACAGAATCCATCCACCGCGTCAATCAGACTCTCCGCATTCAGTGCTGTCATCCAATCATTTAGCGCATCAATATAATCATCAGCACGGCCGTCAAACTCGGGCGGTAGCGCGTGCGCGGCAAGATAAGTAGTGCGCACCGTAATCTGCAACGCCTCACCGATCAATCGAGCCACTCGTAGCATGCGTGCCTCGTCTAGCTGCGTCAGTCCGTAGCCAGATTTTATTTCCAGCGTTGTTACGCCTTCGGCCATGAGCAGACGGGCACGTGCGCAGCCGGTTTTGAACAGCGTCGCATCGTCTGCACGGCGCGTTGCTAACACCGTTGATCGAATCCCGCCCCCAGCGTGCGCAATCTCGGCATAGCTTGCGCCTTGCAACCTGAGCTCGAACTCTTTCGCTCGATCCCCGCCATACACCAGATGAGTGTGACAATCGATCAGGCCCGGCGTAAGTAAAGCGCGCTCAAGATCATGTCGTACGGTGATGTGTGACATCAGCTCAGCAGGGCATTCTGCCTCGGCGCCAACCCAGATGATGCTTGCATCATCGGTGACAATCGCGCCGCGTTCGATCAAGCCCCAAGCGGTGGCGCGGGTCATCGTCGCGATTTTTGCGTTGTGCCATAGCGTGGTCATTAACGCTGCTCTTTTGCTGTAAAGCTTAACCACCAGCCCGCCGGGTTGGTGGACGGATGTAACACCTCAAACAGAAGTGGAGATGGCGGCGTTTGTTCGAACCACACCAATGTATGCGCGGCAATCGGTGCCACCGGTTTTGCGCCGATATGGATAAATCCCGCTTCAGCCGCGAATAATCCGCATTGTGCCGACGTGGTGCGCCATGCCAGCCGATCCCAGGTGGTGTGCATACTGCCTGAGCCCTCGCGAACCATCAGATTCAAATCGCGTGTGGGCCCATCGATCAACTGACAATCGGGCGGCGAGCCACCCTCAAAACATAGTGGGGCGCTGGTGTTTGTTAGGTGTTTTTCATCATCGGTGAACCGTAATCTGACGCCAGCACCTGCCACCACCACGAACCAGCGCTGCACATTTTCAAACGCTGAGAAGGGGCCATCATGTTCAATATCAGCCAAGCTAATGCGCATTTGCCACGGCGAATCTGTACGCGGCCATCGGCGTAGTTCACGCGTCTGGCCGCCACCATTGCGCCATGCTTGCGGTGCGATCTCATGCATCTGGATTATGTCGGGCTTCATGGTTTGAACTGTCCTTCGAGCAGATAGCGCGAGCCTGGATGCACTAATCGCGCCACGGTCACCGGCAGATTGCGGCTCACAGTGCGCCGCACCATAATAAGGCATGCATCATGACGGGCGATGCCAAGTAATTTTGCCTCTCTCGCCGTCGGTGCAGCCGCCTCAATTGAATATTGCGCCTCCCATAGCGGGGCAACCTCCAGCAGATAGTGGGTTGGCGTTGTCTGCGTAAAATCAACCCGTAAATAATCCGGTGCGCAAGCGGGATTCACATAGCGATCTTCACACTGCAAAGGCACATCGTTTTCATGATGCACGATCAAGGTGTGGAATACCGCAGCACCTTTAAGGAGGCCGAGGCGCTCAGCGACAGCTGCGGTCGCGGATTCTTCACGGGCGACATGAATCTCTGCATGATGGGCATGGCCGCGGGCAACGATTTCGCTGTGCAGATCGCGGATTTTGAGAGTTGATGAGACACGGTGCAAAGATGCGGCAAAAGTGCCAACACCCTGCACGCGATTAATCAGGCCCTCAACCTGCAATTCACGAAAAGCACGATTGACCGTCATCCGGCTCACGCCGAATTCGGCCACCAGCTCTGCCTCGGATGGCATCAGCGCCCCGGGCGGCCAGCGGCCCCGCTGAAGATGTTTCTTCAGATATTGTTTTACCTGAGCGTACGGCGCGGCAGGGGCTGGGGATGTATTGACCATGGATGAAAGAATACTTGACTGCACTTGTCTAGACAAGTAGGATTTCTGCATTGTGTAGATTAAATTTAAACGCTGACCCGCACCCGTTGATGTAAACACCAGAGGTCCCCCATGAATGATTTATCCATCAGCAAAAAAGCGGCCGCTCCTCATCGGGTCCGCGCGCCTCGTGGCACCGAGATCGTCTGCCACAACTGGCTGATCGAAGCGGCTTATCGCATGCTGCAAAATAATCTTGACCCTGAGGTGGCCGAAAACCCGGATGCACTCGTGGTGTATGGCGGTATCGGCAAGGCGGCGCGTAATTGGGAATGCTATGAAGCTATTTTGGTCGCGCTGCGGGTATTGAAAGCTGATGAGACCCTATTGATTCAATCGGGCAAGCCGGTGGGCGTGTTTCGCACCCACGCCGATGCGCCGCGTGTGCTGATCGCAAATTCGAATCTGGTGCCGAAATGGGCGACGTGGGAACATTTCGATGAGCTGGATCGCAAGGGGTTGATGATGTACGGCCAGATGACGGCCGGCTCATGGATTTATATTGGTACCCAGGGCATTGTGCAGGGCACTTATGAAACCTTTGTCGAAGCCGGTCGCCAGCATTATGGGGGCGACTTGAGCGGTCGCTGGTTTCTGACTGCAGGTTTGGGCGGCATGGGTGGTGCGCAGCCACTGGCGGCCAGCTTTGCGGGCGCGTCATCGCTCAATATTGAATGTCAGCAATCGCGCATTGATGCACGCATCAAGACGCGCTATCTGGATGAACAGGCGGATAATTTGGAGGATGCGCTGGCACGTATAGCCGTATATATCCATGAGAAAAAAGCCATTTCAATTGGCCTGCTCGGCAACGCCGCAGAAATTTTGCCAGAGCTGGTTCGGCGTGCCAAATTGGGTGGCATGCGCCCCGATCTGGTTACTGATCAAACCTCCGCACATGATTTGGTGAATGGCTATCTGCCCGCTGGCTGGACAAATGCGCAATGGCGTGCTGCACAAAACGATGCCACCCAACATGCCGAGCTACGAATTGCGGCGGCGAAAAGCTGTGCGGTGCATGTACAGGCGCTGCTCGATTTTCAAACGATGGGCGTGCCCACAACAGATTACGGCAACAATATTCGGCAGGTCGCTTTTGATCAGGGTGTGAAAAATGCGTTTGATGTGCCTGGCTTTGTCCCTGCGTATATTCGACCCTTGTTCTGTCGCGGTAAAGGCCCATTCCGCTGGGTCGCGTTGTCGGGCGACGCGGATGATATTCGTAAGACCGACGCAAAAATGAAAACGCTTTTTCCTGATGATAAAGATTTGCATCGCTGGCTCGATATGGCCAGTGAACGTATTGCATTTCAAGGATTGCCAGCGCGGATTTGCTGGATTGGCCTGGGTGACCGGCATCGCGCCGGTTTGGCGTTTAATGACATGGTAAAAAGGGGTGAATTAAAAGCTCCGATCGTAATTGGTCGCGACCATCTCGATGCCGGCTCGGTCGCGAGCCCCAATCGCGAGACCGAGGCGATGCGTGATGGAAGCGATGCGGTGTCCGACTGGCCGTTATTGAATGCGCTGCTCAATACGGCCGGAGGCGCCACTTGGGTCTCGCTCCATCACGGCGGCGGCGTCGGCATGGGCTACTCGCAACACGCCGGTGTGGTGATCGTGTGTGACGGTACAGATGAAGCCGCGAAGCGCATTGAGCGGGTGCTGTGGAACGATCCGGCGACCGGTGTGATGCGGCATGCTGATGCCGGTTACGAAGGCGCGATTGACTGTGCACGCGAGCAGGGCCTCAATATGCCGATGTTGTCCATATGAAAATGCTTACTACCTTGACCACATTGAGCGTAAAGCCGGGTCATTTCAATCTCGATGAATTGCAAGCCATTCACGCCGATTGCCAGCCGCTGTCTATTGATGCATCCGCATGGAACGCGGTGCGCGCCAGTGCCAGTGTTGTGCAGCGTGCCGCTCAAAGCGATGAGCCGGTGTATGGCGTCAATACCGGCTTTGGCAAGCTCGCCCATCAGCGCATCAGTCAGGCGCAACTTGATATTCTGCAAGTCAATTTAATCCGCTCGCATAGTGTTGGCGTAGGTGAACCACTGGCACCAGCGGTGGTGCGACTTATGCTGGCACTTAAAGCCGCTAGCCTTGCCCGTGGCTATTCTGGTGTGCGCGTGGGAATTATTGAAACCCTGATCGCGGTGCATAACGCGGGGTTAGTGCCTTACATTCCTTCGCAAGGTTCGGTCGGTGCATCGGGTGATTTAGCGCCGCTTGCGCACATGACGCTGGCGTTGATGGGTGAGGGTGAAATGCTGGTCGATGGGTTGCGTCAGCCTGCCGCCCCGCTACTGCTCAAAGCGGGGATTGCCCCGCTCAAGCTCGGTGCGAAAGAGGGGCTGGCGCTGATCAACGGCACCCAGACCTCGACTGCGCTTGCGTTGCATGCGTTGTTTGAATTTGAGCCGGTGCTGGAAGCGGCTCTCGTCGTTGGCGCGCTCACGGTAGATGCGGCGCGCGGCAGTGATGGCCCGTTCGATCCGCGCATACACGCGCTGCGCGGGCAGCCGGGGCAAATTGATGTTGCAAAATATTATCGTGCGCTGCTCGATGGCAGCGCCATTCGCCATTCACATCTTGATGGTGATGATCGCGTGCAAGATCCGTATTGCCTGCGCTGCCAGCCGCAAGTGGTCGGTGCCTGCCTCGATCAATTGCGCCATGCCGCACTCGTGTTGCTGCGTGAGGCCAACGCGGTCACGGACAACCCGCTGGTGTTTGTCGAAGACGGGATGTTGATTTCCGGGGGCAATTTTCATGCGGAGCCGGTCGCGTTGGTGGCGGACGCGATGGCGCTGGCGATTGCCGAAGTCGGCGCGATTGCGGAGCGTCGTATCGCGATGTTGATTGACAGCAGCGTCTCGCGATTGCCGCCATTCCTCACCGCCGATGCCGGACTCAACAGCGGTTTCATGATCGCGCATGTGACGGCCGCATCGCTCGCGTCCGAAAATAAATCTCTAGCGCATCCTGCCAGTGTGGATAGTTTGCCGACCAGCGCTAATCAGGAAGACCATGTATCCATGGCCACCTTCGCCGCACGACGCCTGCAGCCGATGATTGCCAACACGGCCTACATTATCGGCATAGAGCTGCTCGTAGCAGCGCAGGGCATAGAATTTTTACGTCCGCTGCATACCTCAATCGCCCTCGAATCGGCGCACGCGTTGCTACGCGCCCAGTGCCCGGCTATGCCGCAGGATCGTTATCTGGCACCCGATATTGAGGTGGCAACAACGCTGGTGCGGGATGGTTCATTGGCGCAGATTTTGCGCAGCTTGCCTGCGTTACCGCCGCTGTGGATTCCGGTTTGAGGTGGCTAACGTCAATTATTAATTATTTTCGATACTCACTTGCGATCAATTCATGCCATCGTCCAAATTGATCTTTGCAGACAAAGATTAAAACTATGAACCGTAGCTGCGTTAAAATAGGGGTTTGTTAATGCAATTGCCATCGTAACCGCCATCCTATCCGGAGCTTCCACCATGAAGTTGTCTGCTTTTATTATTGCTAACCGTAGCGAAATTTTAAAAGAATGGGATGCGTTTGCACGCACTCTTTTTCCGGCGAGTACCGGAAAGTCAATGCTTGCTTTGAGAGATCATGCAGCGCAAATTTTAGAAGAACTCTCGGCGGACATCGAGATTCCACAAACAGCCAAGCAGCAAGCTGATAAATCAAAGGGAATTGATGCCATTGCCGATGATGGCAATAGCGCGGCGGCCATCCATGGAACGCTGCGGCAATATATTGGCTTTACCCTAGGACAGGTAGCTGCAGAATATCGTGCATTGCGTGCCACCATACTTCGATTATGGCTGAAACAAATTACCAGCGTTTCGCCGGATGTTGCCTATGACATGATTCGTTTTAATGAAGCCCTCGACCAAGCGTTAGCCCAATCGATCGAGACGTTCACAGAAAGAACGGAGCAAACGCGGGATACTTTTCTGGCTATTTTGGGGCACGATCTAAGAAGCCCATTGGGGGCTATTTCTATAGCCGGCCAATATTTGAAAAAAATTACTGTCGGAACTGCAGACACTCAATCGGCGGGTGCGCGAATTGTGGCGAGTGCTAGCAGCATGACTGCGATGGTGAATGATTTACTGGAATATGGCCGAACCCAGTTAGGCGGCGAAATGCGGATAAATCGTCGCCGTGCAGACGCGATGAAAGTCTGTAAAGCCGCCCTGGACGGTGCGGTAGCGGCACATCCCGAATGCGTATTTGAGTTAAAAATAGCGGGAGATGGAGATAATTTTGAGGGAGATTTTGACGGAGATCGTCTCCAACAAGTTTTTGCGAATCTTCTCGACAATGCATTCCACCATGGCTCGGCTGAACGTAACATCACGCTGACGGCGAGAATTGAGCCTGATTCAATCATCGTTAGCGTGGGCAATTTTGGATCGATTATCCCTGCCCACAAACTGCAGGCCATTTTTGACCCACTGGTACAGCTAACGAATGTAGTCACCGGGAGTGGTCCGATGCCCGGCCGTTCTGGCCTGGGGCTGTTCATCGCGCGCGAAATCACCCTTGCACACGGAGGCACTATTGTCGCGGAATCGAGTAAGGAGTTGGGAACCATTTTTACCGTTACGCTGCCTAAATTTGTGCCCGTTTAATCGTAACGCATGGGGTAACTCGTAGCGCGTCGCGCAACTTCACGCGACACTGCGTTAATTTTTCATAATGGTTGTTCTCTTCCCATCGGCTTTACTAACTTGCTAACCATCTTACAAAAATGGGTTGAAGCGCTTTCGGCGGGGAAGTTGAGATGTTTGAGTCATTAACCTTGCGTGCGAAAATTATTAGCGACCCCATCACTCAATCAGAAGTTATCAGGATAAGGTGCTTGCGGCTATACTAAAAATTCGATTTTTTTAACAAGGGGGGGCCATGAAGTCACTGCGCTCATTAAAGTCACATTTATCCGTTACGCCGCGCATATCATTGCGGCGCATCATGGATGGTGCCGCTAGTGTTTTTGCTGCTGCTGCCGTTACCCTGTTGATGTCCGGGATGGCTACTGCCCAAGCGTCAAAATATCTGAAACTCAATAAAGATGGTTCGGGCAATATCGTGTTCGCAACCACCAATATTAAAAAAGGCGAAGAGAGCAAGGCCGCACTTAAAACTACTTTCACCGATGGCGACAGCATTTACGCGCGTGCCTATTTCCCCGGAAAAATGGGCCAGCTTCAAGGTGAAGAAGAAGGTTTTATTGACCTATGGGTTGACGGTGAACACCAAAAACGCCTGGCCTTCACCAATAAAGACGTGCCTGCCGATCGTGACCAGACGCTGATTTATGTCTACAACACCAAAGATTATTCGCCCGATTTTAAGGCCGATATATGGAATGAATTGAGTGCAGGTGAGCACAAGATAAAGCTGGTGGTGGGTAAAACCAAATTTATGCGCGAAGGTATTTCAGTGCAGGATCAGGGTGATCGTTATGCGCTGAAAAAAGACGATGTCCACAAAGCCGTTTATTTATCAGACTCATCGTTTACGTTTACTAAAAAATAGTTATATTCATTCAACCCTTGCGTAATTCATGCAAGCATTATTTGCAGAAGCCAGTGTGAGGGGAATGCAATCTCTGCTGCTTCGCTCGGCTTTCTGCATTGTGGTCAATGGAATTTAAAACACCAGAACTGGCGCGGTGTTTAGCGCCGAACAGGCTGGAAAATACCACCGAATGGCGATCTATGCTTAAGTGAAATTTAGTTATGCACTCTCTAGAGCGAGATGTGCGTCACCGCGGCTAATCATTCTTCTCTCTGAAAAACCCCAGTTCGTTGGATGCGCGTCGGGGGCACAAGGTGTTTGAAGAAATGGAAAACGAATGTAAGTTTACGGCCGAATTCGATCTTCGTATGAATACATGAACTACCTCCAAGTAGTCCAAGTTTTACGCCGCACCCCCGTGGGTCAATATTCGATCGGCGCAAACACCTGAAGTGGGCTCATCCAACTCCTACTCCGCAACATCGGCTTTCATCTCGATGGCGAGATTACCCACCCCGAAGACGGCGCCGTCTGGAAGTGGCGTGAGCATGGTTCAAGCGAGGCCTAACCTTGCGCTGAATAAAAAGGGTTACGTTATTTCTAAAAACAATTCACGCACCCCTTTGATTCGGACGTATGGACAACAGGAAACCGCAATGCCTGAGCATGGCGCAATAAAAACGCCGCAAACGTTGGGCTTGCGACGTTTTGCAAACTACCATAATGCTGACATAACAACGATGGAAGAAAATTTCGCCCGTGGCGTTGCCAAATCATGAACGACTAGAGAAATGGTTGCTGTTAGGGTTTCGGCAAGAACACAAAATCGGTGTGAACTTCCCCAACACAAGTGTTGGTTGGTGTATTTTTGGCGCGAACGGTGAAACGAAATGAGCCGCTTTTGACTTGTATGCCGTTGATTTCCAGAGTGCCTATCAGAAATTGCTGCGCCTGCAAGGGCAATGACACGTCATAGTTGTTCGCTGGAGCAAAATCTAGCGTGGGCCATAGTTGAACAGGTGGCTTACCCGCATCGTTCGTATGAATCTCATATTCCAAACGACATTTATGAACCGGCTTGCTGGAATCCAAGCTGAAATTAATGGAGACTGGATTCATCCACGGGATGTTGGTTTCCTTCAAGGTCAAACTGGTCAGCTTTACCTTGGCTGAGATCGACACGGCCTGATTTAATTGCGAGCCAATAGGCATCCTGCTATTCGGCGGTGGCGGCTCCGCGAAACTAATACTGGGTGCTGCTGCCAATACGGATGCTAAGGCAATTGCGATGCCGGTCAAGGATTTGATAAGACGCATGGTGGTTCTCCTAATAGTTAAGTGTTGCTGGCTTTTGAACGTTACAAATTGGGCAAAATGCGGAATATTGCAGCCGCAGCCGCATGTTCTGTAAGTTGTAGTCGGTTTGTTCGACACGGGGGTTCAATTTTTTCGCAATGCCATGGTTGAATCGGTTGGACGTTTTGGTTTGGCCATTCGCTTACGTATGGATGACCAATCATATTCACCTGCTGGCGACACCAATTGCTGCAAGGTCACCTTTGACGCGCTGCCAACTGGTTTGCAAATGCACGCTGCCGCTTGAATCAGCCACCCGCTGATGGGGCAAAACAATTCAACGAAACAGAGGTTCAATTGGCTGCATAATCTTTTGATTTGTGCGGCCGCTAAATCAAACCTCGCTCACTTCATGGTCGTCCTCTATTATTACGAGTCGGCGCTATAAGCGATAGAATCGGGAAATTAAACGTGCCGGTTGCCGATAGCGTGAACCTTGCGGCATGTGCCGACGAAATTTCAGGCGCAGGTATGTTGTCTGGGATTGGAACCATTTTGATAATCGGGGTAATACCAATGTGTTTTGACAAACGGCAATTGAGCCTCAGTGAGAAAATTATGCACACGATGTACCGAGTTCTGTTTGCGGCCGCGACTGTTTTAACAGTTATCGCGGTCGGGGTGGTTCACGCGCAATCTAGCCTGCCGCTTTCAAAGCGCGGCGGCATCGATATTGATGGCAGCAATAAAAGCGTGTTGTTGATTCGATCAACCGGCAATACCGGCGTTTCGCAGTTACTGGCTGGCCGATTGGTTGGTAGCCAATTTCAATTCACAACACAGCCCGATCCCGGCATCAATTTTCGCCTGATCGGCGCAGCTGATTTTGATGGTAACGGCAAGTCGGATCTCGCTTTTCAAAACATTAACCAGGGCGCAATCGGGGACGTCAAGAGCTGGATTGATTTTCAACCAGCCGGTGAGCGCGCGCTACAATCTGTCAAGCAGGTCTGGGATGTACAAGCTGTCGGCGATTTGGATGGGGATGGTCGCGGTGATCTGGTCTGGCGCTACCTTGGTTTTGACCCGGCGCGACCGGGCGACACCGGTGTTTCCTATATCTGGTTTACCAATGTAAGCGGCCCACCCACCGTTCGCAAACGTGGCGGTGCGCCACTGACATGGAAGTTACTCGGTGCCGCGGATTTAAATGGTGACGGCGCGGCGGACATGGTCTACGTCAGCCCGGATAATAATATTCGTGTGTTGATAGCAACAGCAGGGCGTACCTGTGCCAATTTTTCCGGCGGCGTGATTCCAGCAGGATTTGTGGCCCAAGCTTTTGCGGACTTCACGGGTAACGGTCGCGGTGATTTGTTGATCCGCCATGCCACTACCGGCCAAGTGGCGCTGGTGTCGCTGAATGCCGCCGGTATCGTGTTGCCCGCGTTTACCGGTAACCCAAAAGATGCTGACGCGTCGTGCACGGCTACCACCACCACATTGCCAACCACCATCATCAACCTGCCGACGAGTGACCCAAGCTGGCAGTTGTTCGGAACAGGTGACTTTAATGGCGACGGTGTTTTTGATCTGGTGTGGCAGCGCACTGATGGCAGCCTGACAATCTGGCAAATGAATCGTAATGGTGCGATGCCGAGTGTGATCAATAACGCCGGCAGTGCGCCTTCTGGTGCCGGAGGATTTGCGGCATTTCAAGGGGTAACCAAAATGGTCGAACCCGTTGCGACCAGCTTTACACGATTGCAACAAAAGATTCTGGCACCAAGCTGCAATAGTTGCCATGGTGCGGGGCAGCCGTTTGCGACCCAGTCTGGTTTGGTGCTTGATCAGCCGGTTGCCTATGCCAACCTGGTGGATGCGCCCGTGAAAAATTCGGTCGCCGTTGCCCGTGGCATGAAGCAGGTGCAGCCACGCAATCTCGACAATAGTCTGTTTTATCAAAAGCTGTTGCTGTGGGATTCAACCAAGCCGCAACATTTTGGCAGCCCAATGCCGCTCGGCACGACTTCACTCAGCATTGGACAGATTGAATTTATCAAACGCTGGATCGAACAAGGCGCACTTGAAACCGGTGACAGCATTGATGCTTCTTTGCTCGATGACAAAATACTACCGAGCTATGCACCGTTTGTTCCTCTGCCACCGCCGACAAACGGTTTCCAATTGGTGATTGAACCGTTCCAGGTCCAGCCCAACTTTGAGCGTGAATTATTTGTGCTGCGCGAACTAAAAAATACTGCGCCGATATACGTCTCACGGATCGAGACACGGATGCGCCCGAACAGTCACCATTTTCTTTTGTACACCTTTCAAGACAACACGCCCGCGTTGCTGATGCCGACACCCAATCTGCTTCGGGACATCCGAAATCTTGATAACAGTCTGAACTTTGTGAATGCGTTGGCGATGGGATACCACACGTTTTTTGCCGGCTCGATGACACCGGAGGGTGGCTACACATTTCCCGCCGGCATTGCGTTACAACTGCCGGCCAACGCAAAGCTGGATCTCAACGCGCATTACGTAAATCTGGGCGCCGTTAACATCACCGGCGAGGCGTTTGCCAATTTGCACACGGTCGATGCGGCACAGGTCACGCAGGTCGCGCAAACACTCAATCTTGGCAATACAAATATTCCATTGCCGCCCCAGCAGCACACAACCCACAAAAAGACATTCACCTTCTCTGTCACCACACGCGTGTTAATGCTGACGTCGCACATGCACAAACTGGGCGAACGATTTGTCATCCGTATCAAAGGCGGAACAAGAGATGGGCAGATGGTGTACGAAAATACGGATTGGGAACACCCAGCCATCATTACCTTTGAGCAGCCGATTGTATTAGTTGCCGGTGAAGGGTTGACCTCCGAAATCACCTACAACAACACGACCAATCGCACCGTCAACTTCGGGCTTACGAGCGAAGATGAAATGGGGATCATTTTTGGCTATTATTATTAGTCGGAGGCTATTTGATTGAGGCAGATCATCATTGTTAATTGACGAAGAAAGAGTCTTAATCGGCCTTCCGTAATTTAATGTCGCCGGAAGCTACGTTGTTGCAGAAAAAAACGTAGAGCGCCATTTGGCGGCACTTTCAAGCCAAAAATGTCCTCAAACACCGCGCCATTGCTAGACTGCATATTTCAACGTGGCTGATTTTGCGATGTGCTATTTATTGTTTGCGTCATGCAAAAAGCCCACTCACAGCTTCTTCAACGGGTTTCTTTCAGGCGCATCATCATGCTCGATTTTCAGCAGCAAGCGTTTGAGGTCGGCCCCTTTGATGTCAGCACCTTTGATGGTTGCGCGCCTTTTAAAATAATTTCAATACAACCGGGCCTGCAATCAGCACCCAGGACGCCGTCATTAAGACCACAGCAAGCAGCACGGCAGCGCTCCCTAAATCCTTCGCGCGACCTGACAAGGGATGACGTTCAGTTGATACCCGATCAACCGTAGCTTCAATCGCGGAATTGAGCAGCTCCACAATCAGAAGCAGCCATACACTGCCGAACAGCACTATTTTTTCAACCATGCTGACGGGCAAAAACCATAACCCGATTACAGCTGGAATCGCAATTATCAATTCCTGCCGAAACGCCGCTTCGAAGCGCACGGCATGGTTTAGTCCCTGCGCTGAATATCGCAGCGCCTTGCCGATACGGCTAAAGCCATCGGCGCTTTTAAGCTCGCTCGCGGTGGTGGGTGGCAGGGTTGGTGTTTCATTGGGGTCGCTGGCGTTTGAAGTCATACGGAATATTCACTTTTGATTGAGTTAATGCGCGCTGACGGTCGCTGCTGATCAGCTTAGTGATCCGCCTTCATCCCCGCTTTTTTCGCCATTTTTAAAGGCGCTCAGGTTCGGTTGTAATGAAGTCTACAAACTACGTTACGCTGCCCAGTGCGGGTTCAATTTCGGTTGGAATCAATTCGTCCTGCGGGTCTTACTTTATGGTTGCCAAGTTTCATTTCGTAAGCCCCGGCATCACCTGCAACACCACGCCCGACGGCAATTGCGCCGAGCGATAAACCCGCTGCGTTGCCGCTTTAAAATCCTCCGGCATGGCCGCAGGAATGCGCATGAATACCTGAGGGTTACGATCCGCCAGCGGGAACCACGATGATTGCACCTGCACCATAATGCGGTGGCCACGCCGAAAAGTGTGCATCACATCCGGCATAGTGAAGTTGACAGCGGTAGGCAGATTAGGCTGGAACGGTTCAGGCTGCTCCCAGCTATTACGGTACTTGCCGCGAAACGGCTCACCGCGAATCAGCTGCTGATAACCGGCGAGTTTAATTTTGGGTGGAGCGATGTCGTTGCGCGGAGGCACGGTAACTCCAGCGCTGGCAGCAAATGTTTGATCCGGCAATTCGCTGGGATAAACATCAATCAGCTTCACCACCCAATCACTGTCGGTGCCTGAGGTGGAGACAAATAATTGGGGTGAAATCGGCCCCGCAATCGTGATGTCGGTTTCCAGAATTTCAGTTTGATAAGTCAATACATCAGTGCGGGTGCTGGCGAAACGCTGGTCACCGACCATGTATTCCTGCGGCACGCTGATAGCGGTGTAGTTAATAAAAGGCACCGGCTTGGCAGGGTCGCTCACATAAGTATCAAACACGGGCTCAGAGATGGCGGGCGCATTGAAGGCGAGCTTACCGCCATCCTGAAAATACAGCGTAGTCGCACGTACTTGCGCGGGCGGCCAAGTTGAGAATTGCCGCCAGATATTAGTGCCCGATTCAAACACATTGGCTTTAGCCAGTTTAATGTCCGCAATTTTTGCGTCGGGTTTTTCTTTCAGGTTCTTTTCAAAGAACGGGAATGCAATATTTTTCTGGAAATATTCACTGGTCTTGGCTGCAAAGCTGACCATGCCGATATATTCACCATCTACCCGCGCCCAGCCGCCATGCACCCACGGGCCCATCACCAGGCCGTTATAAATGCCGGGGTTATTTTTTTCAATCATGCGGTAGGTCGTCAGCGGGCCCTGCGGGTCTTCGGCATCAAAAAAACCGCCGACCGTCAGCACCGCGGTTTTAATATTTTTTAAATGGTTGGCGATATTGCGGCTTTTCCAGAAATCATCGTAACGATCATTTTGCCAATTATTTTTCCACATGAAATATTCAGGCTTATCGATCAGCTTATCGAGCTTGGCCAACGTGCCATGCTTCAGATAAAACTCATAGCCATCTTCGGTGCCGTATTCAAAGGCATCCCCTTTTTTGGGTGCGACGATAGGGTTTGCTTGCTGCTTGAAGCTGGTGTAAAAACCGAAATTAGCCGCCAGCATAAATGCACCACCGTGATATGAATCATCGTTCATATACATATCGGTTACCGGCGCCTGAGGCGAAGCGGCCTTGATCGCGGGGTGTGAATCGATGATGCTGGCCGCTACATAAAAACCCGGATAGGAAATGCCCCAGAGACCGATCCTGCCGTTGTTATTCGAAACATTTTTAAGCAGCCATTCGGCTGAATCGAACATGTCGGTGCTTTCATCGATATCGGTGTTGGATTTTTTATTCATTTGATGCGGTGTCATGTCGATGAATTTACCTTCCGACATGTTGCGGCCACGCACATCCTGATACACAAATATATAACCCGCCTTGTCAAAGTCCAGCGAAGGGCCGAGCTTTTCACGGTACTTATCTACCCCATACGGGGCCACGCTATAGGGCGTGCGCACCATCAGGAAGGGATAGGTTTTTGATCCATCTTTTGGTGCGTAGACAGCGGTAAAAAGGGTTTTGCCATCGCGCATTGGCACCTTGTATTCATACTTGGTGTAATGCTCTTTCAGGTTGTATGCTGCCGGCGCATCCGCTGCGGCTTGGGTATACACGGAGGCGGAGGCCGAAATAGAGGTAAAGGCAGAGGCAGAGGTGATGCTGCCGCTCAATACGATCAATACAAGCCATAAAACAATGCGCACTTTCAGTAGCATCGCAACTCCCATTGTTAAAAGGTAAAAGGTAAAAGAGAAAACTAGCATCAACCGATGCTTATTTGTGCGCACTTGCCCAGCTATCGCGCAACGTGACAACGCGATTAAAAACCGGTTTGCCCGGCGCCGAATCGACGCGGTCTGCCACAAAATAACCGTGCCGCTCAAATTGAAAACAGGCTTCGGCTTGAACCTCTTTTAATGAGGGTTCCAGATGGGCGGTAATGATTTTTTTCGCATCCGGGTTCAGATCAAGTAGAAAATTTTCTGATTTTTCAGACCCGCGGCCAGGGTAGGGCACCTTGAACAGGCGATCAAATAATCGTACCTCGCATGCATAGGCATGTTTGACCGATACCCAATGAATATTGCCTTTTACCTTGTAGGTGTCTGAGCCCGGCGTACCTGATTTTGAATCGGGGAAATATTCGGCGTGGACGGCGGTCACGTTGCCCGCCGCATCTTTGTCGCAGCCGCTGCATTTGATCACAAAGCCATACCGCAGGCGCACCTTATTGCCGGGAAATAAACGGAAGTAGCCTTTCGGCGGTGTCTCTTCAAAATCCTCCCGCTCAATCCACAGCTCGCGCGAGAACGGCACCCCACGCTTGCCCAGTTCCGGCTGCTGCGGATGATTGGGCAGAAAACATTCTTCGCTTATGTCCGCAGGGTAATTATCAATAATGAGCTTGACCGGATTTAACACAGCTATGCGGCGCTGATGTACATTCAGTACCTCGCGTTGGCAGTCTTCCAGCACGCTCATGTCAATCCATGAATCCGATTTGCTGACGCCGATACGTTGTATGAATAATTTGAATCCCTCCGGCATAAATCCGCGTCGGCGTGCGCCCACCAGCGTCGGCATGCGCGGATCATCCCAACCATCGACATGCTGTTGTTCAACCAGCTGTTTCAGATAACGTTTGCTGGTAATGATGTAGGTGAGGTTCAGGCGGGAAAACTCGATCTGCTGCGGCAGCGGGGTATTGACCGCGCCAAACTCGGCCAGCTTCGCAAGCAGCCAGTCATACCAAGGCCGTTGATCAGCAAACTCAAGCGTGCAGATGGAGTGCGTAATATTTTCGAGCGCATCCTCAATCGGATGCGCGTAGGCATACATCGGATAGATGCACCATTTATCGCTGGTGCGATGATGATGCGCATGTTTGATGCGGTAAATGGCGGGATCACGCAGATTGATATTAGGGGAAGCCATATCAATTTTGGCGCGCAGGATATGCGTGCCGTCTGCATGGTGGCCTGCGCGCATTTCACGGAACAGTTTTAAATTTTCAGCAATGCTGCGGGTGCGGAAGGGCGAATCTATACCCGGCTCGGTGAGGGTGCCTCGATTAGTGCGCATTTCATCAGCAGATTGCGATTCAACATAGGCCAGATTATGTTCGATCAAGGTTTCGGCAAAGGCATAAAAATAATCAAAATAATCGCTCGCATAATAAAGATGTTCGCGTCCGAATGATTGATAATCGCAGCCTAGCCAGTGAACAGAGTCGATAATGGAATCCACATATTCCTGATCTTCTTTTTCAGGATTGGTGTCATCAAACCGCAAATGGCAGACACCACCATAAGTTTCAGCCAATCCAAAATTCAGCAAAATCGATTTCGCGTGGCCAAAATGCAAATAGCCATTCGGCTCTGGTGGAAAGCGGGTGCGAATTTTGGCAGGATCAACGGCTGCATTCGCCTGTGCAGCGGCAGGCCCGGGTGTGCCACTCCATGTGCGGCTGTCGTATTTATACTGGGCCAGGTCATCATCAATAATATTGCGGATGAAGTTGGTTAGGTGCGCGCCATCAGTCGAGGCAGCAGCGGGGTTTGTCTCAGTGGGATTGCTCATGATGCTTTTTAAAGGCGTAAACCATGATTTTCGCACACGCTGTAGGCGAATGCGAATGCAGCCATGATTTCTGTTGTTTCATTAGCAGCGGTTGCACTATGCAGCCACCGCCGCCCGCCCTCTTTGCTCATTCACCTGCATCAACACTGCCAGCGCCAATAAAAAAAACACGCCAGTGATCAGCATTGCCAGTCGGTGATTGTTATCGGTGATCCAGGTGACGACGCCATAGGTAAGTGGCCCCAGCACGGCGGCTAGCCGCGTTGCGACACCCCACAGCCCAAAGAACTCGCCGGCGCGTTCGGCGGGTGAAAAATAGGCCACCAGTGCCCGGCCCGCAGACTGGCTGGAGCCCATGCAAACGCCGGCTAAATTAGCCGCAATCCAGAACAACCCCGGGGTGGTTGCGAACCAGGCAAAAAACACCATCGCCATCCAGCCCACCAGCGTGATCGCGAGCGCGCGTTTTTTACCGATCAGATCCTGCATATAACCGAAGCCGAATGCGCCAATGCACGCGGTAATGTTGACGACCAGTACCAGAATCAAAGTGTCCTGCGTTTTAAAACCCATGACTTCCTGTGCGTAAATGGCGGCCAGCGTCACCACGGTAGATACGCCTGCCTGATAAAATGTGCCGCATAAAAATACCAGCAGCAGATCGCGATAGCGCGACGCTTCTCGTGCGCGGCGTATGAGTCGGGTGATTGATGATTCTACTTTGGCTGTGGTGTTGGCTGTGGTGTTGGCTTTGGTATTGGCTTCGGCATTGGCAAGTGCGGGTGCGGCCACCGCGCGCTCTTTCAGCCAGATAAAAGTAACCGTTGCACCCAAGGCGTAGACAATGGCGGTAATCACCATCGTAAATGCCACCGCGTCCGAGGTGCTTTGACCGCGTGCGCCAGCGCCCATCATCCATAACAGACAAAGTCCCAGCGCCACTAAGCCGCCTACATAGCCCCATGCCCAGCCCCAGCCTGAAACTTTGCCTAATGCTTCCGGTTTGGCCAGCTCGGGTAAAAAAGCCGCGGTGATATTTTCGCCGATGGCGTAGCAAAAGTTTGAAACAATGATGCAGCTAATCGCCAGTAGCATCGAGCCGGGCCCGGTGAAATAAAGCAGGGCGGTGGTGATCACACAGCCGATGGTGGCTATCAGTAGCACGCGTTTTTTAGCGGCGTGCTGATCCGCATAGGCGCCGACAAGCGGCCCGGCGATCATCACAGCGATGTACGACACGGCTAGTGTTGCCGTCCAGGCAAAGGTCGCCCATTCGGCGCCCGCAGCAATAACGGAGACGAAGTACGCATTGAAGACGGCGGTGAGGACAACAGTGGTGTAGCCCGAGTTGGCAAAATCGTACATGGCCCAGGCGAATACTTCGCGTTTTTTGACGTGAGGGTTAAGAGCAGAAGTCATGGACTAAATAATACGCGGTGGAAAGACGAAGATGTATGGGGAATGAAGCAAGCATCAATGATGCTTGATAAAATAATTTAAGACCAAATTCTAGCTATAGAGCGCTGTTTGAGGCAAAAATGCTTGTAGATGCCCTTCAATAATAGAGCCTAATTTTTTAAATAGTGTGTTGCGCGACGCGTGTATGGTGCTGGATTTAATATTATGTGTGCTCTGTTCCCCGGCCTTTATTATCTGGCCCTTGGTATTTACGGCTAAACTGAAATTGATACATCTTGAACTATCAATCTCAAACTCTGCGGCATCACTTTTGCTGATTAAACATGCCGGTTAACTATCTCAGAAAAATTTCAGGTCAAACGCGTAAGCAAAATTACGATCTTGCGTTGGCACGGTATCTAATTTTTGTTGCGGGCGCGGTCAATGCGGGTGGATTTTTAGCAGTAGCGCAATACACCTCGCACATGTCGGGTGTTGTCGCCTCCATTGCAGACAATATGGCTATCGGCAATAGCCATATTGCGCTGGCTGGTGTGGGTGCGCTGTTGTCATTTCTGGGTGGTGCCGCGTGCACCGCTATCCTGGTCAATTGGGGCCGTCGTCAATTGCTCAATAGTGTGTATGCATTGCCGTTGCTCGTTGAATCCATTTTATTGCTTTGTTTTGGGATCGCCGGGGCCAATTTGAATATTCACATGGGCCTGTTTGTGTCGATGACGGTGATGTTGCTGTGCTTCATCATGGGTTTGCAAAATGCCCTCATCACCAAAATATCCAGCGCAGAAATACGCACTACGCACGTTACCGGATTGATCACCGATATGGGTATTGAATTGGGTAAATTGTTTTACTGGAATCTCGCCCGTCACCCGCAGGCAGCACAGAAAGTGATTGCGGATAAAAAGAAAATTAGAATTCTGGCGTCGCTGGTCGCGCTGTTTTTTTCGGGCGGTGTGATCGGGGCGTTGGGTTTTAAGTATGTAGGATTTGGTTTTACAATTCCACTGGCAGCGCTGGTGTTATTGCTGGCGATTATGCCGATTTTCGACGATATAAATAGCCGATTGCGGAAAAGCAACTAAACGTGGTCAGCATTATTTGATCCGCTGTTAGATCGCTTTAAAATACGAATGCTTGGTTATTGAATCAGGCGGCCACTCTTGCGTAAATAGGTCAGATCAACATAGTTGGATCCTCGATCATTTTTCGGCGTAAACACCAGCGTCATACCTTCAAGATCGAAACGTTTTTCGCCAGCCAATGCGGCGGCAATATTTGCCTTGGATAAATCACGACCACTTCGATCAAGGCCACTGCGTTCGAGTGCTCTAACCAGCCCCTTGGCAGCTAAGAAACCTTCAAGCGTAACGTGCGAGGGCGGCTCATCGCGATATTTTTTCATCAGGGTGCGATGCTCAGACTGTAGCTTGGTGGTATTGGCATCAGGATGCGGCACGACCTGGGTGAGCATCGCGCCAGCCGCAAAATCAGGGGTGGCCAGCTCGATCAAGGTGCGATGGTTCACAGTTGAAAATCCGACAATGTTGACGCCTTTATTGAGCGGACGAAAACGTTTCAAAAACTCGGCCGTTGAAATCGTATCCGCCGCAATCACAATCACTTGAGGCTTTAAGCGACTGAGCTCGCGATTGATCGCGTCGATATTTTTTAGATCAGCATTAAGCACGCTGCTATTGGTGAGCGTAAGTCCGCGTGCTTTTAACTGGGCGCCCATTTCACTGGCGATGGTGGTGCCGAATGAATTATTGATGGCGATAACCGCAAAGCTCGCGTTGCCGAGCAGGCTGAAATGTTGAATGATGTGTTTGGTTTCAGCACGGTAAGTCGGGCGGACGAAATAAATATGGTCTGCGCCGCTGACGAGTTCAACGCCGCTAAGTGGCGCGAATAACGTTATTTTTGATACTTTGAAAACACTGTCGTTTGCTAGCGCCTGTAATCCTTCATCCCCCATGTAACCAAACAGTACATCGGCTTTTTCTTTTTCGATTAGCTCCCGGGTCAGCTTAACGGTGTTGCTGGCATTGCCTTCATCATCTTTCACGAGCACCGAAATTTTATGCCCCTTGATGCCGCCTAGCGAATTGATGTGATCAAAGTAGGTGCGGGCCCCAGCGACGTAATCGCGGCTGACATCGCTGTTGATGCCGGTTTGATCTGTCACAATACCAACTCGAATATCCTGTGCCCAGACGTTTACAATTGCGGTAGATAACAAAAAAACGGGTAGTAGCAAGGCGGATAAAATGTTGCGAGCTGATGCGCAGGTCAAAAGATAAATACAGCATTTAAAATATTTTTGGTTAGGCATAAATTTCTATCGGTATGTGAAGCTGTTAAATATATCGATAGCGTAAATGCCGAATGTTGCGCGGCGGAGACAGCATTAAAAACAGCCGCGAACTTGATGGTGAACGCTAGGGCAAAAAAATAATACAAACAGAAACAGCACGGCCGCTGCGGAAACAAAAAAGCCTGATTTTATTCAGGCTTTTTTGTAACATTCGCAAGCAACTCGCTGCCAGAATCAGCCGAATCGTCCGGTGATGTAATCCTCTGTTTCCTTGCGTTTGGGTTTGATAAAAATCTCATCGGTCACACCATATTCCATCAATTCACCCAGGTACATATAGGCCGTGTAATCAGACACACGAGCAGCCTGTTGCATATTATGAGTGACGATGGCGATGGTGTAATCCTCTTTCAGTTCATGCAAAAGCTCTTCAACCTTGGCAGTCGAAATCGGATCAAGTGCTGATGTTGGCTCATCCAGCAACACCACCTCGGGCTTTACTGCCACCGCGCGCGCGATACATAAGCGTTGCTGCTGTCCGCCCGATAGCGACAAACCGCTCTGTTTGAGTTTGTCTTTTGCTTCAGTCCAGATGGCCGCTTTATTCAAGGCCCATTCAACGCGCTCATCCATTTCTGCTTTGGATAAATTTTCATAAAGCTTCACACCAAACGCGATGTTGTCGTAAATCGACATCGGGAAAGGCGTGGGTTTCTGAAACACCATGCCGACCTTGGCGCGCAACAAATTTAAATCCTGGCCTTTGTCGAGCACATTTTTTCCGTTCATCATGATCCTGCCCTCAGCGCGTTGGCCGGGATACAAATCGTACATACGATTGAAGGTCCGCAACAACGTCGATTTCCCACAGCCCGACGGGCCAATAAATGCCGTGATCTTGTGCTCAAGAATATCAAGATTTATATTTTTCAAGCCCTGGAAGCTGCCGTAAAAAAATTGTAGGTTGTCGACTTTTACTTTGACAGCAGGGGGTGCAGAGGAGACTATGTCGGTCATGTTTTTTCCATTTTTTATGGGGCGCAGCAAAGTATTTTTAATTTTTCTGGCGTTGATCAAAAAATGCACGGGCCAGAATATTCATCGCCAGCACCGAGAAGGTGATGAGCATGGCGCCAGCCCAGGCGAGCGACACCCAGTTCTCGAAAGGACTCATGGCGAATTGAAAAATAACCACAGGCAGGTTTGCCATCGGCGCGTTCATGTCTGTCGACCAGAATTGGTTATTAAGTGCGGTGAACAGCAGCGGCGCAGTTTCGCCACTAATGCGGGCAACAGCCAACAAAATACCCGTCATCACGCCGCCTTTAACAGCGCGCAGTGCGATATATAAAATGGTCTTCCATTGCGGAGCGCCGAGCGCGGCAGCGGCTTCACGCAGACTGGTGGGCACCAGCACTAGCATGTTTTCAGTGGTGCGTACGACGACGGGGATAGCAATCAACGCAAGCGCACAAGAGCCGGCCCAACCAGAGAAATGTTTTACCTGTGCCACCAACACCGCATAAATAAACAAGCCCAAAATAATCGATGGCGCAGACAATAAAATATCATTGATAAAGCGCGTGGTTGGACCTACCCACCCGCGACTACCAAATTCTGCTAAATAAATGCCAGCCAGAATGCCAATCGGGGTGGCGACAAAGGTGGCAACACCGACCATTACAAGGCTGCCGAAAATAGCATTGGCAAGACCGCCTTCGCTGCCAGGTGGTGGTGTCATCTGCGTGAATACCGCAACATTCAATCCACCGATACCTTTTGATACCAAAACGAATAATATCCAAAGCAGGAATGCCATACCGATTGACATCGCGGCTACTGCAAAAAATAGTGCGAGGCGGTTGATGAGAATACGTTTTTTGTAAAGAGCACTCATGTTTTCATGCCTTCTTTTTTGGCGAGTTGCGCGAGCATTAGTTTGGCGAGCGCCAACACCACGAAGGTTAGCAAGAACAACACTAGGCCCAGCGAGATAAGCGCTGAAATATGCAATTCATGACTCGCTTCAGCGAATTCATTGGCCAGCGTGGAGGCAATTGATGAGCCCGGCGCAAACAATGAAGCGGCAATTTTGGGCGCATTGCCAATCACAAATGTGACGGCCATGGTTTCGCCAAGCGCGCGCCCCAGGCCAAGCATAATCCCGCCCACTACGCCTGCTTTGGTGTAAGGCAAAACAATGTAGCGCACGACTTCCCAAGTGGTGGCACCTACCCCGTAAGCTGATTCTTTTAACATGGGTGGTACTACTTCAAATACGTCGCGCATAACCGAAGCAATAAAAGGAATCACCATCACGGCCAATATAATACCGGCTGATAACACCCCTATGCCGACGGGAGCACCCTGAAATAGTTGACCCAGACCGGGAACAGCGCCCAAATATTTAGTTAGTGCAGGCTGAACATATTCAGCAAATAGCGGGGCGAAAACGAACAGGCCCCACATGCCATAGATAATGCTGGGAATACCCGCCAGCAATTCCACCGCTGTGCCCAAGGGACGTTTTAGCCAAGCCGGACAAAGCTCAGTTAAAAATACTGCGATGCCGAAGCTGATAGGAATGCCAAACAATAGCGCAATCAGTGAAGTCATGACGGTGCCATAAATGGCGTTTGCGGCACCGTATTCATGCGTTACGGGGTTCCATGCGGTGCTGGTTAAAAATCCCAATCCAAATTTTTCAAAGATGGGGATTGAGCCTTGAACCAGAGAAAAAATAATCGCGCCCAAAATAAGCAGCACGAATAGTGCGAATAGCAGAGTGACATACCGGAATGCCGTATCTTGCCATCGCTGCCGGGCTAATTTAAGGGCTAAGATTTGTAATTGTTCTTCTCGCGACACGTACTTGCCCCTGACGGCTGATTCGGAAGAAGCATCAATTTCGGCGATGCTCATAAGTGCTACATCCCTATTCTACTGAAGCTGTAAAAGATCGGGCCGCCCGATATAAATAAACACAAGCGGCCCGAGTTCAACGTTTAATAATATTTTTGCGCTCAAACAAATGACTTGCCGATCATGCCATCCCATTACTTCCAAACAGCTTGACCAGTGGCTGATTTGATGTCATTTTTCCACATCGCCTGCACCAGCTTTACTGCGCTATCGGGCATCGGTACATAGTCCATCTCGGTGGCAGATTTTCCGCCATTTTTGAATGACCATTCAAAAAACTTGAGAACCGCGAGCGCTTTTTCAGGATTGTCCTGAGATTTGTGCATGATGATGAAAGACGCGCCGCTAATCGGATAGCTGTCTTTACCAGGCTGGTCTGTCAGCACCAGAAAAAATCCAGGTGCTTTGCTCCAGTCGGCATTCGCAGTGGCGGCCTGGAATGTCAAATCATCTGGCTGAATAAAGTTTCCGGCTTGATTGCGTAATGCCGTGTGAGCCATTTTATTTTTCTTGGCATAAGCGTATTCGACGTAACCGATCGAGCCTTTGATACGTTGAACATAGGCAGAAACACCTTCATTGCCTTTGCCGCCCACACCTTCTGGCCAGGCCACCGACTGATCCGCACCTACTTTAGTTTTCCATTCAGGGCTAACTTTAGCGAGGTAATCCGTAAACAGAAATGTGGTGCCGGAACCATCGGAGCGACGCACTACGGTGATGGGGTCAGCCGGCAGTTTCAGGCCGGGGTTTAATTCAGTAATCGCTTTGTCGTTCCAGATTTTGATCTTGCCCAAAAAAATATCTGCAGCAACGGGTCCCGTCAAGCGCATTGCACCGGGTGCAATACCATCCAGATTAACGACCAACACGACACCGCCAATGATGGCGGGGAATTGGACGAGTCCACCTTTGGCAAGCTCATCCGGTGTCAATGGACGGTCAGATGCGCCGAAATCAACCGTCTTAGCACCGATCTGGCGAATGCCGCCGCCTGAACCAATTGATTGATAGTTCATGCTGTTGCCCGAAACTTTTTTGTACTCATCAGCCCATTTGGCATAAATCGGGAATGGGAAGGTAGCACCTGCGCCCGTAATATCGGTTGCGTGGCTGGAAATAGCGAACAGGCTGGCGGTCGCGAAGACGCCCGCGGCCATGCCCGAAAGGATTTGTTTCAATGTCATTTTTGCTCTCCGGTTAAACATAAAATGTAAATACACCCTGTATATTTTTAATCACCTCGCAAGGATAGGGCTGAAATATGACGGCTTTATGACACTCGTTTGTGATGACTGTTGATGGCGCCTATGTCGGGTTTTGTCCATCCTTTTTGCCCATCCTGTACTAGCGCTCAATAGGGTGTTTGGGACATTTCTGACGAACCAAGCTGGTTTGTTCGCAGATTGAATTTTGATAGATCGCAAAAGGCAGTTTTAATATGCCTGGATTGTTTTACAATCAAGGTAATAACGCGAAAACATGAGAAACCTGTTTAAGATTGAGTGAGGAAGCTTTTGCGCACCTCATTGCCGGATGGGTAACGATTTCTTTGGTAGCAAACGTTATTTTTGGCAGCGGGCGTTAATTTAACGGCTTTATTGAGAATAACGGCCTTCAGCATTGCGTAAATGATGTGCCCCTATTTGTGACATTTTGAAAAAATGACCCAAAAACTTTTCCGGCAGGAAGCTATTGACGCGCAGCGCGAAAAATTCTTTGGTGAAGCAACCGTTGCGCGACCACTCACCATGTGGGCGATGACCGCACTTGCCATCGTTGCCGCAGCCGTGATGATTATGGTGGCGGTGTGGGGGCAGTACACCCGACGGGAGCGAGTCGAAGGTTTTCTTGCGCTCGACATCGGGGCTGCGCGCGTACAAATCCCGGATGCGGGAAGGGTGGCAGAGCTGATGGTGAAAGAGGGGCTGGAAGTGGCGGCTGGAACGCCATTGGCGCGTATTTCCTATGATCGTTCAACCGAGACTTCATCGTCTACCAGTGCGTTGGTATCGGGCGAGCTTGCGCAGCGCCGGGTCAGCCTTGCCAAAGAGCAGGAGCAGCTTCGCGAACTTGGTGCGCAGCAATCACAGCAGCAGCGTAAAAAAGTGGTGGATTTGCAAACCGAGCTTCAGCAGCTTGACCGCGAACTGCAGCTTCAGGATAGACGCCTGAATTCCTCACGCGAACAAGCACAGCGCTTTGTGGATTTGGCGAAAGACAAGTTTTATTCGGATGTGGCGGTGAGACAAAAACAGGATGATGTGACCGATCAGGAAATCCGTTTGCAAGCATTAAAACGCCAGCGTCTGGCGCTGGACCGCGACTTGTCCAACGCCAAGCTGGAAGAGCCTGCCATTACGCTCAAATCGCGCTCACAGGTCGATCAAATTGCGCGTCAAATCAGCGAGGTTCAGCAGACGCTCGCGACCGAAGACGCCAAGCGCGAGACCATCATCCGTGCGCCGATTACCGGCACTGTAACCAATATTGCGATTAGCCAGGGCCAGTCGGTTACTGCCGATGCATTGCTTGCCACCGTGTTGCCCAAGGGCAGCGTGCTGCATGTTGAGCTTCTGGTGCCCACCCGCGCGATTGGTTTTGTTACCCAGGGTAAAGAAGTGGTGATGCGCTACGAGGCGTTTCCGTTTGAGCGGTTTGGGCAATATCGGGGGGTGATTACCGATGTCAGCCAGACCGTCTGGTCGGCGGGCGAAAAAATTGGCCCGATGATGGTGAAAGAGCCGGTCTATCGGGTAGCCGTAACGCTCGACCAACAGACCGTCAGTGCGCTGGGACAAACCGTGCCGCTGCGGTCGGGCATGTTGGTCAACGCCGATATTCTGCTGGAAAAGCGTAGCCTGTTTGAATGGATATTCGAGCCGGTGATGCAGTTGCGGGGGCGCTTCTGATATGGGCCAATTATTTGGACGCCGAGTGCCGGTCATTTTGCAAAGCGAAGCACCTGAATGCGGCATCGCCTGCCTTGCCATGGTGGCATCGTTTCATGGGCATTTGACGGATCTTTCCGCGATGCGCTTGCGGCTTTCGCCTTCGCTTAAAGGCGTTACCTTAAAACATGTGTCACAGGTAGCAGAGGCTATGGGACTCGCCGCACGCGGCGTTCAGGTGCAACTGGAAAGCCTGAATAAATTAACGCTACCCGCCGTTCTTCACTGGGACATGAACCATTTTGTGGTGCTGACCGAGGTGAGTCGCAAACATATCCTGGTGCATGATCCCGCACGCGGACGGCGCAGATTAACTTTCGCTGAGGCCAGTAAACATTTCACCGGCATCGCGATGGAATTCACGCCCACGGCAAGTTTCCGCAAGGTTGATGAGCGTGAAAAAATCAGCGCATGGCAATTATTTTCGGTGAGCAGCGGGCTAGGTGGCAGCGTGGCCCAGCTCGTGTTTCTATCGCTTGCGTTAGAAGTATTTGCGATTGCCATGCCGTTCTTTTTACAGCTGGTAGTAGACCGGGTACTGGTGGGCCGCGACCGTGATTTGCTAACTGTTCTGGGTATTGCGTTTGGTGCACTGGTCATCATCCAGGTGCTTGTGACAGGCGTACGCGCCTGGGTTGGGGTGTATCTCAGCACCCATTTCAATATGCGATTATTGACAGCACTGTTTAATCATCTGCTGAAGCTGCCGCTGGCCTGGTTTGAGAAGCGCCATATTGGCGATATCGTCTCGAAATTCCGCAGCGTGGATGTGATTCAAAAAACCCTGTCGACTACGTTTGTAGAAACTTTTATTGATGGTGTGATGGTACTGTTAACCGTGGCAGTGATGGCTTTTTACAGCTTGAAGCTGACGATTATTGTGGTCTCGGCGGCAGCCCTTTATGCGCTGGTGAGATGGTATTTTTATTATCCCCAGCGCTACGCAACGGATGAGCAGCTTGCGCATGAAGCTAAAGCCAGCACCCATTTCATCGAGACCCTGCGCGGCATGATGGCGATTAAACTTAACCTGCGGGAAAATGATCGACGCGGTGCGTACCAAAATTTGGTGGTTGAACACATCAATGCCGGTGTAAAAGTGCAGCGCGTCGGTATTTTTCAGCGCGCATCAGGCGGCCTGATTTTCGGATTGGAAAGTGTGATTGTTATCTGGATCGGCGCGACCTTGGTGATGGACGGCATTTTTTCAGTCGGCATGCTGTACGCATTTTTGGGCTTCAAGCTGGTGTTCTTGACGCGGGTAAATAATCTGGTCGAAAAATGGAATGAATTTCGCATGCTTGACCTGCATGCCGAGCGCATTGCCGATATTGCATTGGCGGAAGGTGAGCGCGCATCCAGTACCGCCATGGTGATTGCCGAAAAGGCCGAGCCGCTGACGATTGAAGCGCGCAATTTAGGCTATGCCTATGGCCCTGAAGGTTTCGCGTTTCGGCATATCAACCTGGAGATAAAGCCTGGCGAAACGGTGGCTTTGGTCGGGCCTTCCGGCTGCGGCAAAACTTCTTTATTAAAGGTTTTATTGGGGCTGTTGCACCCTACTGAAGGCCAAGTGTTGGTAAACGGTCGCGATCTGCGTGACTGGGATCTCGCACAATACCGCGCCAAACTGGGCGCGGTGATGCAGGATGATCAATTATTTTTGGGATCGATTGCCGACGCTATCGCCTTCGGCGGCGAATTTGATATAGATGACATCAAAGCCTGCGCAACTACTGCTCAGATAGATGCAGAAATCGACAGCTTCCCCATGGGCTATTCCACTCTGGTCGGTGCCCTGGGTACGACATTATCAGGCGGCCAAAAGCAACGCGTTCTGCTCGCCCGCGCCCTCTACCGCCGCCCCCAAATATTATTTTTGGATGAAACCCTGGACCAAGTCGATGCCGGTCAAGAAGGGCTTATCCGCCAAAATTTAGCCAGTCGCGTTTCAACGATTGTATTGGTAAGTCATCGCCCCGAGTCTGTTGCGGGAGTGAGGAAAATTGAGTTAGGTAAATAAATAACTTAAAATTTAGAAAATATACATTTAATACGCAATAACAATGTCACCACCGCCGATGAGAGCAAGCGACAAATCATCGAGCTGGATAACTTCGGTTTTAGTAGCGTTGTCAGAGACTTCGACGACTGCAATATTCAGTTCTTTACTCATGGCGATTCCTTTTAAAAGTGGATTGTTTTATTAAATTTTCTTAATACGCAATAACGATTTCACCACCACTGATAAGTACTAGCGACAAATCATCAAGTTGGATAACTTCGGTTTTAGTAGTGTTGTTAGGGATTTCAACGATTTCATTATTTAGTTCTTTACTCATGTCTAGCTCCTGTTGAGGTTAAAATTTAGTCAGACTGTGATTTATGTCACAGATTTATTAAGGATAATGTTGAACGTATTGATTGGCAAGGAGTTTTTTGTGGGCCCTATAGACAGCATTACGGATGAAGCAACCTTTTTTAGAATGGCCGGGGAGAAAATTTCACTCGCCTTAAAGACGGGCTTTTGTGCAGATTACGACCAGTTAGAGCTAATTGCATTAAAACTCGATTCAATAGATCAAGATAAGAAATTGCAATTGAAATTGATGCTTGATTCAGTTCTCATGCTTTACGTTTCAGGGAGAGCCGATAGAGGGCTTTCTGTTGCAGAAAGGGCGCGTCAATTTGCACTCGAAACGGCTGACGCTCAGTTTTCTGCAAAAGCATTAATGATGGTTGGCGTTTGCGCTGCTGATACGGGTAACCTCCCATTAGCGATGGAGGCTTACGCTGACGCCCTTTCTCTTGCGCAAAAGGGCGAAGATTCTGTGCAGGAAGGAAAAATTTGGCAAAACCTAGGAGGAGCGCTGGTTTATAGCGGTCTTTTTCGCGAAGCAATAACATGTTTTTCCAAGGCGCTCAGCCTTGCAAATCGGGTTCCTGATTTACAGGTGTTTCTCTCAGGCATATATACAAATATTGCAATGTGTAATTTGAATCTAGACGATATTGGTCAAGGTTTAATCGCAATAAAAAAATCAATCGAACTGTCTGCTGATCCAACCGATGCGCACTCTGTTCTCAATCGTGTACTTGCTGAAAATTATTACACCCGCTTGCTGCTGGAAGTGAGTAATTTTGAAAGTGCTCGCGACCATGCTAGAGCTGCGCGCCATTTTGCAGCTCAATCAAAATCGCC
>JANYDB010000097.1 GCA_025359985.1 Burkholderiales bacterium | reverse complement strand
TTTCCGTTCCCGCCCCCGCCACCGCTATCGTTTATGTCGCACCCGTCGTGCAAACAAACTGCCACCAAACAGCGCAATTGCCATACCCCAAAATAACGGCGCCATGCCCAGCGCGGCGCCGAGCGCGCCAAACACCAGCGGCATAACGGTTTGGCTGGTGTTGATCAACGTGGTTCGAAGTCCCAGCGCTTCGCCCGCCCGCCCCACTGGCGCGGCCTGATGCAGCAGCGTCAATACCATCGGTTGCGGCGCACCCAGTCCCAAGCCCAGCAAGAACATAATCGCCATCAACAGGCCCACGCTGTCAGTAAACGGAATAACCACAAAGCTCACGCCAGAAATCAGCAGCGATGCCGCCAATAGCGACCACGGTTTAACGCGGTGCGCAATGAAGGGCATCGCGAGGCGCACTGTAAATGTGGCGGCAGCAAAAGCACCCATGACGATACCGATTTTCGATGCGGATAAGCCTATGTGCGAGCCATGAATCGGAATCGCGAAACTATATATATCCCAGGCAACAGTCAATACCGCCATCGCTATAAACAAGCGGCGCAGATTGGCATCGCGTAACAAATCCATCACGCTGCCTTGCGCAGCTGTTTCGTGCGGACGATGCGGCCTTGGCGTGGGCAGCAAATTGGCCGACAGCGCAATAATTGGCAGCACGGTGAACAACGCCAAAATAAGAAAAGTCATGGGATAGCCGAGCTGATCTATCGCGACGCCGGTCAACATCGGTGCAATGAATGAGGAGGTAGAAAAGCCCAGCGCTACGTAACTAAAATTGACCGGACGATCTTCCGGCGGGCTCATTTCGCCGACCGCGTGATACGCCGACACATTGATCAACATGAACGAGACGCCAGTTAGGATGCTGGTTGCATAGAGCGCTGTCATCGTCGGGAAAATAAACGGCATCACCGTACCTAAGCACACCCCGATGGAGCCGACGAGCAAGGGCTTGTTGACGCCGATACGATCAATCCAGCGTCCTGCCTTGACCGATAGCAGGGCGGGCAACAATGCATAAAGTGCGATCAACGTACCCACCGTCAGTGGCGTTGCATGCTGATGGATGGCGTAGAGCGATACCGCCACGCGACTGCCATTGAAGGCAACATGGTCAAGCACCATGAGAATGATAATGAGGGGAAGAGGGCGCATGTTTATTTACGTTCAGGTTATGGTTCTGCCAGCTATTTTCCTCTAGCCGTGAGCGCGACGCCGATGCAAACAATAATCACCCCCAACGCGGTTAACCAAGTCGGTTGCACCCCAAACAGCAGCCACTCGGCCGTGATGGCCACGACCGGCGGTAAATACAGCATACCGGTTACCCGCGTCACGGCACCGCGACGTAGCAACAGGGTTAAGGCATTTACGGCAAGCATAGAAGCGAATATCACCAAAAATAATACCGCCGCCACCAGCGACCACGACCAATCAACGCGCGCACCTTCCACCGCATAACTGAGCGGTGCAATCACCAGCAGCGAGGCGGCAAATTGAATAAACGTGCTTGACCGTAAATCAACCTGCGCACAAAACTGACGCTGATAAAGTGTGCCTGCAGTGAGCGCAATAAGACCGGTACCAACTGCGATCAAGCTGTTAATGCTAACGGCGGCCACATCTATCTTATGCCACACCACCAGCCCCACCCCAAGTAGGCCGATGGTTACGCCCAGCCACTGTGTTCGGGACGGCTTTTCGCTCATCCACACGGCCGCAGCAATTGCGGTCAGTAAAGTTTGGCTGGCGAGAATGATCGCGGTAACACCTGCCGACATACCCAAATATTGCGAATAATGACTACCACTCAAATGGATAGCATGCATTAATAGTCCCGCGATAATCACATGCAGCCATTCGCGCTGACTTCTCGGCCAAGCCGGTTTTACCCATAGCAACAGTGGCGCCAAACAGAGCAGGCCCGCGATAAAGCGCAGCGATAAAAATGTGAACGGCGCAGCATACTGAATGCCTATTTTAGTCGCCAAAAAACCCGAGCCCCAGACCAATACAAAATACCAGGCCAGAAAATTGCTGCTAAACCGCGATGATGCGGTCACGGTCTCTGCAGCATTTACAGGAAAAACGCTGACTTTCAAGCGCCCGCCATTTTATTTTCCTGTCCTTATTTTCATATCCTCGATAATCATTTTGCTGGCGCGCTCGGCAATCATGATGGTCGGCGAGTTCGTATTGCCCGACGTAATGGTCGGCATGATGGAGGCATCAACCACGCGTAGCTTATCAATTCCGTACACCCGCAGTCTTGAATCCACGACGGCGCCTACGTCGTTAGCAGGCCCCATTTTGCAGGTGCCTACCGGATGGAAAATAGTCGTGGCAATATCGCCTGCGGCATGCGCAAGCTGTTCGTCGGTTTGTGCCGATAGCCCGGGTTTGAATTCTTCAGGTTGATATTTAGCCAAAGCCGGCGAGCCTACAATCAGGCGGGTCAGTTTGAGAGAATCAATGGCGACTTTTTGGTCGGCCTCGGTAGATAAATAATTTGGTTTGATGGCGGGATGGGTGTTGGGATCAGCGCTCTTGATGGAGACCGAGCCACGGCTTTCCGGACGTAAATTACAGACGCTCGCGGTAAATGCCGGAAACGCATGCAACGGGTCACCGAATTTTTCCAGCGACAGCGGCTGTACATGGTATTCAATATTGGCGGTTTTCTGTGCGGGGTCAGATTTGGCGAAAGCACCTAGCTGTGAAGGTGCCATCGTCAGCGGGCCAGTACGAAACAGTGCATATTGCAACGCCATTTGCGCTTTGCCATACCAGCGATTTGACCATTCATTCATGGTGCGGGTGCCATTCACTTTGAACGCCATGCGCAACTGCAGATGATCCTGTAAATTCGCACCAACGCCGTTGAGTTCATGCACTACCGGGATGCCATGCTGCATCAATAATGCCGCCGGGCCGATGCCGGAAAGCTGCAGCAGCTGCGGTGAATTGATGGCACCGCCTGAGAGAATGGTTTCAATTTTTGCTTCAGCAAAATAACTTTCGCCGCCGTGTGTGAACTCAACCCCGGTCGCGCATCTGCCCTGATCGCCAGTATCCACGCGGACTTTGGTGGACAGCGCATGGGTAAGCACGACTAAATTAGCGCGTTTCATAGCGGGCCGTAAAAACGCTTTGGTCGCATTCCAGCGCATGCCATTTTTCTGGTTCACCTGAAAACGCGCCGAACCAAAATTATCGCCGCCGTTAAAATCAGCTATTGGCGGGATGCCGCATTCTTCGGCAGCGGCACGCCAGGCATGCAGTATTTCCCAGTCAAGCCGCTGCTCTTCAACCCGCCACTCACCTTGTGTGCCATGGATAGCCGATGCGCCCGCGTAGTGATCTTCACTTTGTTTGAACACCGGGAGTACCTGGTTCCAGCCCCAGCCAGGGTTGCCCATCGCTTCCCATTCATCATAATCACGGGCCTGACCACGCATGTAAACCATCGCGTTGATAGAGGAGCAGCCACCCAGCGTGCGGCCCCGCGCATACAGTATGGAGCGACCATTCAAGCCGGACTCGGGCTCGGTCTGATAACACCAGTCAGTACGCGGATTGCCGATGCAATACAGGTAGCCGACCGGAATATGAATCCATAAATAATTATCCTTGCCACCCGCTTCCAATAGCAGCACGCGCATGTCTGGATTGGCTGACAGGCGATTGGCCAGCACGCAGCCTGCGGTACCCGCACCAACGATGATGTAATCAAAGCTGCCAAAGTTTTTCATAGAAATATCGTTTTAAGCTTCATCTAGGGAACGCCGCTAGAATAGTGCGAAATCGATAAAAATCACAAATGCGCACATCAAGAAAATCAGCTGGTAGTCCCATCACTGCCAAGTCGGGTCGTTTTGCCGGGTGGCGTGGCTCGGGCCTGGGCATGGGTATGCGTCTGGGTATATGCCTGGGCCCATGGCCATTGGTCTGGGGCATCGCGGTATTGATATTGCTGGCGCTTACCCAGCTACCGAACCGTATGGGCTCGTTTGATGCCGCGTTGGGGCGGACGGCTTTTGATATCGAGATGCGCCTGTTGCGTGAGTATTTTCCGCGTGACGCTCTGAATGATCCGGTGCTGATAGGGATTGATGACGGGGCGCTGGTTAAATTTGAAGAGCCATCCGCGCTGTGGCACAAACATTATGCGAAATTGTTTGAAGCAATCCGGCGCGGCAAACCGGCTGCGGTTGCAGTCGATATTGTGTTGCCACCGCGTTCGTATGATTCGATTATTCCGGGGTTGGATTTAGCGCTCTTGAATAGTTTGCGCAATCTGAAACAACAAGCTCCGCTCACCATTGTCCACACTATTGACGCAGATGGTCGTCTGGCGGGCATTAATAAAATCTACCTGCGCATGCTTCAGGATGAAACCTTCTCGCTAGATCAAGTCATTGAAGATCCGGATCGGGCGGCACGGCGTTTTGATGAAAGTGAATTGCCCTTTGGCGGACGCATGCCCTCCATGGCGGGGAGCATAGCGCGAGCGCTGGGCAAGCCGGTATTGTCGGGCTATATCGATTTTAGCGTGGGCCGTAAAATTGACTACATACCCATGCAAAAAGTGCTCGATTTGCTCGCCGAAGACGAGGGCGCGCTAGAGCGATATTTTGGCGGCAAGGTAGTGGTAGTGGGCAGCGTGATGAGCGGCATTGATAGCTGGAAGCTGCCACTGTTGCTGGCTTCGTGGGGGCGGCAATCTAGTTTTGAAAATCTTAATCAGCCGGGTGTAGTTATCCATCTACAGACGCTGCGCAGCATCTTGGGAAATGGCCTGATTCGTCCCCTGCCTGCATGGCTCACGGTGGGTTTTTGTTTGATTCTGCTATGCACCGTTTTTTTGCGTTCCCGTGCTAGTTTTTACATCGGGGCGCTGGTGATCGCGCCGCTGGTTATATTTGTGCTCTCTGTGATCTTCATCACTGTTAACTGGTTGCTGCCTGTCGTAACCTTAACACTGGCTTTGTGGGTGGGCGTAATAGTCAGAGGAGTGGCCGACAGCGTGCAAACACTACTTGAAAAAAATCGCTTCAAGACCTCGTTTGCCGGCAGTGTTTCACCCGCCGTCTTGCAGGAAATGATGGCGGGTAATCTGTCCGCGGGCGTATCGGCGGAGACCGCCGAGGTCTGTGTGTTGTTCAGCGATATCCGTGGCTTTACAGCATTGTCAGAATCATTGACACCGGAAATGACCACCACGGTTCTCACTCGTTATTTTGACCGCATGGTTGCCTGTGTGCATCAATACGAAGGCACAATTGATAAATTTATTGGTGATGGCATGATGGTGCTGTTCGGTGCACCGAGGGCAGCGGTTGATCCTTGCGGTGACGCAGTAAGATGCGCCTGTGATATGACGGCAGCGCTGAAAAAATTAAACGAGGAATTTGCGGTGGATGGATTGCCACCACTTGTTATAGGGATCGGCATAAACTACGGAAAGGTGGTGGTCGGTAATATTGGCTCAACGGAGCGGCACAATTATTCAGCGATTGGCGATGCGGTTAATGTGGCATCACGGCTGGAAGGTTTGACCAAGCGTCTGAGTACCACAATTGTGCTGACGGAATCCGTAAAGTCCAAGCTGGGCGAGGATTTCAGGCTGATTGCTCTCGGTGAGCAGGTGTTACGTGGGCACAGTCCATTGCCAGTTTGGGGTGTTGAAAATCAGCCACCCGTAACACGTACATGAATTTTGCAGACGATAGCGGTAACTCAGTAGTCTGATGTGGATGGTTGTAAACGCTGTTTTAAAGTTTGTTTAAAAGCTGCTTAAGGGAGAAATAAAATGAATCTGAAACTGAATTTGAAACTGAATTTGAAATCAAACCAGCGCACATTCGCCATGCTTAGCTTGTTTGGTGCGTTTGCGGTTTGCGGCATCGCCCACGCACAGGGCATCGCCTTTATTACCGATGTAAAAGGTGAGGCCACACTGGATGCCAACAAAGCGGGGCTCATGGCCGAGCTAAAAAAAGGCAACCGCCTGGGTTGCACCAAAGCCTGCGAAGTCGGTGTCATGTATCTGCAATCCGGTAAAGAATTTGTGCTTAAAGGGCCGGGGGATTTTGTGGTTGGTGAAGCTGAAGTTGCCGCTAAAGTGGGCCCGCCGCCCAAGATGCGTGAGACCGACTGGAAGGTTTCAGGCAAGACAGTTAATGCCTTTGCGCAGGCTACTTCTAGCGCATCGATTCGTATGCGCTCCATTGGCGTCGCGAGCTCACTCAAAAATGATGCACTGCCCCCAGCCGAGCGTTTGATTTATCCGACCAAAACCACGGTGGTTTCGCTGCAGCCTGCGTTTCGCTGGGCCTCCCTGCATGAAAAGGGCCGGTTTGATTTTGAATTGAGGTCGGTTTCGTCATCGGCTCGGCCAATTTATAAATCGACCGCCAACGTGACGAATATCAAATTGCCCGGCAACCTTAAACTAAAGCCTGATGTTGAATACGCCTGGACAGTAAAATCGGCTGGGATGGAAGTTGGTACCAGCACCTTCAAAACCCTTCCCGCGCATTCTCTTGAGCTCACCCAAAAACGCAAACCGCTGGACAAGGCGGGGTTTTCTGATTGGCTGCTCTATGCGCTCACCCTGCAGGAGCTGGGCGCTTCACAGGATGCTTCTGAGATTTTTGAAAAGCTCGCCAAAGATCGGCCTGATTTGCCTGAATTGGCTGAATTGGGAAAATAACGCCTTGATGCGGATGGATAATCTGAGTCGATGGTTGATGACACGTTTATGTCGCCTGATTGCCGCCTAATGGTTCCTACGAGACTCATTTTGCGTAATAATGGGATACATTTTTAACTATACGCAAACATGCTTGTTCGATCTCATCCATTCTGCCGGTTTTTGACAACATCAATAGCAGGTGCCCGCTGCTTTAGCTCATTTAGCTTATTAAGCGCGCACCTTGTTTTGATCGGGGTTTTGGTTTATGCAGCGCTCGGCATAACGCTCGGTAGCTCAGTTGCTTTTGCCTACGATGATCGGGTGGCGTTGGTAATCGGGAACGACGCCTATCCGACTGATCCGCTTAAAAATGCACAAAACGACGCCCGCGCAGTTGCTAAGACCTTAAGCGATTTGGGCTTCAAGGTGGTCGTTAAAACCAACGCGGATATTGTCACGATGCGCAGTGCCGCGGTTGAATTTACCAAGGTTCTTGAAGGTGCCAAGGCGGCGGTGCTGTATTACGCAGGGCATGGTATTCAATACCGGGATAAAAATTTTATGGTGCCGGTTGATGCCAAGTTTACGTCTGAGGCGGAAATCGTCTACAACGCGGTTGAGGTCGGACAGATTCTGGAGAGCATGGATGATGCGAAAGTGCCGTTCAAGTTTGTGATTCTAGATGCGTGTCGCAACAATCCGTTTAGCAATGTGTTCGCCGCTACCGGTCTCGCCAAAATTTCCAAAGTGCCGCCAGGCACTATTGTTGCCTACGCGGCGGCGGCAGGTGCCGTTGCGCTGGATGGCGATGGCATGAATGGGCTTTACACCAAACACCTGCTGGAAACGATTCGCAACCCCGAGTTTCAGGCAGGCTTGATGTTTCAGCGTGTGCAGACCGCGGTCGCACAGGAAAGTGGCAATAAACAATTGCCAGAGCTATATTCAACGCCGTTGCCGCGCGGTGCTTTTTTCTTTGCCGAGCGTGCCTCGCTCACTCAAGCTGCCAGCCACACGGGAGGACAAGCCGGTGGAGGAGGCAACAGTGCGGTCTCAGGGGATGCGCAGGCAGGGCTTGAACGGGAATTTTGGACTTCGATTAAAGACAGTAAAAACATAAAAGATTTTCAGGCCTATCTGGAGTCATTTCCATCCGGCGCATTTGCGCCACTGGTGCGTAATCGTATAGATGGTTTGAAACAGGCGCAGTCGCAGGTAGCGGCCGCACCGTTGTCGGCGGCTTCAACAACGGTTGCGCCGGTGTTGGTTGCAGAAGCGCCTGCCGCGCCTGTCATCATTAAAATGGAGGTGGCAAAATTCGCTCCTGTTCCGGTTCCAAAGTCCGAGCTGGTTTTAGCTGCAGCGCCCGTGCAAGTTGCGTCAATCGGTAGCGGCATGCTTGCCAGTGAAACCCGCGGGATCGAACCAAGATCGACGCCAACGCCAACAGCAGCGCCGACCCCCGCCTTTGTTCCAGCGCCCGCGCGGATTATCGTTGCATCGCTTTCACCTGATCAAAAGACATCGACTCCGCAGGGACCGGCAGTCCCAAAAATCCTCGCCGGTTTGATTGAGTTTCCTGATGGCGCGCGCTACAACGGTGAATACAAAGAAGATAAAGATAAAACTAAAATTTTGCATGGTCCTGGCGAATATATCTCCACCGCGTTCCGTTACAAAGGTGATTTTAAAGACGGCAAAAAGCAAGGGCGCGGAGTTTATGAATGGGCTAATGGCGACCGTTTTGACGGCGATTTTACAGAGGACAGTCCCGACGGTCGCGGCATCTGGATATTCGCCAGCGGCGATAAATACGAAGGTGAAGTCAAAAACAGCTCGGTTGTCGGCAAAGGCGTATTCACCACTAAAAACGGTGACCGGATTGATGGCACATTTGCCGACGCCAAGGCGAATGGACGGGTGGTGTACGCATTCGCCAACGGCGATAAATACGAAGGCGAAATGCTGCAGGGGCGCATGACCGGCAAAGGAATCTATGTGAGCAAAAGTGGTGATCGTACTGACGCCAATTTTGTGGATGGCAACGCGCAAGGCAAGGGCACTTATTATTTTTCTAATGGTGATCGCTATGAGGGCGACATTAAAGTGGGTGCATTGACGGGGAAGGGCAATTATTTTTATTCTAACGGGCTACGTTCCGATGGCGAATACGTGAACGGCGTGCTGAAAGGTAATGGCGCTTTTTATTTCAACGACGGTTCGTGGTTTGAAGGCCTATTTGAAGACGGCATGCGGCGTGCCAAGGGTCGTGTTATTCAAAAAGATGGCAGCAAGCGTGAGGCTGAAATGGTAGATGGTGTTGTAAAAATTATCGAATAGCGTTACGAATAAAATTGCGCCAAAGACGTTAGAAAATTCGGTGAACTTCATTCTTGACATTCCTGCCGGTGCCACCGGAACTGCGACGTTATTGGTGGCGGATGAGCACACCGCACCGCGGGTAGGCTCAGGCGCTATTCATGTACTGGCCACGCCCGTCATGATCAATTTATTTGAAGCGGCCGCGCTTGATGCGTGCGAAAGCATGCTGCCTGCTGGATATCAAAGCCTCGGTACTAAACTCGATGTTTCGCACATAGCAGCGACGCCTGTAGGCATGCGTGTTATCGCCACTGCCACCGTCATAAAGACAGTAGGACGAAATATTCACTTCGCGGTCAGCGCCCGTGATGAACGTGATCTGATCGGTGAAGGCTCACATGAGCGCGTGGTCGTGAATGTGGAACGATTTGAAAAGCGCGTTCAGGAAAAAACCGCGTTGCTTGATACGGTTGCCTAGTATTGTTGCCGAACCGTTTATAAGTACGTTTCCACAATACCTAAACACCACACAGCTTCAGTCATCGAAATCAAAATTGAATACCCCGCCATCGGGCTTTTCTTCCTTGCGCGCGGTATTGAGTTTTGCTTTTAATTTTTCGGCGTCGGCAAAAAACGCGGTTTCTGTTTGCGCTGGTATCAGGCGCATCATCGGTGGCTTTAGTTGTCGCAAATATTTGGTCTGGCCGCTTGATTTCGCTTCTGATTTGCCGACCATGTTAGTGGCAATCGCCAAGCTGCTGATGAGCAGGACACTCGCCGCTTTTAGTGTCAGGTGTGCCGGCCCGATCACGCGTAAATGGAAAAATAGGACGATTGCTGCGATGAGCCAGTTGAAGATAAATTGATTCTCAACGAGCCATTGCGATGAAAATGCAAATGCACTGGCGCCGATCATTTCATCCAGCGCGCTCATGGCCAGCAAGCCACTCAGCGCAATAAACAAGTGGCGCTCAAATTGCGCCTGCCCTGAAAAAATCCGCGATACCAGCGACCACACGGTCGACCATACCAAGGTCGTCGCCAGCATCGTGATAATCGTCAGAATGTAGCGTGATAACTTAGATTCGCCCGTTTCGCCAAACCAGGCACTCAGCATTTCGATGGCGATTGCAGCCAATGCAAACAACACCGGCCAGCGCCAGGCATGACGCACCGGCACTGGCAATGCTCGCTCGGCCGCTACCGCCAAATCAATACGCCGAATGCGCAAAAGCGTTTTGCCAATACGAATGATTGAATCATCGGCAATGGCGACAGGCTCTGATGCAAGCTTCCGGTTTCGCCCACGATTTTCAATAAATACGCCATTCACCGTGCCGTTGTCCTGCACGGTCCATCCCGTGCTTTGATCCCGCGCCAACACCAGGTGACAAGGTGCGATATAGGCGTCATCAATCACCACATCATTATCAAAGGCGCGGCCCACACGAATAGTCGCGTTTGCCGTGGTTTCATCGATCCGCTGTCGTGAAATAACCTCATGTTGGCGCGATAAAATTTCGACCCAGATCATTTTTTTACCGCACTGCCGGCAGCGCCTGAGGAATCTTTTGCGATTTCAATCGCGCCAATGAATTGTTTGCCGATCAGCAGCGCATTATCGTAGCCGACGCCCGACATGGCTAATTTTGATATGAGGGCTTCGTCGCTTTTATCCTGCGTCACCGCCATGACCGTGATGTTGTAAAGATTTTCATATTCGCGCAGTGCACGTGCGCACCACACTACGCGCAACGGCGGGCGATTGGCAGCGCTTGCGGCTACAAAATTTTCCACACACTGGTTTTGAGTAAGGTTCTTTTTGCCTGAGCCGGTCCAGCCTATTTCAAATTGCTGGGAAATAAATGCAGCAAACTGGAATGCATTCAAGTCGCCATTTTTCGCGTATGAATGCGAAAGTTCAATAGAGCCAGTTTGTAAACTATTGGCCACGAACAGCGCTGTTTTTGTATTGCAATTGGTGCTGTTGATAATGGCGCGCGGTTTGGGTACTTGTTCGGCATTGGTACGTGCCCAACAGGTAAACCACGATGCCACGGCCTCAGGCGCGCGGTACGGGCCGTATGCGGTGGGCCGAAAGCCCTGCGTTCCGAGGTTTTTATACAAATCTGCCTGCCAGGCAAAAAGCTGTCGAGAAATTTCCAGGCGCGTTTTTTCAGGCGATGTCCATGCTCGCGTGGGCTCTTTCTGCGCACGTTCAATCAAGGCCATCGCAAAGCGGGCGGGGACCAAAAAGCTCACCAGTTCTCCACCTATTTGTTTGGCCACATTGACGCCGACAATATGACCATCGGCGCTGACAGTCGGGCCGCCGCTCATGCCCGGATTCAGCGCGCCGGTAAAGTGAATACGGTCTTGGTAGCTTTTTTCGACCAGGCTGTTGTAAGTGCCCTCGACAATGGTGAAGCCGAGATCGAGTGGATTTCCCATCGCATATAGACGCTCACCTTTGGGTAATGAGCCATCAAGGGCGCGCGGATTGAATTCAAAAAACGGATAACCAGTCTTGTCTAGTTGCACGACTGCGAGATCATTAGCCACATCTATTGCCAGCAATTTTAACGCGCCACGGGTGCCATCGGGAGCCGCATATTCCATTCGATAGGTGGCAGGCTCCAGCGCGTACTGCGAGACCACATGGTAATTGGTGACAGCGAGGCCCTCGGCATTGATGAGGAAACCTGAGCCCAGTGTGGATTGACGGCCGGCTGCGGTCAGCAAGGTTCGAATTTGTAAAAGTTTCGGGCGTGCGTTCGCATAAACGCTTTCTGCTGTGGCCGATATGACTACTGGTTTGGTTGCGGCCAGTGGCGTAATTGACGTGATGGGCATCGCCGGTGGCGAGGGCTGCGCAAATATCACCGCGCTTGTAATCCATAACACAAATGCAAATGCGGGTTTGAATGCGCATGAGGTTAATCGTCGAGAGCTCAAAATAAGGGCGCGTTTTTTGGTTGAAGTAGTTGGATAGTAAATGGATGACGCAGTGTAGCAACAAGATTGGCAAAAATGATGCGGCGCGAATTTAGTCGTTAAGATAAATTCAAGGCGGCTGTATTCCAAGTCAAATCAAATGCCTTACCGCGCCGCTTGCCGGGAGGCAAGTTTGGCCAGCGCCGCTTTAATGGCAGGCAAAGCCACCCGCGCCGCCTGCTCACCTCTTGCTATGCACATGCGCCGGTAATCGTCGCTAATGCCCGCGTAGTAGCCCAAATCGGGATGAATGATGACGTCGGCATCAGCTGATTCAGCGGCCACCATGGCAGCGCGTTTTCGATCGCGTGTGCTCCACTCAACCGGAACGGAAGCAGGGATGGCCGAAACATAGGCCGAGACATCAACTGCAATCAGCACCTGCGCACCAAGCTTGCGGGTGGCACTAATCGGCACCGGCGCGGCTTCATCGCCGTCAATATATTCCACACCGCGAATGCGCACCGGGAAAAACTGTCCGGGAGTGGCGCTGGAAGCGCGTGCGGCAGCGCCCGTATTGCCCCGGTTAAAAATACCGAGAGTGTGATTGCTGGTTTGCGTGACGGTCATGGCCAGCTTGCGTTTCATGGCGTCGAGTGGCTTATGGTCGGTGCTGGCTGCCACAAAAGCGGCCACTGCACCCCCATTGCCTTTCAAGCCCGAAGTCGAAATGCCGATGAACTGTTTGGCATCAATCTCCAGCGCGATTTTTTCAATATCGGTAGCGCGCATGCCATTGGCATACAAAGCGCCGATCATGGCACCGACCGATGCTCCGACAATCAGATCGGGTTCTATCGCGTTTTCTTCCAGCACTTTCAGCACACCAATATGCGCAAACCCGCGCGGGCCGCCTGCGCCGAGTACTAGCGCCACCCGCGGCTGCTGATCTGGTGGGTAGGGCGCAAAACTGGGTGCGTCGGCACCGTTATAGTCGGCAATGCCGCCTGCGCAAGCGGTGAGCATCAACAGCCCTAACAGGCATAAATAATTTAGATATTTGGATGCGTTCATTTAAGATGCACAGGATGCGAAGATAATGTTTTCTGTAAGTTGTTTGGTGGTTGTTTGATCATTAGGTTGAAGCCGGAATATAAATTTATGAAACAGGTTTACGACGCCATTATTATCGGCGGTGGTCACAACGGTTTGGTCTGTGCCTGCTATCTTGCCGCAAAACGCTGGAAGGTGCGAGTTCTGGAGCGCAGGCATATTGTGGGCGGTGCAGCGGTTACCGAAGAGTTTCACCCCGGCTTTCGTAATTCGACTGCGAGTTACACGGTGAGTTTGCTGAATCCTAAAATCATTCGCGATTTGCGCTTGCATGAGCATGGCTTGCGGGTAGTGGAACGACCCTATTCGAATTTTTTGCCACTGAGCGACACTGAATACATCAAGGTGGGTGGCAGTCTTGAAGCCACACAACGCGAGGTGGCCCGGTTTTCAAAGCGCGATGCCGACAAGCTGCCAGCCTATTACGCCATGCTGGATCGGGTGGCGGCGGTACTCAAGGATTTGCTGCTCGAAACACCGCCGAATGTGGGCGGGGGTGTCGCCGATATTTTTCAGGCACTCAAAATTGGCAAGCGGTTTAAATCCCTCGACATGGCCGCCCGCCGCGATGTGCTAAACCTCTTTACCCAAAGCGCAGGCGAGATGCTCGATGACTGGTTTGAATCCACACCGATAAAAGCCTGCTTCGGCTTTGATAGCATCGTCGGCAATTTTGCCTCGCCCTACACACCCGGCTCGGCATATGTGTTGCTGCATCATGTGTTCGGTGAGGTCAATGGCAAGCAGGGTATTTGGGGCCATGCGATTGGCGGCATGGGGGCGATCAGCGAGGCCATTGCCGCTGAAGCGCGGCTGCGTGGTGTCGAGATCAGCACCGATTCCAGCGTGGCGCGATTGCAGGTTGAAAAAGGCAATGCCGTCGGCGTGGTGCTGGAAGATGGCACCGAGCTTTACAGCAAGCGCGTCATCTCCAATCTCAATCCCAAATTACTGTTCCAGAAAATCGTTGCTCCGCAGGATGTCCCGCTTGAATTCAATCAGCGGATCAACGCCTACCAGTGCGGCTCTGGGACCTTCCGCATGAATGTGGCGCTTCACGAGCTGCCGCGTTTTACCTGCCTGCCAGAGGCCGGGCCGCATCATTCATCGGGCATCATCATGGCCCCCTCGATGCAATATATGGAGCAAGCCTACTTTGACGCACGCACCCACGGCTGGTCCAAAAATCCGATTGTCGAAATCCTGATTCCGTCCACGGTAGATGATTCACTCGCGCCGCGCGGCCAGCATGTCGCGAGCCTTTTTTGCCAGCATGTATCGCCTACTTTGCCGAGCGGTGCGAGCTGGGACGATGCGCGCAAGGAAGTGGCTGATCTTATGATCGACACGGTGAATAAATTCGCCCCCAATTTTAAAGCCAGCGTGATCGCCCGGCAAATTCATTCGCCGCTTGATCTTGAACGTAAATTTGGCTTGGTCGGCGGCGATATTTTTCACGGCAAGCTGTCGCTAAATCAGCTCTTCAGCGCGCGGCCCGTGCTCGGTTATGGCAATTACCGCACGCCGATTGGCGGCCTGTTTCAATGCGGCGCAGGCACCCATCCAGGCGGCGGTGTTACCGGAATTCCCGGCCACAATGCGGCGATGGAGATTTTGAAGGGGTAGGGTAGTATCAAAAAATATGAAACTCCAGCATAGAAGAGCACCTTCAGACATAAAGGCTCCAAGCGCCCCGCCAATATTAATGTTTGTATCTTTTTATTAGCGTCTTGGCAAACCCTTCAACATTAAATCTAATGCGTTTTTCGTTTCGCCAAAAATGCGGCCACACTCTCCTGAGCATCGTCGTCGGCAAAATTAGCGGCGATGGCCGCCGATGCGTTTGCATAAGCGGTGTTCATGGCTAGCTCGAGCTGTCGAAAGACAAGTGCCTTGCCGATGGCGAGTGCGCTGTGCGGTTTTGGTTTAAGGGTTTCACAGAGTTTTAGCGTGTTGGTACCTAACGCATCGGCTGCCAAGACTCGATTAACCAAGCCCCAATTCAGTGCGATAGCGGCGTCGATAAATTCACCGGTCATGGGCATTTCTACGGCGCGTTTGCGTAAAATGGTAGGTGTCAGTGCTACAGCGGCGTCGAACAAAATAGACCCCGATTCACGCCTGATACCGCCGATCTATTTATTTTCCGCGATGTCGCCGAGCGCCTTATAAAGCGCATCCAGCAATGCTCTTGAGAGACGGCTGTATTGCTTGGGCCGATTGGGCGTCACGAAGACTATGCCGTCTTCAATACTGACAATGAGTGGGATTTCACCCATCCTCGAAACTATGCTGACAGGCATTTTGATCCGTTATTTCAAACTGAGAATACAAGTTTATGTTGAAGACTAGACCCAGGAAATGCGGGAAATGCCAGCACCGGTAATGACCTGCCCAGACTGCTAGAATCTAAACGCTATATTGCAACGTATAGAAAAATACTGTCCCTAACTACCTTCTTATTTTGAAAAATATCCTTGTATTGTTCGACCAAGAATGGGATCACGCGCAGCTTAATCGTGCGGGCTTGTTATCTGATCACACCACCCGGTTTTTTCATGAGGGTTTTGATCTTTTCAGTTTTCCCAGCAACGCTAATTTATTGTTTTTTGATATCTTTCGCTTCGTCGATAGGCTGGTCGAAAAATACGGGCGCAATGCCAGCGCCGGTCGAAAAATTGACGGCATTATTTCAAGCCATGAGCAATTTGGCGCGCTATCGGCGGCGCTGCTGGCGCAACGGCTAGGCCTGCCATCCACCAGCATTCACGGCGTCATGAATGCCCAGCACAAAGCCCTCGCCCGCACTTTGATTGAGCGGGACGTGCCGAAGGCTAATGTGCCGTTTGCCACTTTCCCCTATACCGTGCGTGGTGCATCTGAAATTGCCCTGCCGTTTCCGTTTTTTGCCAAGCCGGTCAAAGCCGCGTATTCAGTGCTCGCCCGTCGTGTGGAAGACTTTGCCGATCTCAAGGATCATCTTAGCTTTCACCCGTGGGAGCGCTACATCATCAAGCGACTGGTACGCCCGTTTAATGATGTGGTGGAGCGCATGGGCGCAACCGATATTAACGGCCACTATATGCTGGCCGAGCAATTGATTGACGGTTTTCAGGTGAATGTTGACGGGCTGATTGAAAACGGAAAAATTACCGTGCTGGGCATCGTGGATGCGGTGATGTACCCCGGTACCGATGCGTTTATGCGCTGGGAATATCCCAGCCGCCTGCCGCCGCAATGGCAGCGCAATATTCATGAGACCACGCATGCCGTCGTGAAAGCGCTGGCCCTAGATCATGGTTTATTCAATGTTGAATTACGGATTTGTTCTCACTCCGGTCATTGCAAAGTGATTGAGGTGAATCCGCGTATGGCCGCGCAATTCTCCGACATGTACGAGATGGTTGATGGCATTAACCTGCACGATATCGCGATCAAGCTTGCGACTGGCGAGAGCGTGAATATTGAGCAGGCCATAGCAAATAAAAAAGGCAAATATAGCGTCGCCACCAGCTTTGTCTATCGACGTTTTGATGGCCTACCCCAGTTGCATTTCCCCGGCCCGGCCGAGTTTGAACAACTGCGCCAATTTGATCCTGATGCACAACTGCTGCTATTCAAAAAGCGCGGTAATGAATTAAAGCGCGAAATGAAATGGTTGCAAAGCTATCGTTATGCATGCATGAATATGGGCGGTGAATCTGAGGATGCACTGATGGAAAAATACCGTGAAGCATCACGGATTGTCGGGTTTCCTGCACATCGCTAATTTTGTACAGTGCATATCCGGGTTTGTGGATCATGCAGGGTAAAATACTTATCCCGGTGATGGTTACCGCTTTTGCCTCTACAACATTCCATTTGACGCGACCCTAATCTACATCTACCCAATCTTATGAACGTCTCAGAAATCCGCCAAGCTTTCGTCGATTATTTTGTGTCAAAGGGGCACACCCATGTTGCCTCGTCGTCGCTAGTGCCGGGCGACGACCCTACTTTGCTGTTTACCAACGCCGGCATGAATCAGTTTAAAGACTGTTTCCTCGGGCTCGAAAAACGCAGCTATGTTCGCGCGGTGTCTTCACAGCGCTGTGTGCGTGCCGGTGGCAAGCATAACGATCTGGAAAATGTCGGCTATACGGCGCGGCATCATACGTTTTTTGAAATGTTGGGTAATTTCAGTTTTGGCGATTATTTCAAGCGCGAAGCGATCAACTTCGCCTGGGAATTACTGACCGTTGTATATAAACTGTCGGCAGAAAAACTGCTCGTTACCGTTTATGCCGAAGACAACGAAGCCTACGCTATCTGGGCCAATGAAATCGGTGTACCGATGGAACGTATTGTTCGCATCGGTGATAACAAAGGCTCAAAATATGCTTCCGACAATTTCTGGATGATGGGTGACACCGGCCCGTGCGGCCCGTGCAGCGAGATTTTTTATGATCACGGCGCGCATATCCCCGGTGGGCCACCCGGCTCGCCCGACGAGGACGGTGATCGCTTTATTGAGATATGGAATCTTGTTTTCATGCAGTACAACCGTGAAGTCAAAGACGGTCCGATGGTTCCCCTGCCCAAGCCATCTGTTGATACCGGCATGGGACTGGAGCGTTTGTCAGCCGTGCTGCAACATGTTCACGCCAATTATGAAATCGATCTGTTCCAGGCGCTGATCAAAGCGGCGATGCGCGAAACCGGCGAGCAGGACATTACCAACCCCAGCCTGCGCGTGATTGCTGACCATATTCGCGCCTGCGCTTTTCTGGCTGTCGATGGCGTGATCCCCGAAAACGCAGGCCGCGGCTATGTGCTGCGCCGGATTGCGCGCCGCGCGATGCGACACGGCTACAAGCTCGGCCAGAAAAAACCTTTTTTCTATAAATTGGTCGATGATTTGGCGAACGTGATGGGTGATGCATTCCCTGAAATCGTCGCGCACCAGGAACGCGTTAAAGCAGTGCTAAAGCAGGAGGAAGAACGCTTTGGCGAAACGCTGGCAAACGGGATGGACGTTCTCGACCGCGCTCTTGCAGATATAAATTGTGACGGTGCAGGTAGGGGTGGCGCATATCGCAATTCTTCGGGTGACCAATTGCCGCCTGGAAACCTTACACTTAAAATTCTCGATGGCGAAACCGCATTTAAGCTTTACGATACCTTCGGCTTCCCGGTGGATTTGACCGCAGACATTGGTCGTGAGCGTGGTTTTGAAGTGGATATGTCAGGCTTTGAGGCGGCAATGGCGGTGCAGCAGCAGCGTTCACGTGGTGCTGGCAAATTTATTGCCAAAGGCACGATTGTCTACGGCGGTGCCAAAACAAACTTTCGGGGCTATGACTCCTTGAGTGAAAGCGCGCAGGTGCTGGCACTGTATCGAAATGGTTCGCCGGTTGATAGCTTGGCTGCAGGTGAGAGCGGTATTGTGGTACTCGATAAAACGCCGTTCTATGCTGAATCGGGCGGGCAGGTGGGCGACGCTGGCGAGCTCTCCAAAAATAATGGCGGCGCCTGTCTCACCCTGTTTAATGTCGATGACACCCTGAAAATTCAAGCCGATGTGTTTGGCCATTACGGCAGCCTGATGACGGGCGAGCTTCGGGTGGGCGATACGGTGGCGGCCAATGTGGATATGGTCAGACGTTATTGCGTTATGCGCCATCACTCAGTGACCCACCTCATGCACAAGGCGCTTCGCGTAGTGCTGGGTACGCATGTGCAGCAAAAAGGCTCACTGGTTGATGCCGATAAAACCCGTTTTGATTTCGCACATAACGCGCCCATGACCTCTACTGAAATCGCCCGGGTTGAAACCATCGTCAACGTCGAAATCCTGCGCAATGAAGCCACCAGCGCGACGGTCATGCCGCTTGAAGACGCACAAAAAACTGGTGCGATGATGTTATTCGGCGAGAAATACGCCGATGAAGTTCGTGTGTTGGAGATTGGTTCATCGAAAGAGCTTTGCGGTGGTACGCATGTGACGCGTACCGGTGATATTGGACTTTTTAAAATCGTCAGTGAAGGCGGTGTCGCAGCCGGTGTACGCCGCATTGAAGCCGTCGCGGGATCGGTGGCATTTGAGTACGTGCAAAATATGGAAAAGCAACTGGCGGGTTCTGCTGCGTTGCTCAAAACTCAGCCACAGGAAGTCGAAGCTAAAGTCAGTGCGCTGCTCGACAATGTCAAGGCACTTGAAAAACAATTGGGCAGCTTGAAATCGAAAGTCGCCGCTTCGCAGGGCGATGATTTGCTAAGTCAGGTGGTGGATGTTAATGGCGTGAAAGTGCTCGTCGCCAAGCTCGTTGGCGTCGATGTAAAAGGCCTGCGCGACACCATGGATCAAGTCAAAAACAAATTGAAATCCGGTATAATCGTGTTAGCCGTAGTTGAGGGTGAAAAAGTACAAATCGCGGCAGGTGTGACCCCGGATTTAATGTCCAAATTCAAAGCTGGCGAGGTGGTGAATCATGTCGCCCAGCAGGTCGGCGGCAAGGGTGGCGGCAAGCCGGATATGGCGATGGCCGGTGGTACCAACCCTGCCGGTATCGGCGCCGCGCTAGCCAGCGTGGCTGCGTACATCAAGGAGCGCGCTTGATGTCAACTGAAATGTCAACTGAAGTGGCAACGGAAGTACCAACCCATGTTTCAAAAGATGTTTCTGCCAACGGGTCTACCAATATGCCCGCCGATATTGATGTGGTCGTCCGCAATCTGAAACAGGCAGAAGCCGCGTTAGCCTCTCTGCTGACTTCGCCGCAAGTATTGGCTGCAGTCGCGACAGCCGCCAATTTGATCGCGGATGCATTCCAGCAGGGCGGTCGTGTTTTCTCCTGCGGTAATGGCGGCAGCATGTGTGATGCGATGCATTTTGCAGAAGAGCTGTCGGGCCGCTACCGCCAAGATCGTAAAGCATTGCCCGCCGTTTCAATCAGTGACCCTTCGCATATTTCCTGTGTGGGCAATGACTACGGCTATGATTTCATTTTTTCCCGCTACCTGGAAGCGCATGCGCGTAAAGGCGATGTGTTACTGGGTATTAGCACCAGCGGCAAAAGTGCCAATGTGATCAAAGCGGCTGAATATGCAAAGCAGCAGGGTGTCCATGTTGTCACGCTCACCGGTAAAGCCGACAGTACGCTGGGTGCGCTGGCCACGGTGGACATCACCACGATCGGCACCTCCGGCTTTGCTGATCGTGTGCAAGAGCTGCATATCAAAGTGATTCATATTTTGATTGAGCTGATCGAGCGGCGGTTTTTCCCCGCAAATTACACGAATTAGTTCTACTAAATATGTTCAAGTTTTGCCCCCATTGCGCCACCCCGCTGACTGAACGTGAATTTGTTGAAGACGGCGGCATCAATTTGCGCCGTGCCTGCCCAGCCGATACTTGCAGTTTCATTCATTACGACAATCCCACGCCGGCAGTCGGGGTGCTGCTTGAGCAGGATGGCGAGATTATTTTGGCGCGAGGTGCGGGCTGGCCGGAAGGCGCGTTCGCGTTGATTACCGGATTTCTGGAGCGCAATGAAGACCCGGTCAAAGGCGTGATTCGTGAAGTCAAAGAAGAAACCAATTTAGACGTGGTTGAAACCAGAATCATCGGCAACTATATTTTTGAGCGCAAAAACGAAGTGATGCTGTGCTATCACGCCATTGTCACCGGTGACATCAAACTCTCATCAGAGCTTTTGGAAACCAAACGCTATCTGCCGCATGAGCTACGTCCTTGGCCACGCGCGACTGGTTTTGCCGTGGCCGACTGGATGAGCTCGCGCGGGTTGGAAGTAAAATTTATTGATCGGCCATTGATCAATGTAGAGAAGAAAACGTGATCAAAAATAGGCGATTTATTTTGTTGAGTTTCCTATTCATGTGTGGAATAGCGGTTGCGCAAGATGCCGAGAAGGCGGCATCGGCCTCGATTGTGCTTACGCCGGAACGCGCCGGATTGAAAGCAGAGCTTGAAGTGATTTTAGAGACTGATCAGAAAAATCGGCAATTGCTTAATAAAGCCGACGAAAAAGAACGCGCGGCTTTATGGGCTGAATAGAATTTAATCGATAAAGCCAATCAAGCCCGCATTGATAAAATTGTAAAAACGCATGGTTGGCCGGGAAAAAAAAGAATTTGGTCCGAAAGCTGCGGCAGCTGCATTTTTAGTGATTCAACACTCGACTTCGGAGATGATGAGGCGCTACCTACCTATTCTGCGTAAGGCGATGGAAAATGGTGATGCCGATAAATCGAGCTTTGCATTGCTTGATAATCGCGTTCGCATGATTGAGGGCAGACCGCAACGCCTTGGCTCGCAGGTTCAAGGTAGCCCTAACAGCAATATGTATTTTTTGACAGATTGAAGACGAAGAGAACGTCGATAAACGCCGTGCCGAAATGGGGCTTGAGCCTCTTGCAGAATATGCGAAGCGGTTCAAAGGGCTTGAATACGTTCCTTTCGCCGCGCGTGCCGATAAAGCGCAACTACTAAAAAGCAATGACCTGAAATGAAAAACAAAAGCCCCGAATCCATTGCCGCCCAAGCCTTGGGCTGGATAGATGAAAAAACCAAAGGTGTGGTCGAGCCGATTTATACCTCTACGACTTTCATTCGCGATTCTGACAATCAATACCGATCCGGTCGCGTTTATGCGCGCGATCAGAATCCAACCTTCGATCAAGCCGAAGCCGTATTGAGCGCGCTGGAAGGCGGGCATGCCTCGCTATTATTTGCATCCGGCATGGCGTCGGCGACGGCCGTATTTCAGGCACTAGCGCCGGGCGATCATGTGCTAGCACCGAAGGTTATGTATTGGTCGTTACGTAATTGGCTGAAAAACTTTGCGACACACTGGGGTTTGCTGATTGATTTTATTGATATGGATTCTCCAGATGCGGTGCGTGCCGCGATAAGGCCCAAGCTAACCAAATTGGTTTGGATTGAAACACCGGCTAATCCGCTGTGGACGATTACCGATATTGCGTTGATCTGTGAGATAGCCCATGCGCATGGCGCGATGGTAGTGGTGGATTCCACCGTGGCGACACCGGTACTATCGCAGCCATTGAAGCTGGGCGCGGATATTGTCATGCACGCGGCGACTAAATATTTGAATGGCCATTCAGATGTGATTGCAGGCACTTTGACGACCCGCGAAGATAATCCGACATGGCAGCGCATACGCAGCATCCGCGCACAGCTTGGCGGCGTGCTGGGGCCGTTTGAGGCATGGCTGCTCACCCGTGGCATGCGTACGCTGTATCCACGCGTTCGCACGGCGTGTGCATCGGCACAGGCGATTGCAGAACATTTTGCAGCGCATCCGCGGGTGGCGGAAGTGATGTACCCCGGTTTGCCGTCGTTTGCCGGTCACGCGGTAGCGGCAAAGCAGATGACGGGTGGCTTCGGCGGCATGATGTCGATACGGATCAAGGCGGGCGAGGGCGCTGCGATTGCGACGGCGGCGAATGTTCAATTGTGGAAGCGCGCTACCTCGCTGGGTGGGGTGGAAAGTTTGATTGAACACCGCGCCAGTGTTGAAGGCCCGGGTACACCTGCGCCAACGGATTTGCTACGGTTGTCAGTGGGGATTGAAGCGACAGGTGATTTGATTGATGATCTGGAGCAGGCGCTTGAGATGGTAGTTGCTTAGTCATTAGTAGGCTTAATTTTTAAATAAAACAAACCATGCAAACCACATCACAACGAATTCAGCGCTACCTGTTCACGTCAAATCTCGATCATCTGTTTTCCGAGGCGGCTTCGATTGAAGCGGCGATCCATGCTTTTGTTGCCGCAGTAGGTAACTTGCCAACGGATTTCAATCTCGACACCTTGTACGCCTACCCTGTGCCTATGCTGAGTGAGAACGGCACCTGCTCCTTGATCGAAGCGTTAGCCCCTGAGCCTTACGATATCGCGCCGATTTTGGGTGGCCGCAGCGACGCCAACACCCGCAAGCTTTTATTGCTCAACCAACTGGTCGAGCACGCCACTCAGCTCACAGGTGCAGATTGGCTGGGTATTTATCAATCGCGTCCAAACAAACTCACCGATGCGGTGCTGGTGAAACTTGCCTATCGAGGCCGACCCAGCCGCGCCGAATTTCCCTTAAACGCAACCTTCGCCACTGGCAGTACTAACGCAAGTGTGGGCTTAAGCGGCTACGCCAAAGTGATCGATGATGTTGCAGCGCACACCGCAGCGGGTGGCGCGTTTTATGTTTGCGATGAGGAAGTGCAATCGGAAGTGTGCGTGCCTGTGCTGGATGAAGACGGCAAGGTGCTGGGTATTATCGATGCTGAAGCTGCACCGAAAGCGTTTTTCAATAGCAGCCGACTAGTGACGCTAGTGGCGATGGCGTTGGTGATACCGGCGTTGCTGCCAGCGTTGTCCTCTTAGAATTTTCCCTGTTGGGCCGTGACCCGTGAGGGCGACACACACCTCAAAAAAGCATTTTTTATTTTGCAAATGCCGCGCGTATGGTTTCAACGCGGTTTCGATTTACATCAAAATCACGGACTCCCAAACGGGATGCGGAGCGTATGTGAATCACTTGGGCTTTTGTATCAAGAGCGGCTTCGACGTCATCAACAAAGCCCATCGTCGGCGTTTTGAATTCGGCGTATAAATAATTTCCGTTCTCGGTGACCACGCCGACGCGCGCTTGTGATTTCACGACACCGATGAATTTTTTCCACGCGGCGCTGGCATCACCTGCGAATGCAATCGGCGCGATGTAATGCAGCGTGTCCGATTTTTCAACCGTGGATAAAACGGTGTTGGGTTTCCATGAGGGTGGTTTGAATTGACCGTTATTAAAGCCGAGTCCTGACGGGCGTGAACCCGAAAAAAGTCCCATGGGTTGTCCTCCAATAGTTTCGATACCGATGATGATGCCTGCCACAACAATAATGGCCAGGAAGATCATAAGAATGCGTTTGAGAAATGATTTTAGCTTCATTGCCTAGTTTAGCTCATCAGGGTTTTTACGCCGCCCGGAGTGCGGATATAAGCACACATGGTCATGCCGGAATAGGGCGGGGTTGGGGTCAGGGTTAAGGCATTCTCAAGACCCATTTCGCTCAACAAATAGCGAATTTTTGCCGGGTTCGGATGCGCCGCTTCCATCCATTCAAAGCGACATTGCTGGTCGGGCAGGCGTTGGCAGGGATGCAGCGGTAGATCCCATTGAATGAGGGTTGGTATCAGTCCGGCCTCAACCGCATAACCGTCGTCGGGGATGGTGATGCGCCATTTGAAATCACCACGCTCCATCGGCTGTACGCCCCCTAAAATACCGCCGGTTTTTTCGGCCAGTGCATCAATGTTATCGGTGCGGGCCACCCAGCCGAGCAGTCGTGGCTTTTGCGCAATCCGCTCTTGAACATCCGGCGTATCCAGACCAAACCAACGTGGCATGAATGGGGTGTTGCGCGTTTGGCTGGCGGCGGGATCAATCGCAATCAACTCTAGATAATGCTGCGGCCCCAGCGATAACAAACGATTGTGGGTGCCCATCAGGACATGGCTGCCCACATCGCTTAGCCGAACACTGAGGAAGCGCTCCAGCCATGCACTGCCGCGCGCCAGATCAGCGCAACCGATAACCAGATGATCCAGCGTGGTCGAATTCATGCAGAGTATTTTAAGTGGTTAATGTTTATCGGTATCGCATGGCGGGATGGTCGCCTGGTTCAAGGTTGGCTCACGCATCTTGACATCGAAGCACGCCAACATCGATTACTAATTTTAAATCAAGAAGCTAGTATCGGCGGGCATTTACAGCCTTTTTCGCCTGATGACGCTCGCCGATGCTGGGGTTTTTATTTTTTTTGCAGAACCTGACTCGTAAAATGAACCCAGTGGTGTGTAGAGCAGCCCCCAGCCCACCAACACGCCAACGCCGTTGGCAAACATATCGTGGGTATCAAAGGTGCGCCAGCCCGTCCAGTCCTGGATAAATTCGATGGCCACACCCATCAACGTAAAGAAGATGGCGAGCATGAGGCGCGAGCGAAATTTGCGCCAGCACTGGCCCCACCACCACATCGTGCCGCCATAGGCCACGACATGATAGAGCTTGTCCTCGTGGCGGAAACCAATTGCCGGTGGATGCGGGATCAAAGATAGCGTCCATAAAATAACGACGATCAGCGTACCCACCGCGAACCAGATATAACGTGCAGTCGGCATCACGAAAAACGACTACTTCCGCTGCGGCGGCAAATCGGTGCAAACGCCTTCAAACATTTCCGCCGCCATGCCAATTGATTCGCCAAGCGTGGGATGCGGATGAATGGTTTTGCCGATGTCGGTGGCATCACAGCCCATCTCGATGGCGAGGGCTAATTCGCCGATGATGTCGCCTGCATGCGTGCCGACAATGGCGCCACCAATGATGCGCTGCGTCTCGGCATCAAATATTAATTTGGTGAAACCTTCGTCACGCCCATTGGCAATGGCGCGGCCCGATGCGACCCACGGGAAGGTTGATTTTTGAATCTTTAATCCCTTTGTCTTGGCTTCGTCTTCCGTCACGCCCACCCACGCCACTTCGGGATCGGTATACGCAACAGACGGAATCACGCGCGCATCGAAGAATGATTTTTGTCCGGCAGCAGCTTCAGCGGCAACGTGGCCTTCATGCACCGCTTTGTGCGCCAACATCGGCTGACCAACGATGTCGCCAATGGCAAAAATATTTGGCACGCTGGTGCGCATTTGTTTATCAGTTTCGATAAAGCCGCGGTCTGTTACTGCCACGCCTGCCTTATCCGCGCTGAGTTTTTTACCATTCGGCGCGCGGCCCACGCTCACCAGCACCATGTCATAGCGCACCGGCTCTTTTGGGGCTGTATTTTTCTCACCCGTACCTTCAAACGTGACGTAGATGCCATCAGGTTTCGCTTCTACCGCAACTGTTTTGGTGTTGAGCATGATGTTGTCAAAGCGATGCGCATTAAATTTTTGCCAGACCTTAACCAGGTCGCGATCAGCACCCTGCATCAGACCATCCATCATTTCCACCACATCAAGACGCGTGCCGAGCGTGGAGTAAACGGTGCCCATCTCAAGCCCAATAATGCCGCCGCCGATGACGAGCATTTTTTTCGGAATTTCTGTTAGTGCCAATGCGCCGGTCGAATCGACGATGCGCGGATCAACCGGTACAAATGGCAAGCGCACCACTTGCGAGCCCGCGGCGATGATGGCTTTTTGAAACTTGATGACTTTTTTCTCACCGGTCTTGTCCTGACGAGTGCCGGAGGTAATTTCTACTTCGATATGGTTTGCGTCGAGAAATTGCCCTACGCCGCGCACCACTTCCACCTTGCGCATTTTCGCCATTCCCGCCAACCCGCCAGTGAGCTTGCCCACGACTTTATCTTTCCAGCCACGCAGTTTATCGAGATCAATTTTTGGTTTGCCAAAGATAATACCGTGGTCGGCGAGTGCCGCCGCTTCATCGGCGACTGCCGCCACATGCAGCAACGCTTTGGATGGTATGCAGCCCACGTTTAAGCACACCCCGCCGAGCTGGGCGTAGCGCTCGATGATGATCGTTTTCATGCCGATATCAGCGGCGCGGAAGGCGGCAGAATATCCGCCAGGGCCCGCGCCCAGCACGACCATTTCGCACTCAAGGTCGGCGGTGCCGATGTAGTTTCCCGCAACCGGTGCAGGCTGGAAAGGCAATGCTGGTGCGGCGCTTCGATGGAGACTCCCTTGCGGGGGTGGTGCAGATGCCTTAGAGATGCCCGCCGATGCTTGGCTTTGAGCAGCGGTGGCTCTAACACCAGTAGATTCGATAGCCTCTATCACCAACAACGCCGACCCCATCGAAACCTTGTCACCCAACTTAACTTTTATTTCCTTCACCACGCCGGCATGTGTAGACGGTATCTCCATCGTCGCTTTATCGCTCTCAAGCGAAACGAGTGAATCTTCTTTTTCAATGGTGTCGCCGACTTTGACGAGAATCTCAATGACAGGAATATCAGCGAAATCGCCGATATCAGGGACATTAACTTCGATTAGTTGGCTCATAATTTGGAAAAGTAGTTTGTTGCTTAGTCGATAAATAGGCCTGCAGTGCGCAGGCGATCTTTGATCACGTTGTAACCGTCGTGGTACTCCCAATACATAAATCGACCGTAGCCAGCGCTGATCAGCACATATTTTTCTGTCAGCGACTGAACTCGCGATATAGCAACAATTTTTTTTGCGGGTTGTTGCCCATCCACTGCTTCCATAACCTCATTATTGTCGCTGTCATATCCATGCCAAACCAGCATGTTGCTGACGGTAAGTTCAATGAACGTCATGTCAGAGAATCAGCTTGCGAATGTCAGACATCAGGGTTCCCAGATAAGTCGTGAATCTCGCACCGGCCGCGCCGTCAACCACCCGATGATCGTATGACAGTGACATGGGCAAAATCATGCGTGGCACAAATTCCTTGCCGTTCCAGATCGGTTTTATCGACGATTTTGAAACGCCCAAAATCGCGACTTCCGGCGCGTTGATAATCGGCGTGAAAAACGTGCCGCCGATCCCGCCGAGGGACGAAATCGAGAAACATCCGCCTTGCATTTCGGTGGGCGATAACTTGCCTTCGCGCGCTTTGGCGGCGAGCTCGCTCATTTCTTTAGCGATGTCGATGATCGATTTTTGATCGGCGTTTTTAATCACCGGTACGACCAAACCATTCGGCGTATCGGCAGCGAAACCAACATTGAAATATTTTTTCAGGATCAAATTTTCACCACCTGGTTCGAGCGATGCATTGAACTCCGGATATTTTTTCAGTGCGGCCACGCTGGCCTTGATGAGGAACGCGAGCATCGTGACTTTCACGCCACTCTTGGCGATTTCTTCATTTGTTTTGACGCGGAAAGTTTCCACATCGGTAATGTCGGCTTCGTCTTGCTGCGTGACATGTGGAATCGTGACCCAGTTACGATGCAAATTATTGCCCGATAATTTTTTGATTCGCGACAGCGCACGGGTTTCGATTTCACCAAATTTGGTAAAGTCTATGAACGGCATTTGCGGCAGCGAAAATCCACCAGAAGCCGCGCCAGTGCTAGAGTTTGGCTTAGCGAGCTCGGTTTTCACAAAGCCTTTTACATCATCTTCGGTGATGCGGCCTTTAAGTCCGGAGCCTTTTACGCTGCCCAGATCGACACCGAATTCACGCGCGAGTTTGCGGATGGATGGGCTGGCGTGAACGTGGGCAGGAACGGCGCCTTCGCCAGTAGATTTGACGGGCGATGGCTGCGGAGCCAATGTGGGTGCGGTTCTTTGAGGCAGACCCCCTTCCGGGGGTGAAACAGGCGCCGTGGAAACGGGCGTTGGCACTGGGGTTTTGTCAGGTGTTTGTGCTGAGCTTGCCACTTTCTTCCCACTTACCCCGTTCTCGACCGCAAGGGGAGAGAGGGCCGATGGCGGCGTGCTGGCGATAGCACTTTCTTCCAACAATAAAACCACCGCCCCCATCGAAACCTTATCACCCAACTTGACTTTTATTTCCTTCACCACACCGCTATGCGATGCCGGAACCTCCATCGTCGCTTTATCGCTTTCGAGCGAAACCAGCGAGTCTTCTTTTTTAATGGTGTCGCCGACCTTGACCAAAATTTCGATCACGGGAATGTCGGCGAAATCGCCAATATCAGGAACCTTCACTTCAATGAGATTTGCCACGCAACTACTCCTCAATTCGTATTCGCTTTTTTTGATTCTGCGTTCAATCTGAAAATCGTTTGCCTTTGCTAGCGATTTTCAACAAGCTAAGCTCGACAAAAGCAGGTTCGTGCTTACGTAAACCTGTTTTGTCAAAATCGCTACACCGTCCAAGGCGCTGGTTTATCAACATCGATGCCATATTTCTTGATCGCCTCAGAAACTGTTTTTAGCGGTATCGTGCCTTCATCGGCCAGCGCTTTCAGTGCGGCGATAACCACATAATAGCGATTCACCTCAAAGAATTTACGCAGTTGATTACGTGTATCCGAACGGCCATAGCCGTCAGTACCCAGCACGACAAACTTACGGTCGCTGATGTACGGACGGATCTGATCGGCAAAGCTGCGCATATAGTCCGTTGCCGCGACGGCCGGGCCTTTGTGACCCTTGAGCAATTTGGCTACATGCGGAACCTGCGCTGGTGCTTCGGGATGAAGCATATTCTGACGCTCTGCAGCCATGCCGTCACGGCGTAATTCCGTAAACGAGGTACAGCTCCAAATATCACTCACCACGCCCCAATCAAGCTCCAGCAATTCAGCGCCCGCAATCACTTCGCGGAAAATGGAGCCGGAACCCATCAACTGTACGCGAGGCTTTTTGGCCTCTTTTGATTCACGGAATAAATACATGCCTTTAAGAATGTCGACTCCAACACCTGCTGCGATTGGCATCGCCGGGTGCGTGTAGTTCTCGTTCATTACCGTGATGTAATAATAAATCGGCTCCATTTTCTCGTACATGCGTTTCAAACCATCATGCAGGATGACTGCCAATTCATAGCTGAAAGTCGGATCATAAGAAATGCAATTCGGAATCGTTGCCGACATCAAATGCGAATGGCCATCTTCATGTTGCAAGCCTTCGCCGTTCAGTGTGGTGCGGCCCGAAGTGCCGCCGAGCAAGAAGCCGCGCGCCTGCATATCGCCCGCCGCCCACGCCAAATCGCCGACGCGCTGGAAGCCGAACATGGAATAAAAAATGAAGAACGGAATCATGTGCTGACCATGATTGGCGTAGCTGGTGCCGGCCGCCATCCACGAGCAGAATGCGCCTGCTTCGTTAATGCCTTCCTGCAAAATCTGGCCCGCTTTGTCTTCCTTGTAGAACATCAGCTCGCCCGCATCGACCGGCTCATACAACTGGCCAACGGAGGAATAAATGCCAAGCTGACGGAACAATCCTTCCATGCCAAACGTGCGCGATTCGTCAGCCACAATCGGCACCAAACGCGGACCAAGTTCTTTGTCGCGGGTCAGCGCGGTGAAAGCGCGAACAAACGCCATCGTGGTAGAAATCTCGCGCTCTTCGGTCGATTTCAACAGTGGTTCGAAGATCGTTAATTCAGGCACTTTCAGCGCTGGGATATTCGGAAAGCGCACCGGCAATGAGCCGCCGAGTTTGGCGCGCGCGGCTTTTAGATATTGAATCTCGGGAGAATTTTCGGCCGGCTTATAAAACGGAATATCGGCAATCACATCATCTGATACCGGCACATTAAAACGATCACGGAATTGCTTCAACGAAGCCAAATCCATTTTCTTTTGCTGGTGGGTAATATTCTGGCCTTCCCCCGCTTTGCCCATGCCGTAACCTTTGATGGTCTTGGCTAAAATCACGGTTGGCTGGCCCTTGTGATTTACCGCTTGCGAATACGCTGCATAAACCTTGTATGGGTCATGACCACCGCGATTCAGGCGCCAAATATCATCGTCTGACATCGAGGCAACCATTTTTTCCAGCTCAGGATATTTGCCGAAAAAATGTTTGCGCACATAAGCACCATCACGCGCTTTGTAGTTTTGATATTCGCCGTCCAGCGCTTCCATCATGCGGCGCGACATGATGCCTTCGGAATCTTTAGCAAACAGCGGATCCCAATAGCGACCCCAAATCACTTTCAATACATTCCATCCGGAACCACGGAAATCAGCTTCCAGTTCTTGAATGATTTTGCCGTTACCGCGCACCGGGCCATCAAGTCGCTGCAGGTTGCAATTGACGACAAAAATTAAATTATCGAGACCTTCACGTGAAGCTAACGCAATAGCGCCCAGCGATTCTGGCTCATCCATTTCGCCATCGCCCATAAACGCCCACACCTTGCGACCCTCGGTATTGACGATGCCGCGATTGTGCAAATACTTCATAAATCGCGCTTGATAAATCGCTTGAATGGGACCCAGGCCCATTGATACCGTCGGGAATTGCCAGAAATCCGGCATCAGCCAAGGGTGCGGATAGCTGGAAATACCATGGCCATTAACCTCTCGGCGGAAGTTCTCAAGCTGCTCTTCAGTGAGGCGGCCTTCAAGGAAAGCGCGTGCGTAAACGCCCGGTGCCGAATGCCCTTGTATAAAAATCATATCGCCGCCGTGGGCTTTGGAAGGCGCGTTCCAGAAATGATCAAACCCAATGTCATACAACATCGCAGCGGATTGATAGCTGGCGATATGGCCACCTAATTCTGATGATTCCTTGTTCGCGCGGAGCACCAGTGCAACGGCGTTCCAGCGAATAATGGAGCGCAGCTTATGCTCCATTTCCTGATCGCCCGGCAGCGCATCTTCTGCGTGCGGCGGAATGGTGTTGATATAAGCCGTGTTGGCCGAGTAGGGCAAATTGGAGCCCGAGCGCCTGGCTTTATCGACCAGCGATTCAAGCAGGTAATGTGCACGATCCGGACCTTCGACTTCAAGTACGCTTTCCAGCGCATCAAGCCATTCCCGCGTTTCTTGCGGGTCCAAATCATCTAGTAGAAATGCAGGGCGGTCCATACTGAATTCTCCTCATTTTTTCTTAAGTACATTTTGATTTCAATTTATATTGCATTAAACCGCATTCCGATGCGGCGCGCTACGCGCTGCATGGAAAAGCACTTTTGACTTCAGCACGGCAATAAATTGTTTATTCGCATTTTAAGGAAATGTAATAACGTTACTTTCGCATCGGCAAGATAATTCAATCCAGCACGCAACAAGCGCGAAAAACAGAAGTTTATTAATTTTATTGCTGAAAAATCAAAGACATTGCTCCAATTTCGGAAAGGTTTCTTAAAAGTCCATTTTAAGTTATTATAAATGCGAGGATTTGTATTAGCCTAGCTATGTTTAAGCTTGATCTTGTTTTGAATTTAAATTAGCGCTTAAAGTCGCATGATGCGTAGATAATTTTTGTGGCGCTGATACTTTTAAATAAGGCCTTGTACTAATTGTAGTTGGCAGTAAAGATGATGTAATTAAAACAAGACGGGGTTGCGGGAGGCAACGTGGCGATTATCAATGCCTTACAAATTGTAAGCGTGACCGATCCGGGTAGAATCCGGGGGCACAACGAAGACTGCGTAGAGTCGCGTCCTGAAATGGGCGTGGTTGTACTGGCAGACGGCATGGGTGGTTATAACGCGGGCGAGGTAGCCAGTGGTATGGCAACGTCTCTTATTGCCGCAGGTCTTGCCAATGGCTGGACCAAAGCTGCTTTAAAAAAGCTGGATCGAGAACAGACTTCTGCTTTCTCGCAGCAATTACTGCAGGCAGAAGTTTCAAAAGCAAATAGTGCCATTTTTGAAGCTGCACAGAAAGACCCGCAGTGCGCAGGTATGGGTACCACACTGGTTGCATGTCTGTTTTACGATAATTTTTTAACGGTTGGTCATATCGGCGATTCAAGACTCTATCGCATGCGAAACGATATGTTGGAACAGGTCACACGTGACCACTCGCTGTTGCAGGAGCAGATCGATTCAGGGCTTATTACCAAAGAAGATGCGCGTTCTTCCCATAACAAAAATCTGGTGACTCGCGCGCTGGGGATTGACCCTGAAGTTGAAACTGAAACCCACAGCTATGAAGTGCTGGAAGGTGATATCTATTTGTTGTGTTCGGACGGCTTGAACGACATGATTGAAGATGAAGAAATTCAAATGACGTTAATTGCATTGCGTTCCAACTTGGATCTCACGGCGCAACAGTTGGTGCAGGCTGCCAATGATGCGGGTGGACGTGACAATATATCGGTTATGTTAATCAAAGTCGTGAGCGGATTCGGGGTAGAGCGCGGCGTTTGGGCGCGAATAATGTCTTGGTTCAAATAATGAATACCTCAATGCACAGCATTAATGAAGCACCACAAACAATTATGTGTGACAGTAATTTCTTAGGGCTATAGCCATGGCAAAACTTATCTTGAGTGTTGATGGAACGGTACTGAAGGAAGTCTCTCTCAATAAAGAGCGAACCACCCTCGGTCGTAAACCCCATAATGATATCCAGGTAGATAATCTTGCGGTATCCGGTGAGCATGCCGCCATTATCACTATCCTGAACGATTCATTTATCGAAGATTTAAACTCCACCAACGGCACCTTGGTGAATGGCAAACCTATCAAAAAACACTTCCTGCAAAATAACGACGTAATCGAAATTGGCAAGCATAAATTAAAATATTTTAATGATGCACCTGCCCAGGCGAGTGAGCAGGATTTTGAAAAAACCATGATCATTCGTAAGCCACCTACGTTGACGGCCGCCTTAAGTTCGGGACTGGGTGCGAGCTCTGGTGCTGCCAGCGCGTCTGGTGGCATAGCGGCGAATTTGTCAGGAAGTATGTCAGACACGCAAACGAATATGAAGCCTTTGGGCATGGGGGTACCGGCCATGCCTGCTTCCCGTCCAACTGCGCCAGCCGCACCATTAACGCCGCCCGCCATGCCGGGGCCTGCTGTTCGCGAGGCAGCGATCCAAGTGCTATCGGGTGCAGCTGCGGGCAGAACATTGGATTTGACCAAGAATCTGACAACCATCGGCAAGCCTGGTGTGCAGGTTGCCGTGATTACGCGGCGTCCAAACGGCTTCTTTATTACACATGTAGAAGGCGCTAATTTCCCCACCATCAACGGGTCGGTTTTGGGTGGTCAAGCGCAGCAACTAGGTGATCATGACTTGATCGAAATTGCCGGTGTCAAAATGGAGTTTTTTTATAAGCCCTGATTTTTACGGGCAATAAAAAAAGTGGTTGCAAACGAAACGCATATGGGATGCTAGCGAAGTGAGCCCAACCCAACCATCTGATTGCACCATCAATGTGCACTTTTACACATTATTTTTGTTGTTGATACCGCATAATCGCAGTACGGTAAGTCATAGTCTGCAGCGCTGTAGGCGACTTTAGCCGTAATGATCGGCGTAAATAAAATCGATGGCCAAAAGTTGGCTCACCAACTTGTGTGGGGCGCAACATGCGAATCAAAGTTTTAGGTTGTAGCGGTGGAATCGGAGGCGATCTCCGAACCACCGCCATGCTCGTTGATGATGATATTCTGATCGACGCTGGCACCGGGGTGGGAGACCTTTCCATTGAACAGTTGGCAAAAATCGATCATATTTTCATTACCCATTCTCATCTTGATCATGTGACGAGCGTCCCATTTTTGGTTGATACCGTTTGTTGGATGCGCGACAAACCTGTGACTGTGCACTCCACCGCAGCTACACTGCAGATTTTAAAAGAGCATCTTTTTAACTGGAAGATATGGCCTGATTTTTCACAGATTCCGGATGCTGATAAGCCATTCATGATTTTTAGTGAGCTCGTTATAGGCCAAGCGGTTGAAATCAGCGGGCGGAAATTTACAGCCATTCCGGCAAACCATGTGGTGCCCGCAGTTGGCTATATGGTTGATAGCGGGCATGCCAGCTTTTTGTTTAGCGGTGATACCAGCGTCAATGACGAGCTATGGAAGATCGCGAATGCCACTGCCAATCTAAAGTACCTGGTCATAGAGACTGCCTTTTCCAACAAAGAGCGTGATATTGCTATTGCCTCCAAGCATTTATGTCCCAGCATGTTGGCCGATGAATTATTAAAATTGACAAAGCCGGTCGAGGTGTTTGTAACGCATCTGAAACCTGGCGAAGTACAATTGACCATGAATGAAATTGAGATACAGGCGGCCCGCTGGACACCGCGTATGCTTGAAAACGGGCAGGAATTCGTCTTTTAAAACCGTCATTCCAAAACGGTTTTTTTGATCAAGTTTTTTTGTTGCCATTGAATACAATGGCAACCAACTTTGGCTAATAAGGTGAGTGCGTTATGAGTGCTGTACTGGAACCCAAATCGGGCAATACCGCTAAAGAGGCGGACATGTCCTCGAAGCTTGCGTTTTCAAAAAAATTGCAGGCGGTGACCAATCGAATTCACTCAACTTCGAACATTGACGAGATCATGCTGGATGTGACGCGTGATGTCTGCCAATTGTTTGATGCTGATCGGCTGACAATTTATACCTTGTCTGAAGATGGTCAATCGATTATTTCAAAAGTGAAATCGGGTCTTAATTCATTCAAGGATATCAAGCTGCCATTGTCAGAAAGCTCAATTGCCGGCTGTTGCGCGCTCAATAAGCGTTTTATGAATATTAAAGATGTTTACGATGATGCCGAGCTAAAAAGTTACTCGCCCAACCTGGCTTTTCTTAAAGCTGTTGATCAGCGTACCGGTTATCGAACCAAACAAATGATGGTCGCCACGATTTTAGGTGGCGAGAGCGGCAATGATTTATTGGGGGTGATTCAGGTTATCAACCACTTGCCTGGCACTGCCTTCCCGCAGCTTGCTGAAGAAGGCTTGAATGAACTGGCTAAAACGCTTGCAATCGCTTTCCGCGTGCGTCAACAAGTGCCAGGACAAATCAAATCCAAATTTGAATACCTGGTGGTTGATAACGTTATTTCAGAAGGCGAGCTGGAACTAGCCACGCGCACCGCGCGGCGCAAAAACAAAAACGTTGAAGATATTTTGACCGATGAATTTCAGGTTCAGCCAGCAGCTCTTGGCGCGGCGCTGGCGAAATTTTTTGGGGTTGAATACGAGCCTTACAGATCAGATCGTATCAAGCCGCTTGATTTGCTGAAAAATCTTAAAAAAGATTATGTAGAGTCCAACAACTGGCTGCCTATCGAGGATAGCAAGAGTGGGTTGATCGTCATGACCACTGACCCCGAACACCTAAAAAGCTCGCGGATGGTTGAAAATATTTTCCCCCGGCTAAAGCCGCTTTACAAAGTTTGCACTGCACGCGATTTGACACTGACGTTAGGCCAATTTTTTGGCGCTGATGGTGGCAGTTCGGAAGATATTGGCGATCTTCTTTCCACCATGGACGACGAAGGTGAAGCAGCTGAAATCGGCGGCGATGAAGTCTCCGCTGCTGCCGACAATGAACTTGTCAAATTGGTTAATAAAATTATTATTGATGCGTACAATCAAGGCGCATCTGATATTCATATTGAACCACTGCCGGGCAAAGGAAAAACAGGGGTGCGCTTTCGCCGTGACGGCACTTTGGCAACTTATATCGAGGTGCCATCAAGCTATCGCAATGCATTAACTGCACGCCTGAAAATCATGTGCGATCTGGATATCTCAGAAAAGCGCAAGCCGCAGGATGGCAAAATAAAATTCAAAAAATATGGGCCGCTGGATATTGAGCTTCGGGTTGCAACCATCCCGACGGCGGGCGGCGTTGAAGATGTAGTGATGCGTATTTTGGCAGCGGGGGAGCCGATCCCATTAGATAAATTGGGCCTCACAAGTAATAACAAGGCCAATCTGGTGAAGGCAGTTTCCAAGCCTTATGGATTGTTTTTTGTGTGCGGCCCAACCGGCTCAGGCAAAACCACTACGCTACATTCCGTGCTGGGTAGTCTAAATACACCAGATACCAAAATATGGACAGCAGAAGATCCTGTCGAGATTACACAAAAAGGGTTGCGACAGGTTCAGGTCAACAAAAAAGTGATCGATTTCCCCACGGTGATGAAGGCATTTTTGCGCGCTGATCCGGACATTATTATGGTCGGCGAGATGCGTGATGCTGAAACGACTCACATCGGCATTGAAGCTTCGCTGACGGGCCACCTAGTATTTGCCACGCTGCACACTAATTCAGCGCCTGAGGCTATTACCCGCTTGCTGGATATGGGTATGGACCCCTTTAACTTTGCGGATGCCTTGATCGGCATTCTTGCGCAGCGTCTCGCCAAACGTTTATGTAAATGCAAAGAAGCTTATACGCCTGACTCAGATGAGCTCAAATTATTCATGAATGAATACACTAGCGATTTGCGTCAAACCGAACCGTGGAAAAAAGACCCGCAAGGCGAAGCAAAAAAACTTTATGACTATTGGTTAAAAGAGTACGGCAAAGACGGCAAGCTTACTTTCTATCGCGCCAAAGGCTGTGAAATTTGCGGTAATAGCGGCTACAAAGGACGCGTTGGTCTGCATGAGCTGATGGTAGCGAGCGACGCCGTCAAAAAACAAGTTCAGGAACGAGCACGCGTAGCGGATATTTTTGTCAAATCTGTCGAAGAAGGTATGTCTACATTAAAAATGGACGGCATGGAAAAAGTCATGATGGGTGTGACTGATATGAAGCAGGTTAGGGCAGTTGCCATCAAATAATGAGCTCGCACGCCGACGCCAACCTTATTAGCGGTCGCCATGCCTCTGATTCAGGGAGTGCAACGCAAGATCGCTTATTCACCTCACTCGAGTATTTAAATAATGTGGGCGTAGCACTTTCGCAGGAGCGGGATATTAATCGCCTGCTTGAAACCATCCTGGTCGCCGCCAAGAACATCACCAATGCAGACGGCGGCACTTTGTATCGGTCAGATGAGGACAAGCTTAAATTCGAGATTGTGTTAAACGACAGTCTGGGCATCAAAATGGGCGGCACCTCGGGAAACTCCATACCGTTTTATCCTATTCCGCTCCATCAAGAAAATGGTGTTAAAAATACTTCGATGGTAGCGGCCTATGCCGCGTTAAATGATGAGACTGTAAATATTGCGGATGCCTACACCGCAGAGGGATTTGATTTTTCCGGCACGCGAAATTTTGATAAAAAGACCGGCTATCGCTCCACCTCTTTTTTAACCATCCCGATGAAGAATCATGAAGGTGAGATCATTGGCGTTCTACAGTTGCTCAATGCTCAGGATGGAAGAGGAATGGTGGTGCCATTCACGTTTGAAGATCAACGCTTGGCAGAGTCCCTTGCTTCACAGGCGGCCATCGCACTGACGAACCGGATGTTGATTACGCAGCTTGAAATGCTGTTTGAATCCTTGATTGAGCTTATCAACACGGCTATTGATGATAAATCGCCGTACACCGGCGGCCACTGCAAGCGCGTTCCTGCGCTAACCATGATGCTCGCCGAGGCTGCGGCGCTTTCGATTGATGGTCCGCTCGCTGAATTTAAAATGACCGACAAAGATCGGTATGAATTAAAAATTGCAGGCTTGTTGCATGATTGCGGAAAAATTACCACGCCGGTTCATGTAGTCGATAAAGCCACTAAGCTAGAAACCATTTTTGATCGAATTCATTTTGTGTCTCAACGCTTTGAAATTCTGAAACGCGATGCCGAGGTTGATATGTTGCGCGCTAAAATAGATGCCCGCGATATGGGTGACGAAGCGTCAGCCCAGCGAGCAAAAAGCGATTACATTATAAAAATTCGCCAGTTGGACGAAGATCGTGAATTTCTCAAACGCATGAATATTGGTGGCGAGCGTATGAGTGCCGAAGATCAGGCGCGCGTGAATCGCATTGCCGCCTACCCGTTTCGCAATGAAAAAGGTGAGCCAACAACCTTTCTGAGTAAAGAAGAAAAAGACAATTTGAATATTCCCTACGGCACTTTGACGGGTGCCGAGCGCGAGATCATTAATCATCATATTGAAGCCACGATTAAAATGCTAGAAGCGCTACCGTGGCCTAAACATCTTAAAAATGTGCCCGAATATGCGGGCGGCCATCATGAGCGCATGGATGGCAAAGGTTACCCGCGCGGTCTCACCGGCGAGCAGATGAGCATTCAGGCCCGCATTATGGGCATCGCTGATATTTTTGAAGCACTAACCGCAAAGGACCGTCCGTACAAGCCCGGCAAAACGCTCAGTGAATCGCTGGAAATACTGGGCAAGTTCAAACTCAACGGACATATTGATCCCGATTTGTTTGATGTATTTGTCCGTGAAAAAGTGTATCTAAAGTACGCGGAACAATTTTTGGATTTAGCGCAATTCGATACCGTCAATCATGCCAATATCTCAGGTTACAATAAAGGCTAATATTTGCATATTTAAAGATCTAAATCCTGACATAGCGTGAATGTAAATTCAGAACTAAACTCAGACGCAAACCCAACCATCACCGCCAACCACCCTCAGCCACGATCCTAAATTCTGCCGAAAATTGTCACTAAGTGCGCTTTAGCCGTGTTGACTTTTCATAGGGGTCATGTTTCCGCATAAAGTATAGGTGCCGCATATGTAGCTGCATATATCTTTACTATAAGATAATGTGCGTTGCTTCACAAAATCAGTGTAGTTAAAAACGGTAGCTAATATATCGCTTGCGGTTGACGTATGGTAAGTACCTAAATACAAACATATAAAACTGCCAGTAACATTTATTTTCAATTTAAGCACTCAAATTGGCCTGTATCAAGCCGGTTAATTTAAAGGTTGGCACAGCGGTTGCGTATAGGGAAGGGCAGCTGTAACTCTAACGGTGCCACTTTTTTGTATTACCCATTTGTTTTACTTTTTTGCAGCAGATTCAAACTAACCCCCTACAGGAGAACACAATGAAACGTATCCAACAAGGCTTTACCCTTATCGAATTGATGATCGTGGTCGCGATTATCGGTATCTTGGCAGCTATCGCTATTCCACAGTATCAAACATACATCACTAAAACACAGGTCACCCGCGCAATGGGCGAGGCTGGCGCTATCAAAACAGCGGTTGAAGGTTGCATACTGGCGGGTAAATTGGTTCCAGGATTAGGCGCAACACAATGCGATCCGCAAGCAACGGGTTCCACAATTTTGATTGGCCCTACACAAGGCACCGCAATTCCCGCGAGCACTGGCGTGCCACAAGTATTAAACCCACTGACAGGCGGTGCTGGCGATACAATCATTGCTACTTTTGGCAACAATGCAACTGCAGAATTGAAGCTAGCCGCTTACACAGTTACTTGGACGCGAGATTCAAACGGATCATGGGCATGCACAACGTCGGCAGCAATGCCAGGTAAATATAAACCTACAGGCTGCCCATAATATTAAGTATTTTGTGTAAAAAAGCGCGGCTCAGCCGCGCTTTTTATTGGTGGCGGTTAGTGCTGCAGTATTAAAGGATTGAAATTTTCAACTTTTTGAAATTTAAATCACTTTTTTATTGATTAGATAAAAATATCAAATTTAACCAAGTTTCTAAATTTGTAACATGCTTATGTAAAAATTTGTGCTGATCCCGGTAGTGACGCGTCAGCTAACGCGCGCAGCAAAAGGTGTTAAATGTCAATAGTTTCTTGAAGATAATTGTTAATTAAGCGCTGAATATTATGGAAAAAATGTAGTTTAGAGGCTATAAAATGCATTAAAAGAAAGTTTCATTAATTGAATAATTAATTGTCGTTGGCATGATTGAAATATTGGCAGTAGTCGCTACAGCGTAATACCAAACATGCGTAGGTCGAACTCAAGTAACGCGAGTAGTAGGCCAATCTAGTTACTTAAAACGAGTGGTGAATGTTTGTATTGGCGATGGGAAGACTTCGATTGGTGTTGCACTTGCTGATTGTGACCCGCAAGCAGTAGGTTCCAGCATTATGTTTGGAGCAACTCAAGGTGGCTCAATTGCGGGCAATATCGCGGGCCATCCGTTGCTCCTGCCAACATTGGCTTCTCACCTACGATTACGGCAACCTTTGTCAATTCCGCGCCAAGCGCGCTACAAGCTCCCCCTATAGGTCAAATTATATGGAGTCGCAGCGCAATTGGTTCTTTGACCCGCGCTTAACAAAATATTTCTGCAAAATATATTTCGCCTGGATGTTCTTGAGATTTTATGCTTATTACTTAATCGCATAATATATTTAATTTATTCACAGGAATTCATTCGTATGGAAGCCTACCCCCCGTTTTCAGAACTACCTACATCCACTAAACTTGCAGGGGAATCAGCCTTTTCTCGCTGGAAAGCCGCCGGCATCCATCTCGGTATTAGCGTTTTTATCGCTTTGGCTGTTGTAGCGGCGATGCTGTTGTTTTGGTATCCGGCCCCGTATTTCAATGCGATGGGTGGAAGCGGATTGTTATTGTTGGTTGTTGGCGTTGATGTCATATTAGGCCCGTTAATTACGTTGATCATTTTCAACACAAAAAAGAAATCGCTTAAATTTGATTTGTTATTCGTCGTCGTTATACAAGTTGCCGCTTTGGCGTACGGCGTTTCCACGATGTTTCAGGCGCGCCCGGTGTACACCGTGTTCAACAAAGATCGGTTTGATGTAGTGATTGCTGCCGATATATCAGACAAGGAACGTGCTAAAGGAACCGATGAGGCTTATAAATCATCACCGTTAACCGGCCCCGTCATTTTGGCGATGAAGTTTCCGGACGATCCAAAGGAAGTTCAGCGCATGTTGATATCAGGCATTGAGTCTCGTGCGTTTACTCAATATTACGAGCCCTATACAACGCATGCCAAAACGGCTGCTGCTAGTAGTAGATCGTTCGCCGAAGTGCTTAAATCCAACCCGCAATCAGCAGAGAAAATAAAAGTTTTTTTAGCGGAGAACAAGCTTGAAGAAAGCAAAGTTGGATTTCTGTCGCTGTATACACGTAATTTGGATATGACCGTTATCCTTGATCGTCAATCCGGCAAAATTTTGGCGTTTGCACCTATTGCCCCGTGATTTCATGAGCAGGAAATTCAATCGGACATTTTCTTGCCTTCAATACCGTAAAATAATGATTGATAAAAACTACGTATCAAGACACTAAATGAACCGAGGCATTCAATGAACCGCGTTTTAGTCACCGGCGGAGCAGGCTTTTTGGGCTCGCATCTTTGTGATCGCTTGATTGCTGACGGCGCGGATTTATTGTGCGTTGATAATTTTTTTACGGGTAGCAAACGTAATATTGCGCACCTACTCAACCAGCCCTATTTTGAATTGATGCGCCATGATGTGACGTTTCCGCTGTACGCAGAAGTTGACCAGATTTTTAATCTGGCATGTCCGGCCAGCCCGGTGCATTACCAGTTTGATCCGGTGCAGACTACCAAGACGAGTGTGCATGGTGCGATCAATATGCTGGGCTTGGCGAAACGCGTTAAGGCGCGTATTTTGCAGTCCTCAACTTCCGAAGTTTATGGTGATCCTGAGGTGCATCCGCAGACGGAAGCTTATTGGGGCAAGGTGAATCCGATCGGCATCCGTAGCTGTTACGACGAAGGCAAGCGTTGCGCGGAGACGCTTTTTTTTGATTACCACCGGCAACATCAGGTGGACATTAAAGTGGTGCGGATTTTTAATACTTACGGTCCGCGTATGCATCCTAATGATGGCCGCGTGGTGAGTAATTTTATTGTGCAGGCGCTGTTAGGGCAGGATATTACGATTTATGGTGATGGCCAGCAGACCCGCAGCTTTTGTTATGTTGATGATTTGGTTGAAGCAATGATGCGCATGATGGCGTCGCGCGATGGGTTTACCGGACCGGTGAATATCGGTAATCCGGTGGAAATGACAATGCTGGAGCTGGCTGAAAATGTGTTGCGATTGACCGGCTCAAGTGCGAAGTTGATATTTAAACCGCTCCCGCAGGATGATCCAAAACAGCGTCAGCCGGATATTGCTCTGGCAAAAAAAGAGCTGAGCTGGGAGCCGAAGATATCGCTGGCGGATGGCTTGAAAGAGACGATTGCTTATTTTAGGACGGTTGTGCAGGGCTAGTTTGATGTTGCAACAGTTTTATTATTATTAGCGGTGTATGCAAACATTGTCTTTGTCTGAGCACCTAAAATCCCTCTCAACACTTCTTTTTAAAAAGGGTGAAGTCGCATTGGTTTTTAAATTGCTCTGTCGCCATCAACTTGGGCTCTGGACGTGCGCCTGAATGCTGGGTTAATCCGGTATGTGGGCAACATGCTTCGCCGATAGCGTCTTGTTTTCGAGAGCGTTTATTCTGCTAAAACAGACTAACTAGCGAATTTTTTGCAAACTAAATTACTCATACCGCAGCGCCTCGACTGGCTTTAACGCTGCGGCGCGCTTGGCTGGGTAGAGTCCAAAAAATATTCCGATCAGTGCTGAGAAGCTGAATGCGATGACGATACCCGTCATGGAAATACCGACTTCCATCGGCGATAATTTTGTGATGGCTAAGCTGCCCAGGTAAGCGAACAAAACGCCGAGTGCGCCGCCGCAAACACAGATCACGACGGCTTCGGTTAAAAATTGCAGCAACACATCGCGCCGCTTGGCACCCAATGCCATGCGGATGCCGATTTCACGAGTGCGTTCGGTAACGGACACCAGCATGATGTTCATGATGCCAATGCCGCCGACCAATAATGAGATAGAGCCAATGGCGCCCAGCAGCAGCGTGAGCGCCGTGGCGATGCCTTGGGCGGCTTCAGCAATGGATGCCAGATCACGGATGGTGAAATCATCTTCCTGGTCGTCACGTACGCGATGGCGGGTACGCAGGAGCTGTGATGCGTCGTAAATCGCATCTTGTACCTGGCTCGCGCTCGCGGCTTGGGCCAACGCATAGTGAATGCTGCCGGGTTGCCCCCAGCGGATGAGTTGCTGGCGTGCGGTGGTTAGCGGCACAAAAACGGCGTCATCCTGATCGCCGCCGCCTAAGTCGCTGCCTTTGTTTTCCAATACGCCGATCACTTCAAACGGACGATTACGAATCCGGATAGTCTGGCCTATGGGGTCCGCTTCGCCATAGAGATTGCTGGCAACAGTTCGACCAATGACGGCGACACGTGAAGCAGAGCGGATTTCAACTTCGCCAAATAATGAGCCGAGCTCTGTGTTCCAGTCTTTAATGGAAAAATATTCCGGCGTCACGCCAGATACATTGGCGTTCCAGTTGGTGGTGCCGCTTGCGACTTGAAAAGGCTGTTGCACGATTGCTGCCACGCCGCTGAAGCTGGGCAATTGACCGATCGCCTGCGCATCTTGCAGAGTTAGAGTTTGCACCACTCCGCGGCCTGCGCGCACGCCGTTGGACGTCGATGAGCCGGGAAAAATAACCATAACATTGGAGCCCATCGCCGAGATGCGACGATTGATATCTTCGCGTACCGATTCGCCAATCGCAAGCATCAGCACCACCGCACCCACACCGATAATAATGCCGAGCATGGTGAGCCCCGCACGCAGGCGATTCATGCTCATGGCGCGGAAGGCTTCAAGAAAAACTTGGAAGATATTCATGCGGGTTACTTTAGTTAATTAACGATGTTCATGGGTAAGACAGTTAAGCGCGAAGCCAATAGGGACGGCCGTTACCAGCTATTTTTGCTTCGAACACCTCGCCAGCGCTAGCATTTGCATTTCTATATTCAACCGCCTGTTTACAAATGCGCGTCTGCCACGGGCCCATCATAGGTCACATAACCGTCCTTCAAACGCACCAGACGCTTTGCATATTTGGCCACATCCGGTTCGTGGGTAACAATTAGAATGCTCATGCCTTGTTCTTCGTTCAGACGTGTAAACAAATTCATGATTTCTACACTGGTGGTAGTGTCCAAATTGCCGGTGGGCTCGTCTGCCAGGATCAGCGCTGGTTCGCACACCAACGCACGCGAGATCGCGACCCGTTGTTGTTGCCCGCCTGAAATTTGATTGGGCAAGCGTTTAGTAAAAGCACCCAGACCGGTTTGCGTGAGTTTCTCGGTGGCGCGTTTGCGCGCTTCAGCCATCGACACGCCAGCATAAAGCAGAGGCAGGGCGACGTTATCCACTAGCGGCATGCGCTTTAGCAGATTGAATCCCTGAAACACAAAGCCGATCGTTTCATTGCGAATTTGCGCGAGCTCGTTATCGTTTAAGGTGCCGACTTCTTTGCCGTTCAATACAAAGCTGCCCGAGGTAGGCGTATCGAGGCACCCTAAAATATTCATCAGGGTCGATTTGCCTGAGCCGGATTGCCCCATGATGGCAACGAATTCACCCCGGTTGATCGTGACGTTAATACCGTGCAGCACCGGGGTTTCAATCTCCGCATTAAAGTAGCTTTTTTTAATATCGGTCAGCGTCATCAAGGTTTGGCCAGTCATCGATTTTGATAGCGAAGGCGAATTTGATGGCGAAAGTGGATGAGATAAACTAACGGCGTTCATGTTGGGCGAGCGCTTATTTCTTAGCGTTCTTGTCGAGCAAGTCGCGGATTACGAGTTCGTCGCCTGACTTGATATCACCTGAAATCAGCTCGGTGTGCTGATTGCTGGCAACGCCGGTGCGAACCTGTACCGACACGAGTTCGTTTTTGTCGTTTACTTTATAAACCGTGCCGATGCTGCGCCGTCCACCCACACCGGCTTCGGTTTTGGCGGTGTCGGATTTTTCAGTGTCGGGCTTGACGGAAAGGGTTGCGCTGGGTGCAGACGTACTCACGTTGCCTTTATTGACGCTGCCTTTATTGTCCGCGCCCTTACTGTCGCTACCGGCAGGCTTTTTCTTTTCGTCTTTTTTCTTCTCTTCTTTATCATCTTTGACCGGCTTGAATCTAAGTGCCGCATTGGGGATGCGGATCACATCATCGCGCTGGGCCGCTACAAAGCTCACCTGTGCGGTCATACCAGGTTTTAACTCTGAATTTTCATTCGTCACATCAACCACCACGTTGTAAGTCACCACGTTTTGGCTGATCGATGGATTGAGGCGCACCAGACGAATTGAGCCTTTGAAATCACGCTCGGGGTAGGCATCCACGGTGAATTTTACGGGCATGCCCTGTTTAACACTGCCCACGTCTGCCTCGGCTACCGAGGTATCAATTTGCATGGCCTCCAAGCTTTGCGCAATTTGAAACAGTGTTGGGGTATTAAAGCTAGCTGCAACGGTTTGGCCCACATCGATTTTACGGTCGATCACAATGCCATTGATCGGCGAACGGATGATGGTGTAATCCAGATTAATTTTTTCGCGATCCAGTTGCGATTTCACTTGCGCAACTTGTGCTTTGGCTACATCCAGCTCTTTCACGTTCTGATCGAGTGTGGCTGATGTAATAAAGCCTTTTGCCACTAATTCCTGATTGCGTTTAAGCGTTGATTCGGCAAGGCGCATGGTGGCTTCAGCCGAGCGCATGGTTGCTTCTATCTGGGCCAAAGATGCTTTTATCAGAGCAGGATCCAATTCCAGCAGGATTTGTCCCGCTTTTACGGGTTGATTAAAATCGGTATAAATTTTGGTCACGGTGGCAGATACCTGCGTGCCGACGTTGACCACGGTGACGGGATTCAAAGTACCGTTGGCGGTAATGCGCTGAATGATGGCGCCTTTATCTACGCTCACAGTACGGTAGCGATCAGCTTTGGACTCTTCGGATTTTTTTTGAAAAAACATGATCGTGCCAATGATGATCGCCAGCAAGATCAGCGGGATGAGAATTTTGGCGCGGAAAAAAAAACGAAAAATGGATCGAGAAAATGCGATGGGCGAATTCATTTTTATAATGTATGAGTGGTTGTAGTGGCTGTTGTAGTGGTTAGTGTGGTGATGAGTGCAGTAGCCGCTGGAGTGGTTAAAGTTATGGCTATGGATAATCGGTAAATGTGGTTGTGCACGATATTAAAATTTTCCCGCTTAAACGGCACTACCGTGCTGTTGCCAGTGGGCGCAATGGTAAACCATTCGACATATACGCTAAATAGTATTCAAGATTATTAAATTCGTCAGAGCCCACCGCAAAGGGCTCTGCGCCGCTGCGCTGCATGCAGCGCTGAAACTGCGCCTGCAGGGTGCGAATACTGCCGCCTGGCTGAATACGCGGCCATGTTACTGCCTGGCCTACTGCAGGTGCCAGCCCGGCATTGGCATACTGCTCACCGGCTTTGAGTACATGGCATGAGGCGCATGCAAAGTTCTGTTGGCCCACACGCTGCTGGAACCAGTATCGGCCTGCATCGAAGCGATCACGCGCAGGTTGGCCCGCAACGCGTACCGTCAGCCGCTGGTCGGCAGCCAGGCTTTTGCCATAAGCCGACAACGGCCCGATCACCGCGGCATTGGCGTAATCAATCGCTGCCTCACCATGCAGCTGCCGGCAGCGATTAATGGCTAGCTCGAAGGTCACGACTTGTTTGGTGGCCATGTCAAATTGCGGATAGGAAGCGGCGACCCGCTTGCCACCATTCGGAAAACAATTCGCAAGCGATTTCCCGTCTGAAAATTTACGCTCCCATAGTTTTTTTCCAATTGCCAAAATATCGGCTGAGTTGGTGGCGTTTTCAGCCGAGAGCGGAATAGCTTGTGCCCCTGGCTCATAGGCCGCCCCGCCAATCACCCAATCTGCAGGGTTGGTGCCGGGCAAACGTTTTTGCAGCACCTGAATTAAATGTAGCCGTTCTTGCTCAGGCGTTGAAGTGGGTTTGGGTGCAGAGGTTGGTTGAGTAGCACCCAGGGCAACAGCTTGAGCAGCAGCGGTGAGGCTAAACGCTGCGCTGATTAATATTGCGCTGGTGGTTTTGCAGATTACAAATCCGTGGCTGTGGATAAACTTTAGCCAAGCCACCGGCAGCCCATTATAATTTTGCTGCTGAGATACGCAGGCCAGGCTTTTCATCGCGGTCATCCTTGTCGTTTTTATCGCGTTTTTCGCCGGGCAGTAGCGGACGATTTTTATAAAGCGATTTTAATTCACGTAAGCGCGATTCCGCACTGGATGAATCATAAAAATCACCGTCACGGGCTTTAACCGCCATAGTGTATTGCTCAATCGCACCCTGCAAGTTATCACGCCGGAAATAAGCCTCGCCAATCGCCCGATGCTGCGCCAGTTTTTTGCCCTTACGCTCGTAGATTTTGGCGGCCAATTCGTACAGCTTCGGATCATCCTGGGTGGTTTTCAGCTCTTCATTAGCCGCGTCCAGCGCAGCATCGATTTTGCCAGATTCATACAGTGTGTCGATATAGCCATGAATCAAGGCGCGCTGCGACGGAAAAGCACGCATCGCGGTTTTATAAATTGCCAATGCGTTATCCCATTTGCGCTGCCCAGTTTGTACTTGCGCAGCAAGGTTTTCAACCCATGCATGCTTGAGACCAGCCGAACTAAGCGCTGTGTTAATCCCCGAAGTGCGAAGCGTGTTTAACTCTCGTTCAGCACCTATAAAGTCTCGTGCCCGGTAGAGCGCCAGCGCCAATCCGTAGACGTCGGCACGATTACGCAATATGGTGCGCTCGGCAATCGCGTTGCGAAAAAAACCGACGGCTTCATTGCTGCCCAAGCTCATCGCCCGCAGTTTGGCGACCGCCAATCGATATTCGATCGAATCGGGTACAGAGCGCTTGCCGTCGACGCCCATTTGTTGCACGCGGTCCTGCATATCGGCGATGCGTTCAGTCGTGAGCGGATGGGTGCGCAAGTAACCAGGTGCTTTGCCATCATTGTGCCGATTGGCCCTCAGCATGCGCTCAAAAAAGCTGGGCATGCCGCTGGGATCAAAGCCTGCGCGCTGCATCACCTGCAGGCCCAAACGATCCGCTTCACGTTCAAAATCACGGGTGTAATTTAACTGGTTCTGATAAGCCAGCGCTTGCGAGGTTATCAGCGCGGCCTCAACGGCCTGGCCTGAGGAGGGGCTGTTGGAACGCGACGCCAGTATGGCTGCAGCTAAGCCCAACAGTGACATGGGTGCATTCTTGCGCTGCTCATCTGCACCGCGTGATTGATGGCGTTGCAATACATGCGCGATCTCATGACCGACTACGCTGGTCAATTCCGATTCATTGGTGGTAGTTAAAATCAGCCCGGAATGAATGCCAATAAATCCACCCAGTAACGCAAACGCGTTGATGGAATCGTCGTTTAATATAAAAAATTCGAAATCGCGGCGGTTATCGTTGGTTGCGCCTGGGCTTGCGGCCACTAATTTATTGCCCACTGAATTAATGTAATCCACTAATTCTGGGTCATCAATGAAGGCGTTATCGCCGCGAATCTCGATCATAATACGCTTGCCAATGGCACGCTCCTGAGGCGCCGTAACCACGGCATCCGATGAATCGCCCAGCTCAGGCAAGCCCTCCGCACCGCCTTGTAGTGTAAAAGTTGCCAGCATTACGCTGACAAAGGATTGTGTGAGTAGAGTTTTGATTCGGGATGACAATTTTGGGGCGCTACCACCGTATGAACGATGTGCGCCAAGCATAAAGTTAACGTTGGGGTTAAAGCGGGGGCGGGGGCGGGAGCAGAAAGGCATTTAGATAATAAAAATGAATGCGGTAAGAAATCAGTAACAAGATAATCAATGTTTAGATATTGTCAGGTGCAATCAGTTCCCCATAAATAACATAGGCTGCATCAGATTGTACCAATCGACAGATAATGCAAGGCGCCTACAATCTTATGTCACGATACTTGAAAATATAGGACTTGCCACAATGAATCATTTTGATGAAAGCGGCCAAGCCCACATGGTTGATGTGGGCAGCAAAGCGGAGACACACCGGATTGCAATCGCTGCTGGCCTTATCACCATGCAACCCGCCACCTTCGAGCTGATCAAGAACGGCGGTGCTAAAAAAGGTGATGTGCTCGGGATTGCGCGGATTGCCGCGATTCAGGGTGCTAAGCGTACGCCTGACCTTATTCCGTTGGCGCATCCACTCATCATCCATAAAGTGGCGGTAGAGTTTCAATTGCGTGAAGCTAATAGCGAAATTGAATGCCGTGTCACCGTCGAAACCATTGGCCGCACCGGGGTTGAGATGGAAGCGCTAACCGCCGTAAGCGCAGGGCTATTGACGATTTACGATATGGTGAAAGCAGTGGATCGCGGCATGACTATTTCAGCAATTCGTTTGCTTCAAAAATCAGGTGGCAAATCGGGCGACTATCATGCAGTTTAAGCGTTTGCTCGTTGCTAATTTCTGGCGGCCAGGATTAAAAGCCAATAGATACTTTCAGGATGCCGGCCAGTCCACAGCCTGCGATCACGGTCATCACGCCGATTTTAAATCGGAATAACGCGATCGCAGCGGCGACGGTCAGCACGGCCGCAAACCATTCAAAGCCACCGCTAAGCGGTGTGAGACGGGTGCTATTAGGCCACCACACATGCCACGCAAAAAACACCGCCAGATTAACAATCACACCCACAACAGCGGCGGTGATCGCGGTTAATGGCGCGGTGAATTTTAATTGGCCATGAGTGGTTTCGATTAACGGTCCACCAATCAAAATAAACAAAAACGAGGGCAGGAACGTAAAAAATGTGACTACACCGGCGGCTAATACGCCCGCCAGAAATAAATAATCCGCCCCCAGAATTTGTTTAGTCCAGCCGCCGACAAAGCCGACGAATGCAACCACCATAATCAGCGGGCCCGGCGTGGTTTCACCCAACGCCAGACCATCTATCATTTGTTGCGGCGTGAGCCATTGGTAGCTTTCCACCGCGCCCTGGTAAACATAAGGCAGCACCGCGTAGGCGCCACCGAAAGTTAGCATGGCGGCCTTGGTAAAAAACCAGCCCATTTGGGCAAGTGTACCGTCCCATCCAGAGTGTGCGATCAACAGTGCCATACCGGTGAGCCACAATGCCATGCCCACCGCCACATAAAGCCAAAAACGTGACCAACGGAATTGCGCATGCGGTGGCGTCGGGGTGTCATCGCCAATGATGGCATCAATACTGCTGGTGTTATCTGCAGCCAAATGAGCGCCACCGATTGAAAATTTATTAGGTGCTAACGTGCCGCCGATTGCGCCGAGTAAAGCCGCGGCCAAAATGATGATGGGAAAATAAACATTGAATGCAAACAGGGCTGTAAATGCCGCGACTGATATGGCTATTAACCAACTATTTTTTAAAGTGCGTACACCAATTCGCCACGCTGCATGCAGCACGATGGCCGTGACGGCGGGCTTTATCCCGTACAGCAGCCCTGCCACCAACGGCACATTGCCAAAGGCCAAATAAATCCACGACAACGCGATCAGAATAAACAGCGAGGGCAGGACAAATAATGCCCCCGCGGCGATGCCCCCTTTGGTGCCGTGCATGAGCCAGCCGATATAGGTGGCGAGCTGTTGTGCTTCAGGGCCGGGCAGGACCATGCAGTAGTTGAGCGCGTGCAGAAAACGTTTCTCTGAAATCCAGCGATGCGTTTCGACCAGCTCGCGATGCATGATCGCAATTTGTCCGGCGGGTCCGCCGAAACTGACGAAGCCTAACTTGAACCAAAAGCGCAACGCTTCCTTAAATGAAATTCTGCTAATCGGGATCATGAGTTAGCGATCATGATTTTTTAAATAAATCAGCATTATGAATTTCGGTGCGCGCGCTTTTGAGCCAGACATACAGCGCATCGTAAATCACCATGCCATGCTTCAGCATTTCATGATCATCCGGATAGAGCGCGGAAAGCCCTAACGACACCGCCAGTAACCCATTCGATTGCGGCGTCAGATCGGGCATACCCGTGTCGGCCCCGCGTACGATCCTGGCAAGACTATCCAGAGCGGCATCATAAAGCTCAAAATCTGCGATCAGCGCATCAAAGCTGCATAAATCGCCGCGATGGGTGAATTGCACATTTGGTACATCATAGGCGATGGCATTATTTTTTTCGGCGTAACCAGACACCTCATGGGCCGGCACATAGACAAACTTCGCCAACGGATCAATGAACCGGCGCACCAGCCATGGACACGCAATGCGATCAATTTTCGGACGTTCCCGCGTGACCCAAACGCTGGGCATGTTAGCCATGGAGGGAAGGGCCATATGCGCTGATTTTTTCGCGGTGGCACCACCCGCTGCGCGCCATGCCTCGATGCCGCCTTCCAAATAGCGGGCCTGAATACCGGCTGCACATAATGCGCCAGCAGTGTTTTTGCTGATTTCATAGCCATGCACGCAATACACCAGCACGGCGCGATGCCGAGGCAAAAACTTGGCCCAATCATTGACGCTAAATGGGTCACGCCAGGTTGCACCGGCAATGAGATGAGTGTCGGCGCTGAAAGCGGGTTCGCGGCGCACATCAATAATAAACGGCGCTGCTGCGCTGCCATGCTGCGAGACTAAAGATGCAATCGTGCTTAAAGAAATAACGGTGTCCATAATGATCCTTAGATAAAGTCAGGAATTCACAGCGCTTGGACGGGACACCGTCTTGCCGAGGCTTTTGCATCGGTACGGGGGCGTGTAACCCCGCACCCTGATAATACGTGATTTGCGTAACAGCCTGCAAGAAAAGCATTTAACAGGAGGGTTGTATTGCCCCGGTGGGAACCCATCTGTCTGGTATAGTTTCGCTCGGACTTTATCAGCCCAGCTATTCATCAGGTAGTAACAATCAGAAGGCAACAACATGAACACCCTTAATATCAATAAAGAGCTGGACGTAAAAGGGCTCAATTGCCCGTTGCCCATTTTGCGCGCCAAAAAAGCATTGGCAGATATGGAATCGGGCCAGACCCTAAAGATCGTGGCAACGGACCCGGGGTCGGTTAAAGACTTCGCCGCATTTTGCAAGCAGACCGGAAATCCATTGCTGTCTTCCGAAGAAACTGCCCAAGATTTCACGTTCGTTATTGCGAAACGCTAAGTTAAACGCCCATTCAAACGCTCAATTAAACACCAAGCCGCGCTGCCGCTATTTTCCAATAAAGACCGGTTTTCTTTTCTCCATAAACGCGGTTACACCTTCTTTGAAATCGGCGGTTTTTGAGCAATCCGAAAAATAGGCAATCTCATCATCGAGATGTTTTTTTATCGGGGTATTCCACGATTGATTGATGAGCAGCTTGGCGTGTGCATAGGCTTGAGTCGCGCCGTAACTGAGCCTTGTTGCAAGCTTCATGGTTTCGGTTTCCAATGCGTCCGCATCTACATCCACCTCGACCACGCGATTGATTAAACCCAGCGCAAGCGCTTGTTCTGCCGTGATCGCGTCGGACAACATAATCAACTCGGTTGCTTTTTTCATGCCGATTAAACGCGGTAAAAAATAGGTGCTGCCACCGTCTGGCGAAAGGCCAATCTGCGTGTAAGCGGTCTTGAATTGTGCGGCAGTTGAGGCAAGCGCAAAATCACATGCCAGCATCAAGCTCAGGCCCGCCCCGGCACAGGCTCCCTGCACCTGCGCGATCACTGGAAACGGCATGGTGCGAATATTGATAATTCCTTCGTGCAGCGCATCTCCCAGTGGCTTTACGGTTTCACTGATGTTGTCCTGCTCTTTATAAAACTGGCTGACATCACCGCCTGCCAAAAACGCTTTGCCCGCGCCTTTTATTATCAGCACCCGCAAGGTAGCCGATTTTTTCAGCTCGGCGGTGAGATCGCGAAACGCGAGAATCAGTTCACTCGACATCGCGTTAAATACTTCGGGGCGATTAAAGGTCATCGTGCCGATGCAGCCGTGCTGCGCAAACAGGACTGTGGTGCTTTTAATGCGGGTGTTCATTTTTCCACCTCGGGAATGGTTGTGGCAATAATGCCGTGCTTCTCATAATGCGGTCGAATGTGCGCGCGCAAGCGCGGCTGATACAGCCAGTAAAGCAAGGCCGCCAGCAAGCCTATGATGCCGCAAACCAGGAAGGTTCGCGGCGCGCCGATAGATTCGGCCAAGGCGCCCATGATCAGATGACTCAGCGGGGCCGCACCGATAAAAAAGGTTGAATAAATACTCACCACGCGTCCGCGATGGTCTTCATCAACAATGGATTGAATAATGGTGTTCACACAGACCGAGGTGCCCATCAGACCCATCCCCGTCATCGCCATAAATAAAAATGACAGCCATTGGTTGCGCGAAAAAGCGAAGCCGATAACACCGCAGGCCGCAATCAATGCCGTGATCGTTACCCATCGCGACAAGCCACGCACATGGGTTCGTAGCGCAAAAATAATTGCACCAAGCAGCGCTCCCAAGCCGACTGAGCTTAGGAACAGGCCATTTAATTCTGCGCCGCGACCGAAGGTATCGATGGAGATGGCTGGCATTAAAATTGTGTATGGGCTGATGGCAAACGAGACCGCGCCGACCATCAGCAAGAGTGTGCGAATCACCGGATGTGTAAGTGCGAACCGCCAGCCATCCATTACATCCTTGGCAAATGAATGGGGCGATATTTTTCTCTCGCCTTCATTTGGCTTGATGCGGATGAGCTGTACCAGCACCGCCAGATAGGACAGGGCATTCAGGCCAAAACACGCCGCCTCGCCCAGTCGCGCAATCACCAGCCCGCCCAGCGCAGGCCCGATCATGCGGGTGCCATTGATGTTGATTGAATTGAGCGCAATCGCGTTGGGCAGGTCGGCTTTGTTTTCAATGAGCTGCACAAAAAAAGCATGGCGGGTGGGCACTTCCAGGCCGTTTAAAATACCCTGTAGGAACGCAAACAGTCCCAGCCATGTCAGGGTGATCGCACCTGCATAAGTCACTGCGGTCAATGCGCTGGCGTGCAGCAGCAGCAACGCTTGCACGGTGATCAGCAGTTTGCGGCGGCTGACACGATCCGAGAGCGCACCGGCCAGCGGTGTGATCAGGATATAAGGCACCATCGCCAGAAAGCCTATGAGGCCTGTAGAGGCGGTGGAACCAGTGAGCCGATATGTAAACCACATCAGCGCTACTGATTGCATCCACGAGCCCAATTGCGAAATCGCCTGGCCAATATAGTAGGCGCGAAAATTAGGTGAGCGTAGCGAACGAAGTGCCTGCGGAATAGGCATAAGTATGGATGTTAACAGGCGATTTGTTGCATGGAGTTGTAATGGGTAAGGTGCGCCTGGCTTAGTTTAGGCGAAGCTTCTCCAACTGCGCACGCATGGTGCCGACCTTGCTCACAAAGCTTGCCAGCCGTTCTTTTTCCAACACCACCACGGTGGGTGGTGCGCGATCCACAAAGCTGGCGTTGCCCAACTTCACCTGAGCCTTGGCAATTTCAATCTCAAGCTTGGCGATCTCTTTAGTCAACCGCTCGAGTTCGGCGGGGACATCAATTTCTACTTTCAGCATGATCCGGGCACCGCCGCCGATTGCTACCGGTGCATCTGCATCCGGAAAGGTAGTTACGATTGAAATATCGGAGATCCGCGCTAACGCTTGTAAGTAGGGTAAAAATGCTTCAAACGCCGCACCAGTGCTAGAGTTTTTATTATTTTCTAGCGCTAACAGCGCAGGCACTTTTTCGCCCGGCGATAGGCCCAATTCACTACGCAAATTTCGCGCGGCGTTGGTGATTTCTTTGAGCGTGGCAATAAACTGCTCTGCTGATTCATCAATTCGCGATAAATCTGCTTTCGGGTACTGAGCGAGCATGATGGAATCGCTTCCGTCTGCCTTCGCACGGCCAATCAAGGGCGCAACTTTTTGCCATAATTCCTCCGTGATGAACGGAATAATCGGATGCGCCAAACGCAGCATTGTTTCCAATACACGCAGCAGCGTGCGGCGCGTGCCGCGCTGCTGAGCTTCATTGCCGTTTTGGAGCTGCACCTTGGCCAGCTCCACATACCAATCACAATATTCATCCCATACGAATTTATAAATTGTCGCCGCCACATTGTCGAAGCGATATTCGTTAAAACCTTTTTCTACATCAGCTTCAGCGTGCTGTAGCTGGCTGATGATCCATTTGTCAGCTTGGGATAATTGAACGGGTAGCGATTCATCTAGCCCGACGTCTTTGCCTTCAATATTCATCAACACAAAGCGTGTTGCGTTCCACAATTTATTGCAAAAATTACGATAACCTTCGCAGCGCGATAAATCGAAATTCAGCGTGAGTGACAGCGGTGCTAACGCCGTAAACGTAAAGCGCAGTGCATCGGTGCCATAAGCCGGAATGCCTTTGGGAAAATTCTTGCGAATATATTTTTCCGCTTTTTCTTTATGCGCCGCGAGCATCAAGCCTTTGGTCGATTTCTCAACCAGCGGCTCCAGTTCGATACCATCAATCAAGTCGAGTGGGTCGAGCGTATTGCCCTTGGATTTGGACATTTTCTGTCCTTCGGCATCACGCACCATCGCGTTGATGTAGACGTGCTTGAAGGGAACTTTTTCCGTAAAGTGCAGCGTCATCATAATCATCCGCGCCACCCAGAAGAAGATAATGTCGTTGCCCGTGACCAACACATTTGACGGCAAAAACGCTTTCATATCCGCCAGCGTTTTTTCATCCGTGCTGGGCCAGCCGAGCGAAGTGAAGGGGATGAGAGCGGAGGAGAACCAGGTGTCAAGGACGTCAGGATCACGCTTCAGCACTTTCCCACCCGCTTTAGTGATGGCTTCCGCTTCAGTGCGAGCGACATAGATATTGCCCGCATTATCGTACCAAGCCGGAATCTGATGACCCCACCATAGCTGACGCGATATGCACCAGTCCTGAATATTGCCGAGCCAATGGTTATAAGTGGCAGACCAATGATCCGGGAAAAATTTTACGTCACCATCGGCAACAGCCTTTAACCCGCGTTCAGCAAGGCCGTCCATTTTGACAAACCACTGATCGGTGAGCATCGGTTCGAGGATGACGCCAGTGCGATCTGAGCGAGGGACGTTGAGCTTGTGTTTTTTTTCTGAGACTAACCATTCACCTGTTTCCAAATCCTTTAGAATTTTTTTGCGGGCATCAAAGCGATCCAAGGCTCGATAAGCCTCAGGGGCGCCATCATAAACTTTTGCGGTCAGCGTCAGCATGCTCATGATCGGCAGCTTATGCCGTTGCCCAATCGCATAGTCATTAAAGTCATGCGCAGGCGTGATTTTCACGCAGCCCGTCCCAAACGCTTTATCTACATAATGATCGGCAATGACGGGAATCGTGCGATTACAAAGCGGCAGCATAAGTAGCTTGCCGACAAACGCCTGATAGCGCTCATCATCGGGATTCACTGCGACCGCGACGTCACCCAGCATGGTTTCAGGCCTCGTGGTGGCGACGGTCAAGCCCTTCAAACCATCAATCGGCCCGTCGGCAAACGGATATAAAATTTCCCAAATCTTGCCTTCCTCTTCCTGGCTGACCACTTCCAAATCTGAAACCGCCGTGCCCAGCACCGGATCCCAATTCACCAGCCGCTTGCCGCGATAAATCAAGCCTTGCTCATGAAGCTTTACAAACACTTCGGCAACAGCGGCAGACATCTTGGCATCCATCGTGAAATAACCGGCCTGCTGACTTTCGGTGTCGGCGTAATCCCAATTGGCGGAATCGCCCAGACGGCGCATTTGGCACGTGATGGTGGAGCCGGATTCCTGTTTCCAATCCCACACGCGTTTGATGAAATCTTCCCGGCCTAAATCATGGCGCGATTTACCTTCAGCCTGCAATTGGCGTTCCACTACAATCTGCGTGGCGATACCGGCATGATCGGTGCCAACCACCCAGTTAGTGTTGTCGCCCTGCATGCGGTGATAGCGAATCATCGTATCCATCAGTGTTTGCTGGAAGGCATGTCCCATGTGCAGCGTGCCGGTCACATTTGGTGGGGGCAATTGGATGCAATACGCGGGCTTGGTGTGGCCTTGAGAGTGCTTGAAATAACCGGCTTGTTCCCAGCGGGGATACCAGCAGGATTCAATGGCTTTGGGATCAAATGATTTAGCCAACTCGGACGCAGACGCGGCTGGTGCTGGCGCTGATGTTAGGGATAATGTCAGTGCTGGGGTATTCATATTACTTTCAAAATACTTTAAAAATGCGCTAAAAGTTCGTTCAAAAATTCAGGCCGCGCCTATTATTTTTTACGCAGATGGTCAGCCAGCGCTGCGTTGACGGCATCGCCTATTTCATTTGCGATGTCCTGGCGCAAATCACCCAATACATGCGTTACTGCGCTATTGATGTGGGTAGTTAACTGCGCGGCCAGCCGGGCCTCTAGTTTTGTGGCGAGCTCGGCATCAATACGATCAAACACACGAGTAAAAATTTCATGCGAGAGGCCATCAATTTCATCATCGTTTAACTGTTTGATAGCGTTGGAGGGCCGCGCAGCGGCCTCTGCATTCCACGCGGGCGCGTCAATAACTTCGGTCAGCACCGGGATATTGCGATCATCCAGCGCAGTATCGCGACTTGATGGCGTGTTCCCCAAGCCGTTTGACGGCGTATGACCAAAGCCATGCTTGCTCAGCAGCGCATCGACCTTATCGGTGAGTTCGTGATCTTTATCCATGTGATGGGGCTACTTTCGCATCCTGGTTTATGACATTGAAGCCGCGCGATTTATAAAATTTCGAACGCTCGCGTGCATAACCGCGATCTTCTTCGTCCATCGAAACAATTTCACGCAGATGTTCAAAGCGGCTAAAAAAAGGTGGCGGCTCATTGCCCAAATTCAGCAACGCCTGATGATGTGGCAGTGCTTTGTCGTCGGTTGCAATAATGATCGGCGTATCAATGGCCAGTATATTTTCGGCGCGAACATGCGGCACAAACGCTAGCGGCGCAAAGGTCCACAAGAGTCGATCAAATTCTTCTGCGCGTGCGCTGTCCGGGGCGTACACCACCAGCTTGAGACCACTTTCAAACGCCTTTTTCGCGACCTTACAGGCGTAGTTGAGCTTGTGATCCACATTGAAAAAAAACTTAACGTCGGTCATATCCGTTCAAGCATGTGCAGGTAGCATGAAAGCCTTCCTCCAAGGGAACTCACGCTCAGAAAAACAGAGAGAGGAAGGGAAAAGCAAAAGATAGAAAATCAGATGGACACAAACAATGAGGCGGGCAGCATGGCTTTAAAAAAATACTAGCAAGCCTGAACCAACTACCCGCCATCATTCATTGAACATTGCTTATTAAACGCCTGCGCGCTTCATTAAAAATTTCGCCAGCAAAGGTACAGGGCGTCCGGTTGCGCCTTTGTGGGCACCTGAAGTCCATGCAGTACCGGCGATATCCAGATGAGCCCATTTGTATTTGCCCGCAAAGCGCGCTAAAAAGCATGCCGCCGTAATAGAGCCACCGGCACGGCCTGCGCCGATATTCGGGATGTCGGCGAAGTTTGATTTCAATCCTTCGTCATACTCTTCGCCCATCGGCAATAGCCAGGCTTTGTCATGTGCGGTGTTGCCTGCATCAACTAATTCCGCGCCAAGCTTGTCATCATTGGCGAATATGCCAGTGGTGACATGGCCCAGCGCAATGACCATCGCGCCGGTCAGTGTGGCGGCATCCACCACACAGGCAGGCTTGAAGCGCTCTGCATAGGTCAGCGCATCACACAGAATCAGACGGCCTTCGGCATCGGTATTGAGGATTTCAACGGTCTGGCCAGACATCGATTTGACGATGTCGCCTGGACGGGTAGCATTACCGCCCGGCATGTTTTCGCAGGTCGGGACCAGCATCACGATATTCAATGGAAGCTTCATCATGCCGACCGTTTTCATCACGCCCAGCATCGAGCCTGCGCCGCACATATCGTATTTCATTTCATCCATTTCGGCGGATGGTTTGATCGAGATGCCGCCGGTATCAAAGGTAATGCCTTTGCCAACCAGCACCACGGGCGCTGCACCTTTTTTCCCGCCGCTGTGTTCAAGCACCACAAATTTGGGTGGCAGATATGAACCCTTGGAGACGGAGAGCAGGGTATTCATGCCCAGTTTTTCCATGTCTTTTTTCTCAAGGATGGTGCACTTAAATTTATAGGCTTTGGCCAGATCTTTTGCGGTATTGGCCAAGTAAGCCGGGGTCGCAATATTGGGCGGCAAATCGCCCAGATTGCGCGTCAGGCTCATGCCCTCGCCGATGGCTTCGCCGTGCTTGATAGCCGCTTTCAGGACTTTCTCGTCGTACTTGCCGTTGATCACGAAGGTTAAAGATCGGCCAACATTTTGGGTGTCGGTTTTTTTGGTGGCGGTATAGCGATAGGCGCTACCAATGGCACAGATGGCAGCCTGCTCAACCTTAAACGCCATTTCTTTGATAGCACCGGCGTTGATCGCCATCGCCACCTCGGTCGCACCAGTAGATTTCAGTGCCTTAAA
>JANYDB010000027.1 GCA_025359985.1 Burkholderiales bacterium | reverse complement strand
TTTTGCCTAAACGAATTAGAGAGACCAAACTCGCATTATTTGCCGCCCCGTCACTGGCACCACCACTACACCCGCACATACCCCGCTTCCCGCTGGCTGCGAATCGTCAGCACGAACACAGTGTCGATCACGGCAACATAACGGTATAGGGCGATGTAGCCATGCGTGCGCCGACCAATCACGAGTTCATTCATTTCGCCTGACACGGGTCGACCGATCAACGGATTATGTTCAAGAACGCTGATCGCCTGAATGATTTCATCGATGCGGGCGGCGCGGTCATCGACCTCATATTGGGCAAGGTGTTCAAGGATGCGCTCAACATCTTCTGCGACTTCCGGGGCAAGCTCGATTCGCGACACAGGCGGCTAGCGCGCCAACTTTTTTGCGGCGGGGCGGTTTACTTTTTTGCCGGCCACCTTGTCTTTCAGATAGCGCTGCATGTCCGCCCACGGAATTGTCCGGCCGGATGCGGCGATGGCCGCGTAACGCGACTCAGTGACGCTTAGAAAATTGTTCCGCTGCTCCGTCAATTCGGTTTTCTCGGCAATGGCTTCCAGAATGAAATTGTGCGAAGTGGTTCCGGCGCGTTTGGCGGCGCGCGAAACTTTTTCCTTCAGGTCATCGGGGAGTCGAATTGTGGTGGTGGACATAGTGCGCTCCTGAGTGTTGGCATCAATGTAGCACATTAGTGCTACATTGATGCCAAGAATTCCGTGTGTTCTTCCTTCAACAGAAATGTCGCGAAAAGCGCCGCATCACGCCAGACATCGCATTGCGGTCAAGAGTTTTCGCGCTAGGTCTTGCCCGCAACTAACATCGAACGACATCAAAAGATGTAGATTTTGATGCTATCGTTTGGTCATCACTACGGCAACGGATAACGCAAGAACCGCAGAGTCAGGACTCGCTATTTTCCTAGACGAACTAAAGCGGCCAAGCTCGAATGCGCCACCCCTCAGGCAAATCACCCGCCTGCACGATGTCCACGCGCACGAGCAAATTGCTATCGCTGAAGAAATTTCAAACTCATTGATAGACGGACATCTTAAGCCATTTTGCCTTCAAGCTCCTCTCCAGGAGCGGAGTTTCATTTTCTATCCGCGGCGGTTGATCGCCCGCCACCCTATATCGCGTCGGTACTGCATACCTGAAAACTGGATGGGCTCGAGCACCTGATAGGCGCGTTGCTGCGCCTGTTTGACCGTGTCGCCCAGCGCCGTGACGCATAACACGCGGCCACCCTGAGTTACTACTTTGCCGTCTCGCTCAATGGTGCCGGCATGGAACACATGATAGTCCGCACCATTGGCAGGAAGCCCGGTTATTTGATCGCCTTTAATGGGCGCTTCAGGATAGCCGTTTGCTGCGATCACCACGCCGAGCGCAGCGCGGCGATCCCATTCCGGCTCGGCCTGATCCAGTGTGCCGTCAATAGCGCGTTCGACCAGCGATAAAAAATCAGACTTCAAGCGCATCATGATCGGCTGCGTTTCCGGATCTCCCAGGCGCGCATTAAATTCCACCACGCGCGGTTTGCCGTGGGCATCAATCATCAGACCTGCATAAAGAAAACCGGTGAAGGGTGCACCCTCGGCGGCCATGCCGCGCAGTGTCGGCATAATCACTTCGCGCATCGCACGCGCATGCACTTCGGGCGTCACCACCGGCGCGGGCGAATACGCGCCCATGCCGCCGGTGTTGGGGCCTTGGTCGCCGTTAAAAATACGTTTGTGATCTTGTGTGGATGCAAACGGCAATGCGTGAACACCGTCGCACATGCAAATGAAGCTGGCTTCTTCGCCTTCCATGAATTCTTCGATCACGACGCGGGTGGTATCTGTGGACGCAGTCGCGTCTGGCTTCGCATCCTGAAACATCATGTCAATGGTAGCCATCGCCTCAGCCAGCGTCATCGCAACGACCACGCCTTTGCCGGCTGCCAAGCCATCTGCCTTGATCACAATCGGCGCGCCTTGCTCTTGCACATAAGCGCGTGCCGCGGCGGCGTTGGTAAAGGTTGCGTATTTGGAAGTTGGAATATTGTGTCTCGCCATAAATTGCTTGGCAAAATCTTTGGACGATTCGAGCTGTGCGGCGCGTTGGGTGGGGCCAAAAATCTTCAGGCCCGCTGACTGAAAGGCATCAACCACACCAGCAGCTAACGGCGCTTCGGGACCGACCACGGTGAAATGAATTTTCTCGTGCTGGGCAAATTTGACGAGATTTGATATATCGCCAAGGCTGACATTCATCAGCCCGTCTTCGTGCGCGGTGCCTGCATTGCCAGGCGCAACATAGACACGCTGCACTCGGGGATTTTGTGAGAGCCGCCAAGCCAATGCGTGCTCGCGGCCGCCGGAGCCGATAACAAGAAGTTTCATAGTTTGTCCGGTTTCACTGGCTTATGTTTTCGACATTAAGCCATAGGCATAAACAACGATGCCCATCGCGCCACACAGAATGCCGAAAGCGATAGTGGCATAACCAGCGCTGTGATTTATAAATGAGGCGACCACCCAGCCTACCGACATCAGAAAAAATCCGCTGCAAGCTATGCGTAAACCGCGAAAGCAGTTTTTGGATAGAGTGGCTTCGATTTTATTCACGGCTATAATCAGAGCATGAAGCATAGTTCACTTATTTAATGACCGGATGTACGCTTAAATGCAGGTGCTCATCAATGCTTGAAATGACGCATCCCTGTCACCACCATCGCCACATTTTTTTCATTTGCAGCGGCGATCACTTCATCATCGCGCATCGAGCCGCCGGGCTGAATGACCGCCGTGGCACCGGCATCGGCGATCACATCGAGACCGTCACGGAACGGAAAAAATGCATCACTGGCGGCAACTGAGCCGGTTAACGATAGCCCGGCGTGTTGGGCTTTGATGGCGGCAATTTTGGTGGAATCAATGCGGCTCATTTGCCCTGCGCCCACTCCCAGCGTCATGCCGTATCGGCAAAATACAATCGCGTTGGACTTCACATATTTGGCCACGCGGAAAGCAAAAATGAGGTCGTTCATTTCATCATCAGTAGGTTTGCGTTTAGTGACGACGCGCAATTCTGACAAATCAAAATCATCAGCGGTCTGTACCAGCAGGCCACCGCCCACGCGCTTCATATCAAATTTATTCAGCTCGCGCGCCAGCGGAATTTGCAGCACGCGCACATTTTGTTTGGCTTTAAAAGCCTGCCGCGCGGCAGCACTAAATGATGGCGCCAATACCACTTCCACAAACTGTTTTGACACTAGCTCTGCCGTGGCGCCATCAACCTCTCGATTAAACGCGATGATCCCACCGAATGCTGATGTGGGATCTGTCTCCAGCGCGCGTTGGTACGCGGTCAAAGTATCAGCCGCAATCGCAACTCCGCACGGATTAGCATGTTTGACAATCACACATACAGGCACCTCGAATGACCGCGCGCATTCCCACGCGGCGTCGGCGTCGGCGACGTTGTTGTAAGACAGTGGCTTGCCTTGCAGCTGCTGATAATGAGCCAGCGTGCCTAGGGCAGGCTCGGCTTCTGTGTAAAACGCGGCCTGTTGATGTGGGTTCTCGCCGTAGCGCATCGCCTGCGCCTTGGTGAAGCTTAAATTCAAACGATCCGGAAAAGTTTGTGGCTTGTTGTGAGCATCAAGTGAGGTCAGAAAATTGGCAATCATGCCATCGTATTCTGCGGTATGGCTAAAGGCTTTTTTCGCCAGCGCGAATCGAGTCGCGGCTGAAACATTGCCATGGTTTGCCGACATTTCATCCATCAGGCCGACATAATCGGCTGCGTCGGTCAAAATTGATACAAAGGCATAATTTTTAGCCGCCGAACGCACCATCGCCGGGCCGCCGATATCGATATTTTCAATCGCATCATCCAATGCCACATCCGGTTTCGCAATCGTCGCCGCAAACGGATAAAGATTGACGATCACCATATCGATAGGCGGAATATCGTGATGGCGCATCGCGTTTGTATGTGAAGTCACATCGCGCCGCGCCAAAATGCCGCCATGAATTTTCGGGTGCAAGGTCTTGACGCGGCCATCCATCATTTCCGGAAAGCCGGTGTAAGTGCCGACCTCAATCACTTTGAGGCCATTCTCGGTGAGCAATTTTGCGGTGCCACCAGTCGACAGAATTTCGACCTTATGCTTAACCAGAAATTTTACGAAATCAACGATGCCGGTTTTGTCCGAGACGCTGATGAGCACGCGTTTTACAGGAATCGGCTGTGCGGCTGGCGCAGAAATCGGCGCAGAACCCGTCGAAGAATGGGTCGTGTGATTCGCCATTTACCCAATCCCGTGTTGCGTCAATTTTTTACGCAAGGTATTGCGATTCAGCCCCAGCAATTCTGATGCGCGGGTCTGGTTGCCTTCAGCGTGCTGCATCACCACTTCCAGCAGCGGCCGCTCGACATTGGCTACAACCATATCGTAAACATCGGTCGCGTTTTCGCCGTCTAAATCTTTGAAATATTGCTTCAACATTTTGCGAACGCAAGCGGATAGCTCGCTATCCCGCTCGTCCTTACGGAGGGTATTAATCATTTTTTATCTCGACTGCCCGATTATATTTTCTACGCCGCGCGCTGCAGTTGGCGTGCGACGGCCTGCTCCTCAAACCCGTTTTTGAAATCAAAAAACAGGTGCCCCTGCTGTTTCAATGTATCCAGATACAACATCACGGCTGCAAATTGATCACGCGTACCGATAATTTGGTTCATACGGTCACGAAATTGATCTGCCCCCGGTCCACCACGGATGTACCACCCAATATGCTTGCGAGCAATCCGGTATCCCTTTTCTTCGCCGTAAAACGTATACAGGTTCTGCAAATGCTCAGCCGCGATCTCACTAACTTCGGTTACCGTAGGCGGCGCAAGATGCGTGCCGGTCTTTAAATAAAAATCTATCTCCCGAAAAATCCATGGCCGACCCTGCGCCGCACGGCCAATCATGAGCGCATCGGCTTTTGTATAACGCAAAACCTGCAGGGCTTTTTCCGGCGAATCAATATCGCCATTGGCCACTACCGGAATCTTGACCGATTCTTTTACCGCCTTGATGGTGTCGTACTCCGCCACTCCATTATATAAATCAGCGCGAGTGCGACCATGCACGGCCAACGATTGTATGCCGTTTTCTTCCGCAATTCTCGCAATATTTAACGCGTTGCGATGATCACGATCCCAACCGGTGCGAATTTTTAACGTGACCGGGACTTGTATCGAATTAACGACAGCACTGACAATTCGCGCCACTAGCGATTCATCCTGCAGCAAGGCGGAGCCGGCTTGCACGTTACATACTTTTTTAGCGGGGCAACCCATGTTGATATCAATAATCTGTGCGCCACGCTCGACGTTGTAGCGCGCAGCTTCGGCCATCATCTCAGGTGCGGCACCAGCAATCTGCACCACAATCGGATCGACTTCAGCGGTGTGATCGCCACGACGAATGGATTTTTCACTCGCCCACAATTTGGCGTTTGACGCTACCATCTCGGACACCGCCATGCCTGCGCCCAACTTTTTGCAAAGCTGGCGAAACGGACGATCTGTCACCCCGGCCATCGGCGCGGCAGTCAGATTATTTTTGAGATGAATGTTGCCGATTTGCACGAGGAAGAGGGCGTCGCTTGGGGGCGTAAAAAAACAAAAAAACGTTGGTAAATTCGAGCTGCTCATTTTATAGGCAATCGCTCACGCTGCAAAATGTTTTTTTATCTTTCGAGGAAAGCAACGCAAGCTACTGATTATTTGATGTTGTAAGAAACACTTTTGCGCAGGCAGCATTCACAACATGAAGGACGGCTGAACATGGTGTAGTTTATGCTCGAAAAAATATCATGGCTTGCCGTAACCGTAGCCACCCCCGCCCGGGGTTTGCAAGACAAACACATCGCCGACATTCATTTCGGTCTCGTCCGAAAAGCCTAGCGGAGTCATCGTGCCGTCAAAGCGCTCAACCCAATTTGCGCCCAATGTAGCTTCACCACCACCGGCCAACCCAAACGGTGGCACGCGACGATGTCCCGCCAAAATAGCGGCTGTCATCGGTTGCAGAAAACGAATTTTACGCAACGCGCCGTTGCCGCCATGCCATTGGCCTGCGCCGCCAGTTCCAGGCGTAATTGAATGCTCTTCCACCCGCACCGGGAAACGCCATTCGAGTATTTCAGGGTCGGTTAATCGTGAATTGGTCATATGCGCCTGCACCGCATCGCAGCCATTAAACCCGGGCCCTGCGCCAGTGCCGCCAGCAACGGTTTCGTAGTATTGATAAGTGTCGTTACCGAAGGTGAAATTATTCATTGTGCCGTAGCTCGCGGCCATCACACCCAGCGCGCCGATAATGGCATCGGTAATATATTGCGAGGTCTCCACATTACCAGCGACGGTGGCGGCGGGCGGATGCGGGTTGAGCATGGAGCCCGCCGGAATAATGATAGTGAGCGGTTTCAGGCAGCCCGCGTTTAGCGGAATATCGCTATCGACCAACATGCGAAACACATACAGCACCGCCGCATAGACCACCGCTGACGGCGCATTGAAATTAGATTCAAGCTGCGCTGAAGTACCGGTGAAATCAATCGTAGCGCTACGTTTATCGACACCGATCGTAATGCTGACTTTAATCACTGCGCCATTATCCATTTCATAGGCATACGCGCCATCTCGCAGCTTGCCAATCACGCGCCGCACGCATTCTTCGGCATGGTCCTGCACATGCTGCATATAAGCATTCACCGTGGCTAGCCCAAAATGCTCGACCATCCGGCGCAACTCTTGCACGCCTTTTTCATTGGCGGCGATCTGAGCCCGCAGATCAGCGATATTTTGATCAATATTGCGAGCGGGATATTTGGCATTTGCTAGGCGCGCACGCATCTCGGCCTCGTGCATTTCACCGCGCTCAACCAGCTTGATGTTATCGAGCAATACCCCTTCATCTTCAATCGTGCGCGAAAACGGCGGCATCGAACCCGGGGTAATGCCGCCGATATCGGCATGGTGTCCGCGCGAGCCCACATAGAACAAAATATTTCCATGCGTGTCATGATCGTCTTCATGAAAAACCGGCGTGACCACCGTGACATCAGGCAAATGCGTGCCGCCGTTGTAGGGATCATTCAGCACATACACATCACCCGGCTGCATGCGGCCAGCATTTTTGCGCACTACAGTTTTGATCGATTCGCCCATTGAGCCCAAATGCACCGGCATGTGCGGCGCATTGGCGATGAGATTGCCCTCCGCATCGAACAGCGCGCAAGAAAAATCCAGCCGCTCCTTGATATTCACTGAGTAAGCAGTCTGCTGCAATCGCAAACCCATCTGCTCGGCAATCGACATAAAAAGATTGTTGAACACCTCCAGCATCACGGGATCAACCGCTGCGCTGCTCAAGTGGCACGCCTTCCGGGCTACGCTGCGTTTTAATACCAGATGATTTTGCGCACTGACTTCGCCCATCCATTCGGGCTCGATAATAATGGTGGAATGTTGCTCGGCGATAATCGCGGGACCATTGATTTTTTGACCGATGGCGAGCGCCTCGCGGCGGTAAATAGGTGCGCTGAAAGATAGATTACCCGACATGATGTTGGCGTGCCCGATGGGCGTGCCTGCCTGAGCGGGGCCTGATACCGCCACTTCGGGCGGTGCATCGCTACGTCCAATCACCTCAACGGATACCGCTTCCACCATCAAGCCACGCCCGTGCATCAGAAAACTGTAGCGTTGCTGATAGATCGCTTCAAACGCACGCTGCATTTCGGGCCATGCGGCGTAGTCGACGATCAATGCCGAATCAGTTCCTGCGTAGCGCAAATGTACGCGCCGCCTGACTTCGATACACGTCGCGGTAACACCTTGTGCAACGACCTCGGCAGTGGCACTCGTCACGAGAGCCGCCAACGCCGCCTCAAGATGGGCCATGTTGGCCGACACCAACGGCAACTCTAGCGCGTGTTCACGTATTACCGCCATATCAGCCAGCCCCATACCGTAAGCTGACAGCACCCCTGCCAATGGGTGAATATGCACCGTCGTCATGCCCAGCTCATCGGCGACCAGACAGGCATGCTGACCGCCAGCACCGCCGAAGCAGGCGAGCGTGTATTCGGTCACATCATGTCCACGCTGCACCGAAATAAATTTAATCGCGTTGGCCATATTGGCCACCGCGATTTGCAAAAAACCTTCGGCAACTTGTTGCGGCGTTTTCTGGATGCCCGTGGCCTGCCCGATTTCCCCGGCCAGCATTGAAAATTTTTCGCAGACGACCACGCTATCAAGCGGTTGATCACCACTTGTACCAAACAAGCTTGGAAAATGCGCGGGCTGAATTTTGCCCAGCATCACATTGCAATCGGTCACCGTCAGCGGGCCGCCGCGCCGGTAGCACGCAGGCCCGGGATTAGCCCCCGCGCTATCAGGCCCGACGCGGTACCGCTGGCCATCAAAATGTAGTGTTGAGCCGCCGCCCGCGGCGATGGTATGAATCGCCATCATCGGCGCGCGCATCCGCACCCCGGCAATCTGGGTTTCAAACTCACGTTCCAGTTCGCCTGCGTAATGCGACACATCGGTCGATGTACCGCCCATATCAAAGCCGATCAGTTTGCTAAAGCCCGCGTGCTCACCCGTGCGCACCATGCCGATAATGCCGCCTGCCGGCCCGCTAAGGATTGAGTCTTTGCCTTGAAAATAATGCGCATCACATAGCCCGCCGTTGGATTGCATAAAAAATAGTCGGGTGCTTTCCGGCAAATCGGCCGCGACTTGGTCAACATAGCGCCGCAATATCGGCGATAGATAAGCGTCCACGACAGTAGTGTCGCCACGCGAAACAATTTTCATTAAGGGGCTAACTTCATGCGAGACCGAAATCTGCGTGAAACCGATTTCGCGTGCGATGCTAGCCACGCGTTGTTCATGGCCAGTATAGCGATAGCCATGCATCAGGACAATAGCGACTGCTCGAAACCCCAGCATCCACGAGGCTTTCAGGGCACTCATCGTCGCCGAGTCGTCAAGCGGTTTGATGATTTCACCGTCAGCCCCGATGCGCTCATCAATTTCAATGACATCGCTATATAACAGCGACGGCAAGTTTATTTCACGATCAAAAATACGTGGGCGGTTTTGATACCCGATGCGTAACTGATCCCGAAAACCGCGGGTGATGGCGAGCAGGGTTTTTTCACCTTTGCGTTGCAGTAGCGCATTAATCGCGACCGTAGTGCCCATTTTTACCGCGCCAATCAAACCGGCCGGAATGGCAGCGCCTGACTTTATGCCCATTAAATAGCGGATGCCGGCGATAGCGGCGTCCGCATATTGGTCAGGGTTGTCGCTTAACAATTTATGCGTGACCAGGCCGCCATCAGGACAGCGCGCGACGATATCGGTAAAAGTGCCGCCGCGATCAATCCAGAATTGCCAGGGAGTGGGTAAATGCATATTGAAGTCGACCAAGGTTGTTTTTTATAGCAGGTTTCCAACATACTAATGCTTATGTCGCGTTCCAAGAACCTGCCTTCAAAAAACACTCCCGAAATTTGGGGAGTCGATTTCACCAGCCGCCCCACCGCGCAAAAATCCATCACGCTCGCACGTGGCTCAATGGTCGGGTCTAGCCTTCATCTGACTGCGGTAGAACGCCTGCCTTCGTTTGCGGCCTTCGAAGCCAGCTTGCAGGAGCCCGGGCCGTGGGTGGCTGCATTTGATTTTCCGTTCGGCTTGCCGCGTGAATTTGCCGCCGAGATCGGTTGGTTAAACTCCCGCAGCACCTGGGCATCCATGACCCAACAGCTCACCACCATCAACCGCGAAGCATTAACCGCGCACTGCCGCGCCTATTGCGATACTCGTCCGACTGGGGCCAAACTGGCGCACCGCGCGATTGATCGTTTGGCCGGCTCAAGCTCATCCATGAAATGGATAAATCCACCAGTGGCGTATATGTTGCAGGAAGGCGCACCGCGCTTGTTGGCGGCAGGCCTGCATATTCCCGGCCAGCATGATGGCGATAAAAATCGTATCGCGCTAGAAGCCTATCCGGGATATTTAGCCCGCTCCATTACCCGCGCTTCTTATAAAAACGATCAACGGGCGAAGCAGACGCCTGCTCTCGCCAAGACGCGGCGCGAGATGATTGAAGCGTTATTGAACGGTGACCATCCATTGGCCATTCCGGTGGTTGCGCCGAAAGCATTGCTCCGCGAAATACAAGCTGATGCCAGCGGCGATACGCTTGACGCGGTGCTGTGCGCGCTGCAGGCCGCATGGGCTTGGCAGCGTCGGGATGCGGGTTTTGGCTTGCCGCCGCAAATGGATGCGCTGGAAGGCTGGATTGCGACCGTACCGTTTTAGCATTTAATGCAGCTCAATGCAGTTCCAGTCCTGCCTAGCCACGCCAGCCATGGGTAATTAACCATTAGCAGCTACAATCTCACCATTAACTTATTTTCCAGACTGCCTTCATGTTTTCAGCTCCACTGTCGCTCACTACCGATACCGCATATGAACTTCCCAGCTACCTGCATGAATCCAGCGCTGGTAACGCCTGGGTCGATGCCCATTTAAATGGCCGTGATATTCATAGCTTTTTGGATGCGCCGTGTTTTGATGCCAACGGCAATTTATGGCTGGTGGATATTCCGTTTGGCCGGATTTTTCGCATTACCCCGACCGGCGAGTGGGATTTAATTATCAAATACGATGGCTGGCCCAGTGGCCTCAGCTTTCATCCTGATGGCCGTTTGATTATTGCGGATGCACGCCATGGTTTGCTGGCGCTTGAAATTGACGAGCGCCGCATCAAGCCCTTCCTGACGCATTATTTATCGCAGCGGTTTAAAGGCGTCAATGAGCTGGTGTTTGCGCGCAATGGCGATTGTTATTTCTCCGATCCGGGCCAGACGGGGCTGCACGATCCGACCGGTGCCGTGTATCGATTACAAACCAATGGCAGTCTGCAACGTCTGCTGGATAATGTGCCCAGCCCCAACGGCTTGGCGCTTAACCATGATGAAACCATGTTGTATGTTGCAGCTACGCTTGATAACGCTGTTTGGCGGGCGTCACTGGTTGATAACGGCGTGAATAAAGTGGGCAAATTTATTCAGATGACGGGCGGTTACGGGCCCGATGGCATGGTGATTGATAGCGACAATAATTTTTATATCGCACACGCGGGCCTGGGTGCGATATGGCAATTTGATAGACGCGGCGAGCCCAAATACCGCATCGATTCCTCACGCGGCGACTGGACCACCCATCTCGCTTTTGACCCGGGCGATCCGCGCACCCTCTTCATCACTGAAGCGCAGACCGGCTCCGTGTTGAAGGCTCTACTGCCGATGTATTAGCGCGATGGCTGACTGCCCGCATTCACCTGATTCGCTGGGTTTACCAGAGGGCGCTTACGCAGATTTTCGCGAGTCGATGTCTTATGGCGATTATCTTAAACTAGACCAATTGCTGAGCGCGCAGCAACCGCTTTCAGGGCAGCATAACGAACTGCTGTTTATCATCCAGCATCAAACCACCGAACTGTGGATGAAGCTCGCGCTGCACGAACTGATCGCCGCCCGTAACCAGATTATTGCCGATGAATTGCAGCCTGCGTTCAAGATGCTCTCGCGGGTCTCACGCATCATGAATAATTTGATTCAGGCCTGGGATATTTTAGCCACACTGACGCCCACTGAATATTCATCGTTTCGCGAAAGCCTGGCAAAATCATCCGGCTTTCAATCACACCAGAATCGATCGCTTGAATTTGTCTTCGGCAATAAAAACGCCGCCATGCTCAAGCCGTTTGAACACCGTCCTGAACTGCACGCCTCGCTGAAACTATTGCTCGATTCGCCCTCAATTTATGATGAAGCCAATCGTTTGTTATTCAGGCGCGGTTTTCAGCTCGATACCTCGGTTATTGATCGCGATTGGTCGCTACCCTATGTTGCCAACGATAGCGTCGCGAACGCCTGGGCCGAGGTTTACAGTAAACCAAAAGATCACTGGGATTTATACGAGCTCGCCGAAAAATTAGTCGATCTCGAAGATTATTTCCGCCAATGGCGCTTCCGCCATGTCACCACCGTGGAGCGCGTCATCGGCTTTAAACGCGGCACCGGTGGCACGGCAGGCGTCGGCTATTTGCGCGACATAGTGAATGTGCGTTTATTCCCGGAGCTGTGGGATTTGCGAACGGCTCTATAGAGCGATCCAGTAAAACGATTTCATAAAATAACTTGACCAGATACACCGGCATTGTTGATTATTTATACCTGAAATCTGTATAAATTTCGGACGCCCACTTGAGCTTCCCACCGACTGGAATGATGAATTTTTGAGATTTTTAGAAATTCTCGTTTACAGCTGGGTAGCAGGAAAATGTGTTGCAGCCTCACTTACCGCTGCAAATCCTGCAGTGCATCCAGCACCATGCCTGTACCGATGGCGATCAATAAAATGTCCGACGCGACGCGAACATAGCGTTGCCCGCTGGGCGGTGGGCCTAACCGGACGACAATAGTTTGTGGCACTTCGTAGTACACCACGTCGCGCGGAATGGGGCGGCCCACGTACCATTTCTTCGCTTGACCGGGTGGTAAACAGCCATTGCGCTTCTTGGCAAGGCCAGGCGGACAGCGCCCGCCGCGAAACTGTTCTTCATAATATTCGTGCACAATAACGCGTTGATTGTCAGTGAAATAACGACGCGTTTGGTCACCCCCTTCACCTCTATCCTCACGGCCATCGCGGTCGTCGCGATCATCGCCTTTGTCATGTTTTTCCTTCTTTTCGGACTTGTCTTTTTTACCGCCCGCCCACTCCGGCTTGTCGGCGTATACCGGCCCCGCTGAAACGAGTGCAGCAACAATAAAAATAAGCAGGCTAAGTTTCGGTGGAGAGCGTCGTGACATGATTTATTCCCATGCAAATAATTTAAAAACATCATCAATCGGGGACGCCCCAAGATGACATTTAAGTGAGCTTACCCTTAACAGGAAAGCAAAGCTACTAAGGCTAATTCACCCTTCTGCTAGTAGAGGCGGCCATGAGCCTCGCAGATTAAATTGCCTGACTTCGCCACCCCAAAATACGCCGCGCCACCAGTAGCGTTGCGCACAATAATTTTATATTTATTAAAAATTGAATCTGTTTGGCGCGGAGGCTGACTCACGCTTGTTTTGACAATTTAAATAACCTATCCAAAGAAACATACTATGCGTAATCGTTTTTTCAACGCCATCTTACTTGACGTCGCCCTCATTTTTACGGTGGCTGCAGCCGTGATGGCCCAAACTACACACTTGGGCGTCTTTCCCAAGCAAATGGTAAAAATTAATTACGTCGGCACATGGAATGGCACTATCCTTGATGCGTCGTGGTCAAGCTATCAATTTGGCGTTCTGAACGGGAACAATACAAATAGTTTTGTAGTTCTAAAAGGAATGACGCTCATTCTCACCGACATCGAAGTCGGCATTACTGCACTCACGTCTACGATTGGAAGTCCCACCATCCTACTTAACGCCTTCATCGCTGACCCAAACGGTAACCCTGTCTCCGTACTCAATCGCTTCTCGCCCACCCATCAAACCGTTGGCCGCGAAACGCAACGTACGTCGATGACCGGAGGCTACGCTGTTCCTGAGGGCTCTCAAATCATTGTCGTTCCTATTGATCCTGCAGCTATCACTACGCATGATTGCGATATATGAAGTGCCCGCCCTGCTTGCCGTTCCAGCACTTTTGCCGCCGTGAACCGCTCCAGTGTTTGGGGTTGTAATTGGCTAATTAGTACCGCAGCGATTCATGATAACGCTGGCAATGCATATCTTTACGACAGGTTCAGGCGCCGACAGATGGCGGGGAATGGCATCGAAGCGGAGATAGTTACTAGCCGCAACTTTCATTTTATTGACCTCAACGTGTTCAGTCTCATCCGCCCCACTCGCTCCTGAACCCAACCCATCCTGCAATCACCCGGGCGAAGCCGTAAGCGCACCATGACTGCGCTTTTGACCATACGCTGCGGCGTTGCCAGTCAGGGGCTTGTAGCTTACGTGCGCCGCGTTTGATTTCTGCATTCACGGAATCCCTCAGTTGATTGGCAAATAGGCCGCCGAGTACGACTACGTTAGCCTCGCGGTTAAGAAACAGGCTGAAGGGGTCCAGGTTGCTTGATCCCACGGTGGCCCAGGTTTCATCGATCACTGCAACTTTGCCGTGCAGCATGGCAATTTCATATTCATAAATAATGACGCCCGCTTCCAGCAGCTGTGCATAAAGCGCACGCGTGGCTAATTGCAGAAGCATATGATCGGCGCGACCTTGCAGCAACAAAATCACACTGACACCGCGTATAGCCGCCTCTCGCAATTCACGGCGCAGCTTGCGGCCCGGCAAAAAATACGGGCTTATGATCAGCACTTCTTTGACTGCGCTTGTGATCGCGCCCAAATATTCATTTTCGATGGATCGGCGATAACGAAAATTATCGCGCACCACAAACCGTGCATTCATTTCGCCTGCGGACGCAATATTGTCGGGCGTATAAAGTGAATCCTGCTGATGCCTTAGCGGAAATGATAGCGGCGATGATGACCATAACAATACCCGCCATAGCCGGTTAACCGCTGGATAAATATCCTCCAGCAGCGGCCCCTCAATACGCACGGCGTAGTCATAACGCGGCTCCGTCGCTGATAGCGCTTCAGTCAAATCATCAATGAAATTGATACCGCCTACAAAGCCAATGCGTCCGTCGATCAGCACAATTTTTCGATGAATCCGGCGCAGGCGACTTCTTTTTAAATTAAAAAAATTTCGCTCTGGGCGGAAGACTGCGATGTCGACGCCGGCCTGCGTGAGACCTTTAAAAAAAACGGCAGGGGTTCCTGCGGAGCCAAGCCCATCCACCACCACGCGCACCGGAACTCCTCGCTTGGCGGCGCGTTTGAGAGCATCGCCGATTAACTGACCGGCAACATCGCTATCAAAAATATAGGTTTCAATTCGAATATCAAGCGTGGCCTCATCGATCGCAGCAACCAAAGCAGGGAAAAATTCACCGCCATTTTTAAGCAGCGTAATATCATTACCGCTGCGAAAATCATCGCCTTTTGTTGTTGCCGAATTTAACGAAAGCTGAGGGTTTTCAAGCCGCGATATTTTCTGGGGAATGGGTAATAGCATCAATCACCAGCAGCACGTTATAAAACGCATGATGAGCGAGACAGTTTGACAGCCAAGCCAACATGGTCTGACAGGCCGCGCCATTTCACCCCATCAACATCACCATGTAGCCTGAAAACTTCTTCAATTTTAAGGCCGCGCACATAGATGCGATCCAGCGTCAGCATAGGGAAAATAGCCGGGAATGTACGCGCGGGCTTGCCGTTAATTTCTTCGAACACCTCAACCAACCCCAGCCCTTCACTCAAGGCGCGTGAGACGCCACCGCGCTTGGAACGCCAATCATTAAAGTCACCGGCTACCACCAGCGGCGAATCGCCCGGCGCTTGTTCTGTCAGCAGCTCAATCAATTGATCTATCTGCGCGGTACGGCTTTTTTTCAGCAGGCCGAGATGCACACAAACACAGGTGAGTGGCAAATCCCAGCCAGGAACTTTGATTCGTGCCAGCAGATGCCCACGGCTTTCAAAACGATGATGCGAGACATCGCAATTAGACCAGTCAAGCACCGGATATGCGGACAGAATGGCATTGCCATGATGCCCATGCTCATGCTCCGCATTGACGCCGTACACAATATCCTGATAGCGGCCTTCCGCTATATGATCGTGCTGCGGCAGGCTCGGCCAATCATCAAACTTCGATTCATTCCTGGTATGTGCGCCCTGCACTTCTTGCAGATAAATAATATCGGCATCAAGCGCATGCAGCTTCTCACGCACTTCGTGAATGACGAGCTTACGATTCAATGGACTTAAGCCCTTGTGAATGTTGTAAGTGGCGAGGGTGAGCGATGGGGTCATGGTCGGGCTTTATTTTCCGGCTGCTTGATCCCCTTGATTTGCTGCGGGAGCTCAAGAACGGCCTCACGATTGGTACTTGAAAAACACAGCAGCGCTGCCTGCTCATACGACAGCCAAACCTGCTGCAAATGCTCACGTGCGGCCAGCTTGATCAGCACGCGGTCAGCAACTTCAAGGCTAAAAATATGTTCGGTGTTGTGCGTGACGCCAGGCGCATAACGATGTGCCCAGATTTTATAAATCTCGTAGCTGTGCTGCTTATTCCAGTTAGTGAGCCGATGTTCTGCCGCGATTAGCCCGGTCTCCTCATAAAGCTCACGCACCGCCGTCTGTTCCAGGTTTTCGCCTTCATCCTGACTGCCCGTAACAGACTGCCAATAACCGGGGCGGTCAGCACGTTCGATCAACAGCACCTCAAGCTTCGGGGTATAAATAACGATCAAGGTTGAGCGCGGAATTTTATAGGGCTTGGCAAGCGGAAGGGGAAGCATATTGGGCAGTGGTGATGATGATGGAATGGTAGTAGTCCGGGCGCAGGTTCGCACCTACATTTCACTATTGTAACGGCGTGCCTGAGGATTCAATGTCAGCAAAGCACTCTTTATCTTTGACACCGTAGAGCTATTGTGAAGCCAATTCATGAATAGCCGATGAATTAGCCGATTTAGCTTGATACCATATTGTTTCTTTTAATGTTGCCTCGCCGCATAACAACCATCATGTCCGCCAAACTCGACGTCACATCGCAAACTGCCTCACCACCCTTGCCCCAAGCAACAACACAAACATCAATTCAAACGACAAAACAAATCGTAATATCCCGGCATAAATATTTGACCGGGGCGGCTTGGGGTTTGTTCGCTATTTCGATCTGGGTTGGCTGGATTTTACTGACCCGCTATGGGGTAACGACCTCGCTTTCACCCTACGATATTACGGCGTTACGCTTTGCCTGTGCCGGATTACTGCTGTTACCAATTGTCCTCCGCGATGGGCTCGGCATAAAAAAAGTGGGGCTAAAAATCTGGTTGATCATTTGCATTGGCGCGGGCGCGCCCTATGTGATGATTGCCTCCAGCGGGCTCATATTCGCACCCGCGGCACAAGCTGGCGCGCTAATCCCCGGCACGATGCCGCTATGGGCGGCACTGCTCGCGATGCTGTTTCTGAAGGAAAAAATCAGCGGCGTACGCAAGCTCGGCCTCGCGTTGATACCGGTGGGCATTATTATTTTTGTCGGCGCAGGGCTGACCCATTTTGAAACCGGCTACTGGCGCGGACATCTGCTGTTCATCGCCGCCGCTACGTGCTGGGCAAGCTTCACGGTGGCGATGCGCAAAGCATCTGCTTCAGGCTTCACGCCATTGCATGCAGCGGCGGTTGTCTCCGTCACTTCTGCGGTATTTTATTTGCCGATCTACGCGCTGTGTTTGCCGCATCGCATTGCTGACGCACCGCTAAATGCGATTATGGTTCAAACGATTTATCAAGGCATTTTTGTCAGCATTATTTCGCTTTTCGCGTATGCACGCGCGGTGTCGATTTTAGGTGCGTCGCTTGGTGCGAGCTTCGCATCGCTGGTACCGGTACTGGCGATGCTGGCGGCGATTCCGCTGCTGGGAGAAATACCAAAACCGGCAGATTATTTGGGTATTGCCGCGGTCACGATTGGCGTGTTTTTATCGTCGGGGGCGTATCAGGCTTTCATACGAACTACACCCGGAAAATAACACGCGGTCATTTTTCAACGCGCATTTTCGCGACGATTTCAGAGCTGCCGCTGAAATAAGCATGCGGCATATCGCGCGTGCGGTGATTGCCGTAAGGCACGCCATTCGCATCAATTGCGATGAAGCCGACATCCGCATCAAAGTCGTGACCAAGTTGATCCAGCATCGCGTCCACCGCTTCGGCAATTGACATGCCACGTTCAACGTTGTCTGAGATTTGTCGGCAAGCGAGTGAGCGAATCACATATTCACCCGTGCCCGTCGCGCTCGCGCCGGCGAAGATTGAAGCGTAGGTGCCGCAGCCAGGCAGCGGCGTATCGCCGACTCGTCCGGGCAGTTTCATTGTGTAGCCGCCTGTGGAAGTTGCAGCACAAATCGCGCCCTGCGCATCGCGCGCCACCACGCCAATCGTGCCACCCGCAAATTCGGGATGGGTTTTTAAAAAGCTGCGAAGTTTAAATTGGCTCGGGGTTGGCAAACCCATGCTGTCAGGCTGCAAGTCATGTTGCGATCCCAGCTCATTTTCTAATTTTGAGCGCTTATCTTGCCAATCAGCGCGGCGATCCGCCGTGACCGGATCGTAATCGGCGTGCCCCATCACCCGCGCAAAACGTTGCGCACCATTGCCGGTGAGCATCACATGATCGGTCTCTTCCATGACCTGTTTTGAGACAATGATCGGATTTTTAACACGCTGCAAACCGGTGACCGCACCGATACGCGCGGTCTTGAAATCACCACCCGGTGAGACCATCACGCAAGCATCCATTTCCACAAAACCATCAAGATTAAGTACCGCGCCTGTCCCTGCGTTGAAAATCGGATTATCTTCCAGTGCGACAGCAGATGCGATGGCCGCATCCAACGCTGAGCCACCAGACTCAAGAATTTTACGTCCCACTAAAACCGCAGCCGCCATACTCGCCACTGCATCCGATTCCGAACCGGGCCGCCAACTGCCCGCGCCACCATGGACTATGAGAGAAATGGGGAATGAAGTCATACGTGCTTTCAAAAAAAGTAGATGCGCGGATTATACGGCGCAAGGATTTGCAGCGCTTGGATTTACAGCGCGGTAGAAAATGAAACTCCACCATGGGCGGGCATCAAAAGCCATATTTGCTTCAAACGCGGCGCGGGTATTGCACTTTGATTCTTATAAATATTTTTAACTCTATGTGATTTTTCGGTGTGCGCCAACGAATAACAAGATAAATCACTTCCTGTTTGGAGTTTGCAATGTTTTCAGTCGCCACGCTTTCCACTTTAGATAACCGCTTGTCCTGGCCGATTGCAGTTCGCGCATTCGAATTGTCCGATGGTGACAAACTCAGCGCCGCAAGATATGAATGCGAGCGGTAAGATGATTCATGATCTTGGTATCCCACGGGCGATGACGAACGCGACTATAAACGATGACGCGTTTTTGCGCGCGTTAACGCCGCACAAAACGATTCTCTACAAAGTGGCCTACACGTATTGCCGCAACAGCGATGATCGGCGTGACCTTATGCAGGAAATGGTGATCCAGCTATGGCGGTCATTTGCGCGCTACGACGAGGGCGCCGGGGTAAAATTTTCTACCTGGATGTATCGCATCGCCATGAATGTAGCCATCTCGCAATATAGACGCCACACCCGGCAGATTCGCGACACGGTGCCACTGGAAGAATTTGGTCTTGATATCGCAGCTGCCGATGCACTTCACGATGGTGCGAGCGACAAGATGCGTGCGCTGATGAAACTGATTGACGAGATGGACGAATTAAATCGCGCACTCATTTTGTTATTTCTCGATGGCTACGACGCGGTAGAAATTGCCGACGTCGTCGGCATCAGCGCCACCAATGTCTCAACCCGCATGACGCGTATAAAACAAAAGTTGACGGCACAATTTGCCGAAGCCACACAAACCAGATCACAACCGGAGCCACCCCATGAATAATAATTTGAGCCTTGACGCGTTCGACAACTCATTTGGCAACCTGCGACGCGAATGGCGTGAACGCGATCAAAAGCTGGATGCTGCAATTCAACTTAATAATAAATTGTTGCGTCAGTCGCTCTTGGACAAAAACCTAAGAGACATAAACAAGATTGGTTGCGCCAGCGCGTTTGAATTGATGGCGTGGATACCGTGCATTATTTTGTTTAGTATTTTTAACGCGCAACATTTTCTGGATTGGAAATTTTTTATCCCCGGCGTACTGCTGCAAGCTTGGGTAGCCATCATGCCTATCTTAAGCCTTCGACAACGCGTAGCGCTTCAAGTAGTCGACTTTGGTCAACCGGCTGTCACACTTCAACGCGAAATTGCCACACTCAAAATGCGTCGCGTACTGACCATAAAATGGGCATTTCTCATCGGTCAGATTATCTGGTGGGTGCCGTTTGTAGTGGTATTTTTTAAAGGCGTATTCGGCGTCAATCTTTACGCCCAATCCGACTGGCTTAATCATTTTATGATCTGGAATATCGCCGTCGGGGTGCTGCTGATTCCGATTTTAATCTGGGTCACAAAACTCCTTAGCCCACGCCTGCGAACCGCAAACTGGTTTCAAAAATTTACCGATGAAATCGCCGGTCGCGATATTCAAGCGGCGAAAGAGTTTCTACATAAACTTGAATCGTTTGAAAGCGGAAAGCCTTGATGGGCAGGCGGCTTGGGATGGAAATTGCTCCAAGCGCCGCGCTGGTGTTAGCGTTTGAAATTGTAGTGGCTGGCGGCAGGTCGCGCGTGTTGACGATACCTTGTTGTTAAAACATGTTTTCCTACAGCAATGAACCAAGAGGATAGGCTGATTCAAAGAAAGTGACACCACCTGCTCAAAGTGGAAGTGGGTGCGACGACAGAGCCACGAACTCTCTCTCGATTAGCGTCTTGCCAACGAGAGCACCTGCGGCATTGCGAAGACGAACCAAAACCCGCTTGTGCAACGAATTCGACTCTGACTCATCACATTGCTTGGGTGCCAGCGCCAATTCTTGCTTCAACTCATCAGGAACATCGCTAAAACGGCTCGGCCCATCAGCGACGCAAAAAGCGTCAGCAGCTTCTTTCAACGTCGCCGTGATGGCGAGGAAGGTATGGAGAAACTATTCATGCTCAACATCGGCTTGGTTTCATCAAGCACAAGTACAACGATTGCTTTGAGGCAGACGCCGCGTAAACCTACTCCGTCTTTACCGGCACCGCCGCGACATTCCGCAACTTGATATGCAAATCCCGCAACTGTTTATCCGGCACCGTTGATGGCGTGTCGATCATCAGATCTTGCCCGCGTTGCGTCTTGGGGAACGCGATCACGTCGCGGATGGAATCCCATTTTTCGCACATGAGGGTGACAATGCGATCCAGCCCGAAGGCGACGCCGCCCATCGGGGGAGCGCCGTATTGCAGGGCATCCAGTAGGAAGCCGAATTTGGCGCGTTGATCATCTTCACTGATGCCGAGTGTGGCGAATTGTTTGGCTTGCAATTCGGGTGAGTGGATACGCACCGAGCCGCCACCTATTTCCCAGCCGTTCATGGCGACGTCGTAGGCCTTTGCCAGCACTTTTGACGGATCGCTGTCGAGGTATTGCAAGTGCTCGTCTTTCGGCGCGGTGAAGGGATGATGGGCGGAGACGTAGCGATTGTTTTCTTCGTCGAATTCGAATGCCGGAAAGTCCACCACCCACAATGGTTTGTAGCCTCCTTCAGTAAAGCCTTTTTCGTGGCCGATTTTATTGCGCAGCGCGCCGAGCGAATCGTTCACCACTTTGGCTTTGTCGGCGCAGAAGAAAATCAGGTCGCCATTTTTGGCGTTGCAGCGCTCAATAATTTTGCCCAATGTTTCAGCGTCCAGGAATTTGATAATCGGCGATTGCAGACCTTCTTCGCTGAGTTTTGAAACATCGTTGCACTTGATGTAAGCCAGTCCTTTCGCGCCGTAAATCGCAACGAACGCGGTGAGATCATCAATTTCCTTGCGTGAGAATTTCTCATTGCCACTGGGCACGCAGATGGCGGCGACACGGCCGTTTTTCATGTCCGCCGCGGCGCGGAAAACTTTGAAGTCGCAGGCTTTCATCACATCTGTCAGCTCGGTTAATTCGAGCGTAACGCGAAGGTCAGGTTTATCTGAGCCGAAGCGGGCCATTGCCTCTGCATAGACCATGCGTGGGAAATCAGGCAGGTCGATATCGAGTCCAGCTTTCCACATTTTTTTGATCAGGCCTTCCATGATGTCCTGAATTTCGCGCTCATTCAGGAAAGACGTTTCAATATCAATTTGGGTGAATTCGGGCTGACGATCCGCGCGCAAATCTTCGTCGCGGAAGCATTTTACGATCTG
>JANYDB010000014.1 GCA_025359985.1 Burkholderiales bacterium | reverse complement strand
TTACAAAAATCGATTGAAGTCAAGCGTGATGCCAGTGCCAATATTGAGGTCATCACGGCTGAAGATGTTGGCAAAATGCCGGACAAAAATTTAGCCGATTCACTGCAGCGTTTGGCCGGTGTGGCGGTGCGCACGGATTATGATGAAGCCGAAAAAGTCTCCATCCGCGGCACCAATCCGGATATGAGCTTGATCCTGTTCAACGGCCATACCGTGAGCGGGGGCGATTGGTATGTGGCCGATCAAGGTTCGAGCAGCCGCAGCACTAGCCTAAGCCTGATGCCGTCTTCGGTGTTGAATCAGGCGCTGGTGTATAAAACCTCGCAGGCCAATATCGCCGATGGTGGTTTGGCCGGCACCATTAACGTGACCACGCGCAAGCCGCTGGATGAGAAAAAAAGTTTCGGTGGGGTGGTGAGCGCAGGCGCAGTTTATGCGACCCTGCCCGATAAAACCTCGCCTAACCTCAATGCCACACTCAACTGGAAAAATGAAGACAAAACCTTTGGTTTGATCGGCCAAGCGTTTGCTGAAAAACGTTATTTACGTCGCGATTCGGTATCGCGTTTAGCCTATGGCGCCAGCAGTGGTTGGGGGGTGATTGATACCTCGCTGATGAAAGGTATTACCGACGCATCGCTGGCCGGTACAGGCCTGAAGGCAACAGACCTGGACGGGGTGCGCATGCCTGGTAGTTTGAGCTCAGAATTTGTCGAGAGTGTACGCGACCGCAAGGGCGGCATGATCTCGGCGCAGTGGCGGCCAAATGCTGCCTGGGATGTAACTGCGACCGGATTTTATTCATCAATGGATGCGAATAATTTTGGGCGCTTAACCTCCGGTGCGATTTATAGCATGTTGCTTGGCAAGAACGAGCCGTTCGGTGCAACGACGCCAGCCGCAGCCAATACATCGTCGGGTGGCCAACGGGTTTATGCGCAGATTTTAAATCCGGTGATCGTCACGGAAACATCAAACTATGGCTTTCCGTTGCGGGTATTAAAAAGCGCCACGATTATTTTTCCGAACGGCACCACGCCGCAGTATGTGGGCAACTCGGAAGGTTTCTATCGTGATGGTGCCAACGCCACCAGCGGTTTTTTTGATGTCGATGCAAAATGGCGCGTGAGCAATGATCTGGTACTCAAAGGTTTGTTCAGCACCACCAAAGGTGAGGGCATCACCGCGCTGGATCAGGGCGTGACTTTCGCGCGCTACGGCACCGGTATTGCCTATAGCCTCAACGGTTTAGACAAAGCGCCAGACGCTCGCTATATCGGTGCGGGCAGTAATCAGCCCGGCTTGAATCCGGATGGCAGCGGCTATCGCATGGTGAGCCGTACTGCCTCCAGCGTCAAGACCGTGGATAAGGAAGACAGCTTTGCGTTGGATGGTGAATACACCATCGCTTCCGGCATATTCACCTCGCTGATAGGTGGCGCTCGCTTTGCTGACCACACTCGGTTATTGACGCGTTGGGCGCCGACCTTTCGCTCGGCTGCTGTGCCGGCGCTGCCAGGCGATGGTTTTGTGCAATACCCCGGCAATTTTGGCAGCCAGCTTGGTGGCAGCTTCGACAACTCCGGTTTCTACCTGAGCCCGGAAACGCTTAAGGGTTACATCTCATCACAGTTCAAAGACACCACGCGAGAATTTGAACGTCGTGTGGTTGGCGAGATCGATATGCGTGAACGCCAAACCGCTGCATATGTGATGCAAAACCTCGAAGGTGAACATTGGTCAGGCAATATCGGTGTCAGGTTTGTGCAAACCCATATCAACGCCATGATCGTGACCCCCACCACCACGGCGCGCTGTCCCAAAATTGAGCCGGGCCAGACCGCGACACCGTGCGTTGCCGTGCCCGGCGCGATTAACACCGCCGGTGACGGCAGCACCTACTACGATGGGGTGCCGTTTAACCCACTGCAAGGCTCGGTGTATTTTAAAACCCCGACGGACCGAAAATATAATGATTTCCTGCCGAGCTTAAATTTGCGCTGGGAGCTGATGCCTCAATTGATCGGACGACTCGGTTTGAGCCGCACTATCGGCCGTCAAAATTACAACGTGCTCGGTGCCGGATTTGGTGTGCCCACCTGCGGCTCGGCAGGCTGCACGGTGACGGGTCCCAATCCTGATTTAAAACCGTTGTACTCAAAAAACGCGGATGCAACACTGGCCTGGTACTTTGCGCCGCGCTCCATCGCGTCTGTCAATCTGTTCGCATCGACGATTTCAGGTTACGTCAAAACCGGCACTGTTACGCAAGGCAATACGGTTGATTTACTCGATCCGGTGGATAACACTGTCAAGCCCTTTTTCGTGAACTCTTCCTCGCAGCAGGGCGCGAAAATTCAGGGAATCGAGCTGACTTACGAACAACCCATTGGTGCCGGTTTCGGCATTCAAACCAACGTCAGCCGCGCCAAAACTAAGGTTGATGATGGTCGCCCGATGGTCGGCGCTTCTGAATATTCCGCCAATCTAGGCGGCTATTTTGAGAACGATGCCTTCAGTGCACGCTTGGTCTATAACTATCGTGGCAAGTATGTGGCCAGCTCTACGGCTCCTGCGCCCACCGCGAACAGTCAAGGCAACAGCGTGATTAACGGGGTGCTGCAGCCAGTCGCGCTAACGTGGGCGGCGCCGGTATCGAACGTCGCTTTTTCGATGAACTACAGCATCACCAAAGACCTGCGCGTTTCGTTTGATGCGACTAATCTCACCAATCCCACGCGTGCCCAATATCGCTATTCGGAACAAGAGCAGCAAAAGCTGGATGTGAGCGGCAGACAGTATTACCTGACGGTGCGCTACCAGTTCTAAAATCATTTCAGCAGTCTTATCCAACAAACTTAAAAACACCGGGCTGGTCGAGGTTCAAGGTAACAAACGACCATGAAAGCCCGGTGTTTTTTGCCGAGTATTTTTTGCCCAAAATAACGGTTGGAGCCCAACCGTAGGGCGCGGGCTATCGCGGCCATTTTGGTTATGTAAAAACAAAGCACGCCTATTGACGAGCTGGTACAGCCATTTGTGCTCCAAAACCCGCTCCTGTATTGGAGTTTGTTTTTTATTCCGATACCGCTGACTCCAGCAGGGTCAATATCTGGTTCTCGGTATCCAGTTTGGCCATGACGCCGTAGGGTATGGTGAACTGGTGCGGGATATGGCCAAAGGAATAACCGTAGACGGCTGGAATGGGCAGGGCGGCCAGGTGATCATCAATCACTTCATCCAGGGTAAGCGTCGCGTCACCGACCGGACTATTAGCTTTGGTGAAGACGCCCAGAATGACGCCCGCCGCCTGGCTTAAAGCGTCGTGTTGCTGTTGATCCAGTTGTGTGAGCATGCGATCAACTTTATAGGGCGGCTCGTGTACGTCTTCCAAAAAAACCAGATTATTTTTAAATTGCGCTGCGTAAGGGGTGCCGATGAGCGCGGCGAGCACGCTCAGATTGCCGCCGATCAAGCGGCCTGTTGCCACGCCCGCTCGCAGGGTGCGCAATGTGAATTCCGGCTGCGTAATTTCCCGGCGCTTATTTTCGATCGACATATTGATTTCAGTTTGAGCACGGGGCTCCATCAGCACGGCGGCGAGCTGTGTTAGGGCGTAATCATTTTGCGTAGACGGTGCTACCGGGCCATGAAAAGTCACCAGGCCGGTCATGCGATGAATCGCCAAATGCAGGGCGGTAATATCAGAATAGCCGATGAGTATTTTGGGATGCTGACGAATTAAATCGTAGCGAATTCCCGGTAACAAGCCGCTACAGCCTGAGCCACCGCGCGCCGCCCAGATAGCCTTTACTTCGTGATCGCGGAACATGCCGTGCAAGTCATCCAGGCGTTGTGCAACGGTGCCAGCATACCCGCCGCGAACCGCGCGGATATTCGGGCTCAGCTTGACCTTAAAGCCCATCGACTCCACATTGATCACGCTTTTTTGAATCGTTGCATCATCCATCACGCCGCTCGGCGCAATCAGGCCCACCAGATCGCCACGCTGCAGTCTGGCGGGTTTGATCAGGGCGTGGTGAGTTCCGTGAGGCCCATCCGGCCAACGGCGCTTTGATGCCAGAGGTGCGGTTGTGCTTTGAACGCGGGCTATTGCAGGACTAGCTTCTGCTGCGGCAACAGTCGTGCCCAAAAGACTTCCTGCGCTTGCCATATGCGTCGCTAAACGTTTGCCGAAATTTCGCCGATTCATGTTTGCTCCGATATTTTTTGCTTGATGGAAAACTTGATCAAGCCACATAAGGCAAGTGTGCCTTAGGAAGAAAAAAGGCAAGCGTGACTTGGGGAAAAAAGGCAAGTGTGCCTTATGAAAAAAAGGCAAGTGTGCCTTATGAAAAAAAGCAAACGTGCCTGAGGAAAAAAAGGCAATCCAGCTTTTGGAAAAAAAACAGGATGCAACCGAAATTGCACCCTGTCTAGTTTTGCCTTGCTTGATTTTGCTTACCCAATTACATCAGCTACCCTCAGGGGTTTTTATAAACTAATGTAATAAGGTTTGCTTTTTTTTAGAACGGGTTTAGATTTTTGACAGGTTTAAAATTTATACGTTAAGCGTGCGGTGTAAGCGCGGCCACGTGGGTCAGCTACGCGTGGATCCCAACCAGCACCGGACGCAAAGTCGACGTTGTGCGCGGTGAACGGAGGGTCGGTGTTCAGCAGATTCTTGACGCCTAACGAGATCGTCGTATTTTTGAAGCCGCTGTAAGTGCCGGAAAGGCCGTACACAATATATGCCTGCACGTTCGGGTTAAAGCCGGCCGGTACTAGACCAACTGGAACCTCGTCCAAATAACCTCTGGTGTAATTCTGCAGCACGGTTCCGCTCCAAGGGCCTTGGCTATAGCTGAATCGCGCTACATGTTTCCAGCGTACAAACAAATCACGCTCGTTCCACTTTCCGACTGTTTCGATGAAAGGCTGATCGCCAAACACGCGGGATTTGAAGCTGTCGATGTAGGTGCCATCGATACCGGCATTCCATCTGCCGTCCCAAATGTTGCCCCGAGCTGATAACGAAACCTCATAGCCGCGGGTGATGTCACCATCGGCGTTGACGAAGCCAGCGCGAATGTAACCGCCTTGACCGTCAAGACGACCGTCTGAACCCCGTACCAGATTGTTCGGGAACAGGGTGTAGTTGGCGATAACCTGTTGCGGTGTCAGTTCATAGATACGCTGGGTGCGGATAATTTCCCAGTAATCAATACTCGCGGTGAGCCAGTCGGTGGGAGTGATCACGCCACCAAAAGTCCACTGCTTGGATTTTTCAGGCTGCAGACTGCTGTTACCGCCCTGTCTTGCATTGGGGCGGATCGCACAGACCGATAAATCAGTGGTGCCAGGCGGGCACAAGATGGGGTCTTTGATATTGCCTGGCACGGGTGATTCACCGGTTGCACCATAGAGTTGGAAGAAACTTGGCGCACGGAATCCGGAGCTAGTCGAGCCACGCACCAGGACTTCGTTAAAGGGCGTCCACTTGAACGCAAACTTCGGATTGGTCGTGCCACCAAAATCGCTGTAGCGATCATGACGAACCGCGACCGTCGCTTCAAAGCTCTTCGCCACAGGAATCGCCAGCTCGCCATAAGCTGCGCGAATATTACGGCTTACTTTTGGAAACTCCGCATCAAACGCGGCGTCACGAATTTCCACTGTGCTGGTTGAGCCATCGCTGAATTTATAGCTCTCTTTTCGAATATCAAAACCGACTGCAAACGCCAGTGGCCCTGCGGGGAGGGCCATTAACTCACCTGAAATCGCGCCGTCAAATTGAACCAGTCCCGCTTCGCCGCCAAACAATTTGGTGCCGGCTGCTTTGGTACTATTGATCAGTGCTAACGCGGCCGGGGTTTGGGTTTGGCCCGGTAGCAACCAAGGATTAATCAAGCCGGTGGCGAGCGCAGTATTAAACTGCAGATTTTTCAGGTAGCCGTCACCCAATGTTGAATCGGCTTTACTACCGGCAGTCGACAGACCCAGCTTGTAATCATATTTACCGATCAAGCCTTCAAGGCCCACCAGTAAGCGATAACTTTTTGAATCTGAAGCAATCGTTCGTTTGCCGCACTCTAGACAACGCCAACGATAAGAAATCGGCAGATTTTTATTGAAGCCTGGAATAAACGCAGAAAGATCCTGATAGAACGGCCCGCCTACCGGATAGGAATTACCTACAACGCCGACTGTGCTGGTAAGTGCAGTTAAGCTGGTTGTTACCTGGCTTTGTTCAAACTGCTTTTCTGATTTGCTGCGCGAGGCAACGGCTTCCACAAACAAGCTGCTGCTGGCGCCCAGTTGCATGGTGCCGCGCGAGACAAAGTTAGTGCGGTCAACAGGCTGCGTTAATACCGCCTGACCCGTATAGTCGTAGGCACAACCGTAGCGGAAGCCTGGGCTATCCCACAATAAGAATTGGTATTGGGACATTTGTTGGCCGGTGTCGCACTTACCTTGGAAGCTCAGCAGATTGGCACGGTTGAAAGTGTCCGTGCCGGTACCGAGATTGGGCGTGGTAAATGTTCTGCCGATTGCCGTACCTGCACGACCAGTTTGCGTCGCGAATGGTGTACCGGTGGTGTCTGGTGACAAGCCACGACTCGGCTGATAGCCATTTACAAAGTGGCGTTGACGTGCATCGAGCCGTTCATTGCGATCAAAAGTCAGGCTGGCCATGAGGTTGTAGCCGTCTTTAGCTAGGTCGCCCATGCCAGCCAAAATGTTGCCACGATAAATGTTGCCACCGCCGTCTGCCGTGGTATCAGAAAATGCCGTAAGCTCAACGCCGTTGTAGTCTTTTTTCAGGATGAAGTTAATCACGCCGCCAATTGCATCTGTTCCGTAAATCGCAGACGCGCCGTCTTTCAGGATTTCAACACGTTCAACGGCAGCCAATGGAATCGAATTCAGATCAACCGCATTGCCTTTTGCGCCGTGAGTAGAAACCCGGCGTCCGTTCAAAAGCACCAAGGTGCTGGATGCGCCAAGACCGCGCAGATTAGCACTTGAATTGCCATTATTGTTGCGATCAGTAGTGCCGAGCTGAATGCCGGTGTTTGACGAAAGATTATCAGCGCCGGTGCCGTTAGCCGTGATGGTTGCAAGCAATTGTTCTGCGCTAGTTATACCTGCGCGATCAATATCAGCCTTCGTAATGACTTGCAAAACCTGCGCGCTCTCGTCCTGCACGCGTTTGATGCTACTGCCGGTAACGGTAATTCTTTCCACCGATTGTGTTTTATTGTCCGGTGTTTTTGAGGGCTCACCCGGAGCTGCTTGCTGCGCAAGGACAGGACTCGCGATGCAGATGAGTGATATAACTTGTGCAAGTTTCTTGAGTTTCACGGTGCGTTCTCCCTTTAATGTGGCGTACAGATTTTCAGATAAATAAAACTAGAATCGCACGTTGGCAGTGCTGATTGCATCGGGTAAAGTCTAGCAGGTGCTATCCATCAATATTGAGTTTGGGTCTAACTTCTGATCAAACCCCGGCCGCAAAAATTTTGGAATTGCCGCGCTTAATAGCAATAAACTACTAACCAAGCCACTTTGCTACCACTTTTTTTTAAATGCAATGTCCTTGTCATAAAATTATGCCTTAACCCCGCGCATGCCACACAGAGCGTTGTTGCGCTTTCGCAACAACTAATGAATTGACCTATTGTTGGGTACAGGGCGTGCCATATGCAACGCCCGTAACGACCCGCAACCTGAACCGAGGTGTCTATATGTTTCGCCAGATTGTTATTGTGATTGCTGTCATGGTAGCGACCCTGATTTTTGGGTGTGCGTCGCCGCGGACTGATGCGCAGAGACTGCGTTCTTTCGCAACAGATTTTCCGGCTGAGCACTTGTTGCCGAACAGCGTGGTTACCGCGCTGCAGGCGGCCAATATTCCGGACAATGCAATCGGTGTGGTGGTGACGCGTCTCGCCGATGGTGTCACGGTCGTTTCACATAATGCTGATGCGAGTCTGGCGCCGGCTTCAACGATGAAGCTGGTTACTACCTTTATTAGCCTGGAACGGTTGGGTCCGATTTATCGTGGGCGTACTGATTTACTTACGCTTGCAACACCAATGGGCGGCGTTTTAAAGGGCGATTTAGTGCTGCGAGGACTGGGCGATGCCGACCTCGACTGGCAGGCCTTCCAGAATATGCTGCAAACGTTGCGCAACAAGGGCATTCAGGACATCCAGGGCAATCTGGTGGTGGACCGCCAACTATTCAAACCATCACGTTTGGATATTAATGTGCCGCCTTTTGATGAAGCACCCGAGTTCCGCTACAACGTGATTCCTGACGCGCTCATGATCAACATGAATCTACTGCAGTTTGCGCTGGAGTCTGACGGCAGTAGCCTGCGTATCGCGACGACACCGAGCCTTGATCGTGTAACCGTTGTATCCAATATGAAGCTTGTCGACAGCCCATGCAGCAAGTGGGAGGATGGCTGGCTGCATCCCACTCAGACGCCACCCTTGTCTTCCGTGGACCGCCAGCTAGACGGCTCCATACAGATTCAACTGCAAGGCACTTTCCCCAAAAATTGTGCCATCACCACTGACATCAATATATTGGATCGCGCGGCCTACACCGACCGCTTGTTCAGATCGCTATGGGCAAAGCTGGGCGGCACTTATCAGGGCGTTACGCGTGAGACGGCGGTAGCGGCAAATGCCGGCGAGCAATTGTTGGCGACGCATCGTTCGCGCCCGCTGGCTGAGGTATTGCGCGATATTAATAAGCCATCCGACAACACCCTGGCGCGCATGCTGTATCTCACGCTGGGGACGCTTCCACCTGAGCCGGGTCAGAGACAGCGCAATGATAGTGGCAGAGGTGATG
>JANYDB010000127.1 GCA_025359985.1 Burkholderiales bacterium | reverse complement strand
TCAAAACGATAGCGGTTAGACTCGTTGATTTGCGACAGCACGCTAGCGGCTGTCTCGCCGTTAGGGCCGCGCACCAGCGCCTCATGCGCAAATATCTGATGCGTTGCGGCGTCAATAATCGGTTGAAAAGCGTAGCTGAATTTGAATGGCAAGCGTTCGCTGCTGGCGCAGTTGCTGCAGTTGGCGTCAGGCAAGCCATCGTCGCCCAAGGTAAATTCTGTGGTGCGTAATTTTATATTTTTGATCATTTGAGTAACTGCTGGTCAGTAGGGTGATGCCATCAATCCCAAGTCACGATTCTAATGTGTCAGCGTAAATTTTTTACAATCCCTAATCAAGTTTAAAGTAGGCAAGCAACCGACTTCAACCAAGAAGCCAACCGACGCTGCGATGGTGTCGAACAATGGCGATTGTTGCGCAGACTTCGGAACGAGGGGTTTCGTTACGGCTATCGGTCTTAGGCTGAGGTGCCAAGGTAAAAATAAGCATAACAAAAATTTTACTTTACATCCGCCCGCACAACTCGAGCCGGTACCCGCTGGAAAATAGCCTCTGAGGCTAGCTTGTTGGCTGGGTTGGGCGCGTTGTAACTGCCTGCCATAATGACGACATTTAAGCCTAGCGCGGGCACAACAAACAAGCGTTGACCTCCGTTTCCAAAGGCGCCAATCCATTGCCATGACTTGCCGACAACAAGGGTATCGCCTGTGCGCCACTGATGGCCGTAGTGCCAATCTAGCTCGGCGGTAAGGTAACATTTGATGCTGTCTTGTACCGATGCTTCAGAAACGATTTTTTGTCCGTTCCAACGTCCGCCGTCCATTACCAACCGACTAGCAAACCCCACTTCTGCCGCTGTAACTTCGCTGACTAGATCAGCCCGACTTCTTAGCGCATTGGTTCCAGCACACCCAGTAAGAAGAATCAACAGACCCATTGCACTGATAGTTTTGTATGTCATGAATGGCTGAACTATAAGGTTGGGTGCGGAGCGTTAAATAAGGTTCGTGATGGCGAGACTAAACGAAGCTGTAAAAGAGCTTAACCATAACGTCTGGTACAGAAACCATTTTCGGCGGTGAGTTTATTCACCGCTACCAACCATCACTTCCGCACCAAACGAACCTGATTTCGAAACAAATAATCCTTATCCGCCGCACCAACTGGCTTTACTTCTTTTAGCGTGATTAACGTGTCACCAATGCGTGTCTGTGTGATACGAACCTCGGCCGGTTTTTCATTATCGATACCGACGTGTTGGTAAACAATCGTCCAATGGCTTCCATCCTGGTAGGCGGCCACTCTAGCGTCGTCTATCCACATATCAACCGTATGGCTTTTGCGGAAGACGGCGTTGGTCACTTGACTTGCCGTTTTATCAAATAAGCTCACGGTGGTGATATAGACCATGCCGGTTACTGGGCCGTCGTCGAAAGTCGAGACACGCGTGATAGTGGCGTTGTCCATGCCAACCTCAATTTGCGCCGTCATTGGCAATTCAAATTTATTGCCCGACTGGTAATCGCGATATTCCAAAGCGCCGCGCCATGCGCCTTTTAGACCTATTTCCAGTTTGTCTGCTCTGGGGATTTCCTCCCCTTTGACAATGGTGGCAGCAGTAACGGTGTTGGCAGCGAGCATTAGCGCTATCGCCAATACGGCTAAGCCAGCATGGATTGCTTTTTGTTGTTGTGTCTTGATGGCATAAATTATCGGGCTAGTCATCGCGATCATCCTAGAATTAAAAATGCTGATTGATTTTGTTAAATTGCCTGCTTGCAATAAGTCTCCCGCGTAAAGCACAGCAGCACCAGCGCCAGCACGCTCCATAGCAGCATCATCAAAAAGCCTTGCTGGTACGAGGCTAAATCAAACACGCGTTTGCCGTTAACCAGCGCGCCTTGCCAATGCTCATCAAGGATCACCCCGATCAGGGGTTGCAGCACCATCGGCCCGATGATCACGCCCATGTTGGTTACGCCAGATACCGTACCGGCAAATTGATGCGGGACTGATTCTTTGGCGAAGGCAAAGGTGATGATGAAGGAGCCAGCAAAAAATCCGGTCACGGCCAGCAACGTGATCAATAGCGCATAGCCTTGATGCGGGCCGAAAATAAATATCGTCCATGACAACAATGCGCAGCTCATGCCGCCGATATAAAGGGGTTTACGCCGTCCCATTCGGTCGGAAGCTGCACCAAAAGTCAGGCAACCGATTGCCCACGCCACCATCATCGTGGAGCACAGTCCGGCGGCGTTGGTTTGCGTCAATCCGTAATGAGTGGTGAGAAACGGCACGCCCCAAAGACCCGCAAAGCTGAGGGTGATGCCGGTCATCGCGCCGGGAATAAAAAACAGCAGCACCACATTCCGGTAACGCAATACCGTTTTTAATCCATCGAACACACGGGAGGCTAAAGCGGGATGTTCATGCGCCGCCGAATAGCTCGCATAGCCGCGCGCGTTGGGGTCGTCGCGCACGATCAGCCACGTGACGGCGGCGAGTAACAGCGTCACCGCCGCGGTTGCCCACAACACATGGCGCCAGCCGAATGCATCAACCAGCAATCGTAGCGGCGCGCCCGCTGACACTGCGCCCAATACGCCCACCGCGAGCGCCACGCCGGAGGTCAGCGCAAACTGGCGTGCAGGCATCCAGTGGCTGGCCAGTTTCAACATGCAGACAAACGCCATGCCGGATGATCCGCCAATCAGCAGGCGTCCGATGTCTGCCCACGCGGTGTTGGGGGCTATCGCAAATACAGCCGTGCCGATAGCTGCGATCACACCGCCTATCGCCAATAAAATGCGCGGCCCATATCGATCCGCCAGCAGGCCGGTGGGGATTTGCATCGCCACATAACTATAAAAATAAAACGCCGAAAGATTACCTAGCGCGGCAGCGGTCAAACCAAAGTCTAGCGATAGCTCGGTGGTGATGACGGCAGGTGCAACCCGATGGTAGAACGCAATAAAATATAAGCAGGCGGCCAAACCCCACATGGTCCACGCCAGGGACGATGGCGGTATCGATTTAGTTTGAGTCGACATCGCTAAACTCAAGCACTGGCGCGGTGTCTGGAGCTATTTGAGGGGCTTTTTTTGAAGCTTTCTGCGTCTTGTGTATTAATGCCGCGTTCGATACTGCACTCACGTTTGTACAAGAATGCGGGCAACGCAAATGAAAGCCCGATAACGAGATTGGCGGCAACATAAAAGAACGGATAGCGTATGCCGAGCTGCTTGGCTTCCGAAAATAAAAATGGCCAAAACACCAGGCATGAAATCGAGAAATCAATCAGCGTGGCCGCCGCAATCGGGCTGCCATACGCTAACGATATCGCCCCCGATGCGCCCGGCACCAAGCCCAGATAACCAAAGTAGGTCGCGTAAGGCGCGATCGCGCCGATGATCATGGCGATGAAATAAAATTTTTTCATACACAAATACTCGTCATTAAACCTGCTCCCAAGGCAGCCCGTCTTTGCGCCAGCCAGAAATATTGCCGCGCTGATGATGCTCGTCGAGCTCGCCTTCAAAGCCGTGCAGCACATTAAACACTTTGCTGAATCCCGCCGCTTCCAGCGCCTGACCCGCATCCACACTGCGATTGCCGGAGCGGCACACCAGCACCACCGGGCGCTGGGTTGAGTGGCCTACCGCCTTTTTTACCTGGCCGACAAAATGCGGATTGATCTCCCATTCGGGTCCGTCATTCCACGGAATCATCATCGCGCCGACCGGGTGGCCCACAAACAAAAATTCCATTTCGCTGCGGCAATCAACAAAGATGGCCGTCGGGTCTTTGGCTAAAAATTCGGCGGCCTTTGATGGTGTCAGGTGGTTCATAGAAAGTCCATGGGTTATTGCCACGTGTGGCAGGCGGAAATGAAACTTTGCTGATTGATATGCTGATAGATAAACAAATTAAGGTACTGATGAATGATGGATTATAACGGGCAGTTTCGTTTCTAGTTCTTATACAAAAATACATAAACAAAAATGCTGAACAAACGCAGCATCATTGAGCAATCACCGCTCGGGAGTGCGATAATCTGCACACACAAGGAGAGTCCATTGAACGCACCCAAAAACCTTTTCCCATTTGATGCAGTTATTCGCGATCACGCTGATCGTCTCGAAACACAGGTAATTGCATGGCGTAGACATTTACATGCCAATCCTGAGCTAGGTAATCGTGAATTTGAAACGGCAAAAATGGTGGCAGCGCATTTGCGCAAATTAGGCTTCGACGAGGTACGTGAACAGGTTGCTTATACGGGCGTCGTGGGTTTACTTAAAGGCGGCAAACCCGGGCCCTGCGTGGGATTGCGCGCCGATATGGATGGCCTGCCGGTTGTTGAAGAAACCGATGTGCCGTTTAAAAGCATAGCGCGCGCGCAGTGGAATGGTGCCGAAGCCGGGGTGATGCACGCCTGCGGTCACGATACGCATGTCGCTATCCTGATGGGCGTTGCCGAAATTTTGGCGGGCATGCGTCAGGACCTGACCGGTAGCGTTAAATTTATTTTTCAGCCTGCCGAAGAGATGCCGCCGATTGGCGAAGAGGGTGGCGCAAAAATGATGATCGAACAAGGCTGCATGGATAATCCGAAAGTCGACGCGATCTTCGGCCTGCATATTACATCCAAGCAGCATGCCAACGTAATCGGCTATCGTGCTGGCCCGCTAATGGCGAGCGCGGATCAATTCCGTATCTTCGTGCGTGGCAATCAAACCCACGGTGCGCAGCCTTGGTCGGGGGTTGATCCGATTGTGGTGGGCTCGCAAATTGTGCTCGGCTTGCAGACTATTGTGTCGCGCAAAATGAATATTACGGAAGAGCCTTCGGTGGTGACGGTGGGCAGTTTCCAGGGTGGCAATCGCAGCAACATTATTCCCGATGAAGTCAAAATGGAAGGCACGATTCGTGCATTTGATGAGCGTCACCGCAGCGATATTCACGCCTTCGTACAAAAAATAACCACCCTGATTGCTGAATCAGGTGGTGCCACTGCCCATGTGCACATCGCCCGTGGTTATCCCGTTACCTCCAACGATGAATCGCTAACGCATTGGTCGGTGCCGGTGTTGAAACGGGTAGCGGGTGAAGACTCAGTGGGCATATGTCCCAAAACCTGTGGCGCCGAAGATTTTGCTTACTATCAGCAAGCGGTTCCAGGATTTTTCTTTTTCATCGGCTGTACCCCGAAAGATCAGGATTGCAAAACTGCGCCATCCAATCACAGCCCGCGTTTTTATGTCGATGAAACCGGTTTGAAAGTGGGCGTCAAAACCCTTGCAACGCTGGCCGCAGACTGGCTGCATGCGCACGCGCATGCGACCGTATCTGCGACCGCCCCTGCTTGATTTTATCTACCTGATTTTAATTCCGTGTACATCAGTGTTTTTGATCTTTTTAAAATCGGTATAGGGCCATCCAGCTCGCATACGGTCGGCCCGATGCGTGCTGCGCGGCGGTTTGTATTTGAACTGCCTGCGGCGGATTTTGCACGAACCACCCGGGTTAGTGTTGAATTGCACGGCTCGCTCGCACATACCGGGCGCGGACACAATACCGATACCGCGATGATGCTGGGCCTGAGTGGCGAGCTACCCGACGAAATCGATATTGCGCGCGTGCCGATCATCATTGCGGACATTAAAGCGCGGCATCAATTATCGTTATTGGGCCAGCGTGATATTGCGTTCACGCCCGCGACAGATATTATTTTTAATCTGCGTGATTTATTGCCGGTGCATTCCAACGGCATGACTTTTCGCGCATTTGAAAACGATGCGCTGATTGCCGAGCGCATCATGTACTCAGTGGGCGGCGGCTTCGTCGTGGATGAGGACGAGGTGTTTGTAGGCGCACCGCGAGGCGACGAGCGCGCGCCGCCGTTTGCCTTTAACACCATGCGGGCATTGCTGCTCATGGCCGAGCGTGAACATAAGCGTGTAGTTGAACTACTGCGCGCCAATGAATTCGCGTTGCGCAGCGAAGCCGAAACCAATGATTTTCTGGATCGTGTCATCGCCACCATGTTTGCGTGCATTGATCGTGGTCTTAACACCGAAGGGATGCTCCCCGGCGGGCTTAAAGTGATGCGGCGCGCCAGCGGTATCCATAAAAAATTAGTGATTGAAAAATCCAATCTGGCGAATCTGCCGCATCAGATTATGGATTGGGTCAGCGTATACGCGATTGCGGTGAATGAAGAAAACGCCGCCGGTGGCCGCGTGGTAACAGCGCCTACCAATGGCGCCGCCGGCGTGGTGCCTGCGGTGATGCGCTACGCGCACGATTTTTGCGGCGCTACCCAACAGCAGATGCGCGATTATTTATTGGTGTCATCCGCGATTGGTGCATTGTGCAAAATGAACGCGTCCATCTCCGGTGCCGAGGTCGGCTGCCAGGGTGAGGTTGGCTCAGCCAGCGCGATGGCCGCGGCAGGCCTGGCGGCGGTACTCGGCGCATCAGATACGCAAATTGAAAACGCGGCCGAGATTGCGCTTGAGCATCATTTGGGTATGACGTGTGACCCGATTGGCGGCCTAGTGCAAATCCCCTGTATTGAGCGCAATGCGATGGGGGCCATCAAGGCGATTTCTGCCACTTCGCTGGCGATGCGTGGTGATGGCATCCATCACGTCACGCTCGATCAGGCGATTGATACCATGCGCCGCACCGGTGCGGATATGCAGACTCAATACAAGGAAACCTCGCTGGGCGGGCTCGCGGTGCGGCTGGTGGAATGCTAGTTGGCAGAAATTGGTGTTCAATATGGCGTAAAGCGTAGAATATTGAATTGGAAATAAAGTAAAGTAATGTGCAGCGAAGTAGAGTAAAACGGCAGCGCCGATTTGATATTCAGCTTGCGGGCGCGGATGAGATGTTCCAAACGGTTTTCGGCGGGGGCGAGGGTTAGGCCTAGGCTTAGCGAACCGGTTTTAGCATCGAGCATCCAATAAATACGGCTAAAACGAGGGTGCGTGTTTTATCACATAGCCTGTCCGCCGCTAAAGCCAAGCGTGACAGGTTTTTTCATTTTGGAGTCAAGATCATGAGTGCAAGTTTGCGTGTGTTGCGTGTACTGTCGTTGTCGGCGTGTTTATCGTGGCTATTGATAGCGGGTTCATGCCGGGTAGCATCGGCTGATCAAGCCAGCAAGCCGCTGGCCACCATAGCGGAGCGCTATTTTGAAGATCGGCTCCAGCTTGATCCGCTTGAAGGTACCGCGACCACCGGCGAAGCGCGCTTTGAAGGTGAGCTGACGATTACGATCGCGCCTGCGCATTTGGCAAAAGTCCGGAAGCTTTCACAGCGCGTGCTGCAAGAGCTGAAATCTCTCAATGAACAAAAGCTTTCTCCCGCTGACCGCATGACTTACGCGGTATTAAAGCGCCAATTGCAGGAGCAATTGGAGGGCGATAAATTTCACGGCGAGCTAATGCCGATTGACCAATACGGTGGCCTACCGGTCAGCCTTGCGCAATTCGGTACCGGACAGGATATTCAGCCGCTCAAAACCGTCAAAAATTACGAGAACTATTTAAAGCGTCTGGATAAACTGCCCGTCTGGATTGATCAGGCCATCACCAATATGCGTGAAGGTATCAAGCGCGGTGTGGTTCAGCCCACGCCATTGATCGTAAGCGGATTGCCTGCGATCAAAGCGTTGACTGAAGCTGATTTCGAAAAAAGCGTGTTCTATCTGGCCATCAAAAGTATGCCATCCACTTTCTCCAAGGCTGAGCAAGCGCGTTTAACCGCAGCTTATGCCCAATCCATAAAGTCGCGTTTGTTGCCCGCTTCCATAAAGTTGTATACCTTTCTGGAGCAGGAGTACTTGCCCAAGACTCGCGCCAGTGCTGGCGTTTCAGCCATTCCAGACGGAGCGGCCTGGTATAAATATCTGGTGAGATTTCATACCACTACGGGCATGACGCCAGAAGAAATTCATGCGCTGGGCTTAAAAGAAGTGGCGCGCATTCGTGGCGAGATGGCGAAAATTCAGGCGGGCTACAAGTTTGAAGGCAGCCTCACCGATTTTCTGAAGTGGCACGACAACGAAGCACAGTTCCGTCCGTTTAAGACCGACCAGGATGTGTTGGATGCGTATGGTGTGCTGAATAAAAAAATTGCGTCCAAACTGCCGCAGCTATTTGGCCGTGCGCCTAAAGCGCCGCTTGAAATTCGCGCCGAGCCGGAGCTGACACGTGCCACCGCATCAGATCATTACAGTGGCCCAGCAGCCGATGGCTCGCGGCCCGGGGTGTTTTATACCGTCATTGAAGACCCCGCCAAATATCGTAATACCGGCATGACCACATTATTTTTGCATGAAGGTCAGCCCGGCCATCACTATCACGCCGCGCTCCAGCAGGAGCTGCCGCTGCCAAAATTCCGCAAGTTTGGCTGGATCACAGCGTATGGCGAAGGTTGGGCGTTATACGCCGAAACCCTGGGCCGTGAAATGGGTTTGTACGATGATCCGAACCAGTACCTCGGCCATCTGAAGGATGAGCTGTTACGCGCGGTGCGATTGGTTACCGATACCGGGCTGCATTCCAAAAACTGGACGCGCGAACAAACTATGCAATACATGATGGATAACGAAGGTGTGATTGAGTCCGAAGCGCGCCGCGCCACCGAGCGCTATATGGCGTGGCCGGGTCAGGCGCTTGCGTATAAAATTGGCGCATTGAAAATTCAGGCGCTGCGCGCCCGCGCCGCAGAAAAATTAGGTGCCAAATTCAGCTTGAGCAACTACCACGATTTGGTATTAAGCGATGGCGTCCTGCCTTTGTCGGTGCTGGAAGCCAAAGTGGATGCGTGGATTGCATCACAACAATAGAACAGGCTAAATTTTAGTCAGTAGCTGTAATCATTAAAATCATGGATCAACCCGTCAATATGCTTTCACCCCGCGCTACGCGTACCCACTCGCTAATGGCTGCGCTCGCCCAGCGCATCCTGGTGCTGGATGGCGCGATGGGTTCGATGATCCAGCAATATCGCTTATCTGAAGGTGAATATCGTGGCGAGCGGTTCAAAGACTGGCCGAGTGATCTGCGTGGTAACAATGATTTACTGACGTTGACGCGACCGCAAATCATTCGCGAGATCCATGGGCAGTATCTGCAGGCTGGGGCCGATATTCTCGAAACCAATACCTTTAATTCCACCTCGGTTTCGATGGCGGACTACGCTATGGAAGCGCTGGTTTATGAGCTGAATTTCGAAGGTGCCAAACTGGCACGCAGTGTGGCCGATCAGTTCGCGTTAACCACGCCCGATAAACCGCGCTTTGTCGCGGGTGTATTGGGCCCGCTAACGCGCACGCTATCGCTTTCGCCAGATGTGAATGACCCCGGCTTTCGTGCAGTTAATTTTGATCAGGTAAAAGACGCTTACCGCGAAGCCACGGGCGGCTTGATTGATGGCGGTGCCGATATTTTATTGATCGAAACCGTGTTCGATACCTTGAATGCGAAAGCGGCTATTTTTGCGATCGAAGAAGAATTTGAAGCACGCGGCATCTTTGGTGATCAGCGTCTGCCGATCATGATTTCCGGCACGATCACGGATGCTTCCGGTCGCACGCTGTCTGGCCAGGTGGTCGAAGCGTTTTACAATTCCATTCGCCATGCGAACCCGATTTCCATCGGCTTTAATTGCGCGCTCGGCGGCAAAGAATTACGTCCCCATATTGAAGAGCTGGCGCGGATTGCCGACTGCCGCGTTTCTGCGCATCCGAATGCAGGCTTGCCCAACCCGTTAGCCCCGACTGGCTATGATGAATTGCCGGCTGAAACGGCCTCATTTATTCGAGAATGGGCCGAGGCGGGCTGGCTCAATATTACGGGTGGCTGCTGCGGCACCACGCCAGCACACATCAAGGCGATTGTGAACATCGTTGCGTCATGCAAACCACGCATTACGCCGCAGATCGAAAAGCGTTTGCGGCTGTCGGGTTTGGAGGCCGTCAATATCGGTGAAGGTTCGTTGTTCGTTAACGTCGGCGAGCGCACCAATGTCACTGGCTCGCGAGCGTTTGCCAAATTAATTTTGAACGGTGATTACAACGAAGCACTGGCCGTAGCACGCCAGCAGGTTGAAAGCGGCGCGCAGATCATCGATATCAATATGGATGAGGCGATGCTGGATTCATTTGCAGCGATGCACAAATTTATGAACCTGATTGCCTCAGAGCCGGATATTTCCAAAGTGCCGATGATGCTCGACTCTTCAAAATGGAGCGTGATTGAGGCGGGACTGAAATGCGTGCAGGGCAAATCAATCGTGAATTCTATTTCAATGAAAGAGGGTATTCCGGAATTCATTGAGCGTGCCAAGCTGTGCCGCCGTTACGGTGCCGCCATTATCGTCATGGCCTTTGATGAAAAAGGTCAGGCCGATACCTATCAGCGCAAGATCGAAATTTGCGAGCGCTCGTATAAAATTCTGGTCAATGAGGTCGGCTTTCCGCCGGAAGATATTATTTTTGATCCGAATATTTTTGCGATTGCGACCGGTATCGAAGAGCACGCCACCTATGGCATGGATTTCATCAACGCCACGGAATGGATTCGTAAACACCTGCCGTTCGCCAAAATAAGCGGTGGCGTATCCAATGTGTCGTTCTCGTTTCGTGGTAATGATCCGATTCGCGAAGCCATACACACCGCCTTCCTCTATCACGCCAGTAAATTCGGGATGACGATGGGTATCGTCAATGCGGGCCAGCTTGGCGTTTATGACGATATTCCGAAAGATTTGCTGGTGCTGGTTGAAGACGTCATCTTTAATCGCCGTGCCGATTCCACCGATCGCCTGGTTGCCTTTGCAGAACAATTCAAGGGCAAGAAACGTGATCTGGTGGAGGATTTAGCCTGGCGCAACGAGCCAGTCGGCACCCGGCTGACCCATGCGCTGGTGAAAGGCATCACACAATATATTGTTGACGACACTGAAGAATGCCGCTTGAAAGTAAAAGCTGATGGCGGGCGCCCGATCAATGTGATCGAAGGCCCGCTGATGGATGGCATGAATGTGGTCGGTGATTTATTTGGCGCGGGCAAAATGTTTTTGCCGCAGGTGGTGAAATCGGCGCGCGTGATGAAGCAGGCGGTGGCGCATCTGATCCCGTTTATCGAAGAAGAGAAACGCTTGTCCGGGGTTGAAAACGCGAAAGCCAAAGGCAAGATTTTAATGGCGACCGTCAAAGGTGATGTGCACGATATTGGTAAAAATATTGTAGGCGTGGTGATGCAGTGCAATAATTTTGAGGTGGTTGATCTGGGTGTGATGGTTTCTACCGAAAAAATTCTCGACACCGCGATTAAAGAAAACGTCGACATCATCGGCCTCTCCGGTTTGATTACGCCTTCACTTGAAGAGATGGCGCATGTCGCCAAAGAAATGCAGCGCCTCGGATTTAAAATCCCGTTGCTGATCGGCGGTGCCACTACCTCCCGTACCCATACCGCGGTGAAGATTGAGCCGCATTACCAAGGCGCTACTGTGTGGGTGCCCGATGCTTCGCGCGCGGTCGGCGTGTGCAGCAATTTGTTATCGGATGAATTAAAGAACGGCTACATCAAATCAGTACGCGAGGATTACGACAAAGTGCGCGAGCAGCACGCCAATAAGAAGGGCGTCAAGCTGGTGACGCTGGCCGCTGCCCGCGCCAATGCGGCTAAAATTAATTGGGCAAATTACGTGCCGCCGAAGCCCGCATTCATCGGTATTAAAACCCTGGTTAATTTTCCGCTGGCAGAATTAGTTCCGTATATCGACTGGAGCCCGTTTTTTCAGACCTGGGATTTATGGGGCAAGTATCCGCAGATTCTGGATGATGCCGTGGTCGGCGAAGCGGCGCGTGAAGTATTTGCGAACGCGAAAAAAATGCTCGGACAAATTGTCGACGAGAAATGGTTGGAAGCCCGCGCCGCCTGTGGCTTCTGGCCCGCCAATAGTGTGGGCGATTCCATCGAGATTTATCGTGACGAAAGCCGCACCACCGTGCTGCATACCTTTCATCATTTGCGGCAGCAAAACGAAAAGCCTGCCGGTAATCCAAACCAGTGCCTGGCCGATTTTGTAGCACCCAGAGCGAGCGGAATTGCAGATTATCTTGGTGCTTTTGCTGTCACCGCCGGTATCGGCTGTGAGGAGCGGGCAATAGCGTTTGAAGCGCAGAATGACGATTACAGCGCCATCATGATCAAGTCGCTGGCTGATCGTTTAGCTGAAGCGTTTGCAGAATGTTTGCATGCGAAAACCCGTCAACAATTCTGGGGTTATGCTGTTGATGAAAAATTAAGCACAGATGACATGGTCGCTGAAAAATATCAGGGCATTCGTCCTGCGCCTGGTTATCCGGCCTGCCCCGAGCATAGCGAAAAGGCGCCGCTGTTCGAACTATTGAACGCGCCCGCTGAAGTGGGCATGACGCTCACCGATTCATTCGCCATGCTGCCAACCGCTGCAGTCTCCGGCTTTTATTATTCGCATCCGCAGTCGCAGTATTTTGCAGTCGGTAAAATCGACAAAGATCAGACAGAAGATTATGCAAAACGTAAAGGCTGGGATTTGCCGATGGCGGAGCGATGGCTCGCGCCCAATTTAGGCTGATCGAATAAACTGTATATAAAATCCGTTGTTAGCTATTCCCCATACACCATTCTCCAGCCCCTATTCGCTATTCTCGACCCCATAAAATTTATTGAGCGCATCATGCAAACTCGTGAAACCGAAGGCTCCTATGTTCACTTCCCGTCACCTGTGAAATCCTATTTCCTGAGTGTATTGGCTATTATTTGTTCAGCTGCGCCGGGTAGCGTGCTCGCGTGGCTAATAGTTGGCGCGGTTGGTCTGACTGGCATCTGGCAGGCGTTAGCAACCGTGGCCCTGGCCATGATTTTCAGCGTGCTAATATTCGCTGGATTAGCGGCGCTGGGCAGCGCATTAGGGATTACAAAGAAGGGGTCGGCCAAACCAAGTGTGGCGAAACCAGGCATCAAATCAGGTGAACCAAAATCCTGATCGGGTTAAACATCGTGTAAGTCAGTCTGGCGACGTTTTTAATGCTCATTTTTAATTTCAATAAATCGTTTTCAGCCAGCGCGCCACCGCTCGTATTTGGTGAGGCCGAAAGCATTATTACTGCCCGCCATTTAGATGAAGTCCAGCCGGCCCTGGAGCAAGTTGCAGAAGCGATCGCCGCTGGCCGCTATGCCGCAGGGTTTCTCGCTTACGAAGCCGCTACCGCGTTTGATCCTGCTCTCAGTACATTTAACACGGCAGCAGCAATCAATAATGATTTGCCGCTGTTATGGTTTGGTATTTTTGATCCGGCACAGGTGACGCACACGCCGTCGGGCGGCGGCCTTGAGCTTTACAATATCGACGCATGGCAGCCTGACACCAGCCCGCAAGCATATGCGGAAGCGATCAAAAAAATTCGCGAGTCTATTCGCAACGGCGATATTTATCAGGCCAATTTCACGCTGCGATTGCACAGCCAGTTTTCAGGCTGCGCGCAAGCCTGGTATGAGGATTTGAGGCGTGATTCGCATGGCCGGTTTAATGCGTTTCTGGATATGGGCAGCCATCGAATTTTATCGCTCTCGCCTGAATTATTTTTTTCATGGGACGGCCATCTGTTGCGCACCCGCCCCATGAAAGGGACTGCCAAGCGTAGCGCGCCGCCCGCGATGGAAAGTGATGAATGGTCGGCTTGGCAGCATGCAGATGCCGCACTGGCCGAAGCCCTGTTGCAATCAACAAAAAATCGTGCCGAAAATTTAATGATTGTCGATTTGCTGCGCAACGATGTGTCGCGAGTGGCCAAGCCGGGCAGCGTAAAAGTACCGCATTTGTTTACGCTGGAAACCTATCCCACCTTGTATCAAATGACCTCAACCGTGACGGCTGAAACCCGTGAAGGCACTGCGATCACCGATATATTTAAAGCGTTGTTTCCATGCGGCTCTATTACCGGTGCGCCAAAAATAAAATCTTCTGCCGTGATTGCTGAATGTGAGACTTCCCCACGCGGGGTTTATTGCGGCGCGCTGGGCTATATCTCGCCAGACGGCACCTGTGTGTTCAATGTGCCGATTCGCACCATCGTCATTGACGCGGATTCTGGCCATGCAACCTGCGGCGTAGGCGGCGGCATTGTCTGGGATTCAGAAACAAAGGACGAATACCGAGAGGCGATGGCCAAAGCGGCGTTCATGAATAATGCCTCGCACGGCTATGAGCTGCTCGAAACCTTGCGGCTAGAAAATAATGAATACGCCTGGCTTCAACAGCATCTCGAACGCCTGCTTGCGTCGGCATCGGTATTGGGTTTTGAGATAGCAGAAGAAAAAATTCGCGCGGCTCTGCAAGAGCATGCCCGTCAGCACGCCGGTGAAGTGCGACGCGTGCGCATGCTCATCAGCCGCGTCGGCGTGATAACGCTTTCCAGCGAGGCGCTCGATGCACCGTTGCCGACCTGGTCGCGTCCGTTACCGTCTGGCATGAGGCTTTCGGCGGGGATTTTGAACGAAATACCAGCGCGTAAAATTGCGCTGGCCGATACACCGGTGGATCGGCACGAGCGCGCTCTCCATCACAAAACCACCCGTCGCACAGTTTATGACAGGCATCGCCAACAGCATCCCGACGTATTTGATGTACTGCTATGGAATCAGCAGCGCGAGCTCACTGAATTTAGCTATGGATCGCTGGTATTGGAGATGGATAGCCAATGGTTCACCCCCGGCTTAGCCAGCGGATTATTGGCCGGCGTGCTGCGCGCAGCGCTAATTGCGCGCGGTGAAATTATTGAAAAAATCTTGACCCTGGATGATTTGCAACATGCGCAATCCATCTGGTTCATCAATAGCGTGCGGGGTTGGGTGCGAGTTGAAATTGCGGCAGGTGTGTAGGCATAGCTTTTAGTTTTGTAGTTGATTTAATCTTCAACTATTTTATAGCGTCGCAACTTACCAGCTAATCTGGAAAAGCTCGGCGCGCTTTTGCCAAGCGCCTGTCCGGGGCCCAAGTTTATAATTTATTCACCGCCACCAAATTTATAATTTATTCACCGCCACCAAATCGGGCACATCCGCGATTGTGGGCGCAACAACGAACGTGGGCAAAGCCACTCTTAATTAAATTGTTTCAATCCTCGCCCACGCGTGAGCGTGGGCGCAACTTTTAACCACTCCGAAATGATCACTGATCAACCAGTTTCAATCC
>JANYDB010000120.1 GCA_025359985.1 Burkholderiales bacterium | reverse complement strand
AGATTGAATTTCGAGCGCTATAATACGTTTTGTGATCAATTTTGTCAAAAAGTCATTGATTTTGAAGAAAAAAATAATTCTTGCTTCAACCTCTCGCTACCGCGCCGAACTCCTTCAACGTTTGCAACTTCCTTTTACAGTGGTGAAGCCGGATGTGGACGAAACACCACTGTACGGTGAATCTCCCGGCGTGACTGCATTACGCCTGGCCGTACTGAAAGCCAAGAGCGTCGCGTCCGAACTTGAAGGCGCATTAACTGACACCCTCATTATCGGCTCCGATCAAGTCGCCGATCTTAATGGCACTCAGATCGGCAAACCTGGAACGCGTGAACAAGCATTCGCGCAGCTCAAAAATATGCGCGCAAAAACCTTGATATTTCAGACGGCGCTTGCCGTGGTTGATGCAAAGTCCAGCCGCGTTCAATCGCGTATCGTGCCGACCACGGTATTGTTTCGCGATTTCAGTGATGCCGAAATTCACTATTACCTGGATCATGAAAACGCGCTTGACTGCGCAGGCAGTGCTAAATCTGAAGGTTTAGGCGCGGCGCTGATGGCGCAAATGAATAGCGATGATCCCACCGCACTGATCGGCCTACCCCTATTGGCGTTAGTTGAGATGCTTAGCACCGAAGGCGTAAAGATTTTGCAATGAATTCTGCCCTCAAATCCGGAACGCTCTATCTGATTCCGACTAATCTGGCGCTGCCGGTTGATGCAAACACTATCCTGCCGCGAGATGTCATTGCCATTGCCTTGAAACTGGATCATTACATTGCCGAAAATGCCAAAACCGCACGCGCATTTTTGAAAGCAATTGGTACAACACGCCCGCTTCAGGAAATTTCGATCCAAGAGCTGAACAAGCATCACGACCCATCGACGCAAATGGCGGCGATGAAAGATTTACTCACTCCACTGCTGACGGGACACGATGCAGGCCTGGTTTCGGAAGCGGGCGCACCGGCCGTGGCCGATCCTGGCGCGTTGGTGGTAGCGGCAGCACATGCATCGGGCATTCGGGTTATGCCGCTGGTTGGGCCGAGCTCTCTACTATTGGGCTTGATGGCATCGGGGCTGAACGGGCAAAAATTCGCCTTTCACGGCTATTTGCCACAGGATAAATCCGCTCGTACTAAAGCAGTTCAGGAGCTTGAGCGCGAATCAAAACACGCCAATATGACGCAGCTATTTATCGAAACCCCTTACCGCAATCAAGCTTTATTTGATGACTTACTGGCTACGCTGTCACCAGGCACGCGTCTATCAGTTGCGGCTAATTTAACCGGCGCAACCGAGCATATCCGCACTTATAGCGTGGCCGAATGGCGACAACAAACAACCGAACTGGAAAAGTCGCCCACGCTGTTCTTATTTTTAGCGTGATCGATATTTAATCTGCACTAATGACAGCAACTTTATGAGATCGGGGCGGGCTGCTAAAAAATCGATTGCCGCGCCAGCAACGGTTCAAGCTCTTTGGCGCTCAATGGCACGCTGAAATAAAACCCCTGCCCCACCGCGCAACCTTTGGCACGCAGCAAGGTGAGCTGGCCGGCGGTCTCAATGCCTTCAGCAATGACATCGAGATCAAGGCTCTTCGCCATGTTGATAATGGCCACCACGATAGCGGTATCGTTTGGATCAACGGTAATATCGCGAATAAAACTCTGGTCAATTTTGAGTGTGCCAATCGGCAAACGTTTGAGATACGAAAGGCTTGAATAACCCGTACCAAAATCATCAATCGCCAGATGAATACCCATGTCGGCCAAGTCATTCAGAAGCTGCACACTGCCTTCGCCCTGGCGCATGACTTGTGACTCGGTAATTTCCAATTCCAGCAGGTTTGGATCAAGCCCGGTCTCTTTCAGAATCGACTCCAACATCTCGATAAAACCCTTATCCGCCAATTGGCGCGCCGACAGATTAACCGCCATTCGGCGCGGCTGAAAACCCATCTGCAGCCAGGCCTGATTTTGGCGGCAGCTTTCACGCAGCACCCAGCGGCCTAATTCATTGATCAAACCGGTTTCTTCGGCGAGCGGAATAAATTCACCCGGCATCATCGTGCCGTTTTCCTCCGACACCCATCGCACCAGCGCTTCCACGGCCACGATTTCGCCGCTATTCAAATCAATTTGTGGTTGATAAACCAGTGAAAAATCGCCGCGTTGTACTGCCGCACGTAAATTCGATTCCATTGCGGCACGACGCTTGACCGCGATATTCATTTGCGGTGTAAAAAACTGATAGGTATTTTTACCCAGCGCCTTACCGTGGAACATGGCAGTATCCGCGTTTTTCAGCAGTGTCAAGGCATCGATCCCATCATCGGGATAAAGCGAAATTCCGATTGAACCAGACACATGCTGCGGCGTGCCGCCCAGATCAAATGGGGTGCGTAATGCATCGAGAATTTTTTGAGCCACACGGGTGGCGCCACGCTGGCCTTCCAACTCGCTGAGCAACACAATAAATTCATCACCGCCTTGCCGGGCGATCGTATCGTGACCACGCACCGCACGAGTCAGGCGCTCCGCAATACCGCGCAGCAAATCATCACCGACATCATGCCCAAGTGTATCGTTGATGTTTTTGAAATTATCAATGTCTATAAACATGACCGCGAACTTTTTGACAGCACGTTCTGAACGAACAATGGTTTGTGAAATCCGGTCTTGAATAAGGGATCGATTGGGTAGACCTGTAAGTGCGTCGTGAAAGGCCAGATGTTGAATGCGTTCTTCAATGGCGCGGCGGTCTGTAATATCACGCGTATTAACGATGATGCCATGCACTGCTGGAATATCAAGGCAATTTTTACCAATCGACTCAAGCACGCGCCACTGTCCATCGCGCCGCTGAACCCTGAATTCCACTGGGCGCTCCATCATGCCTTTTTCGATCAATTCTTTGAACTTGGCTCGCATCGATTCAACATCATCACGATGAATCACATTGAATTGGCTGAGGCCGATCATGTCGTCAGGCTCATAACCCAGCAAATGCCGCACTGACGGGCTTTGGTAGCGAATCACGCCATTGGCGTCGAGTACCGTCACAAGATCCATCGCGCTTTCTGTCAACGCCTGGAAGCGGCCTTCAGTCGCACGCAATGCCTGTTCGACCTGCCGGAAATCAGTGATATCGGTGAGTACACCAATGACGCCAGCCGGTGTGCCATCCGGGCTAGTAAACCGACTTATTTGTTTGAGCACATTACGAGACTGCCCGCGGCTGTTAATCAGGTTCACCTCTGCTGCCTGCGACATGCCAGACAAAAGTGTCTTGACGTCGGCCCGGTCATAATTTTCAGCGTCCGCAGTTGAATGAACATCGGACAATGTTTTGCCGATCATCTCGTTGCGGTTTACATTAAAAAAATCTTCATACGCACGATTAAATCCTAGGTACGTGCCCTCCGCGCTACGATAAAAAATCGGGTTTGGCAGTACCTCCAGCAGCTCCTGCATAAAGTGAAGCTGTTGATCCAGCGCTCGAGTGGTGTTTTTGAAACTAGTAATGTCAGCGCAAGTCACCAGCACGCCCACAATTTCATGGTGCGCACCACGCAAGGGTGCCGCTGAAAAACTGACCTCAATGCGGCTGCCGTCTGCCCGATGCTGGGCTAATTCAAAATTATCGAGAGTCTTACCCTGATATACGCTGGCATGCAAGCTGATGTTTTCTGCGTTATCGTCGTCAGAAGAGAGCGGGGAAGGATGGCCGAGCACGTCACACTCGCGGAACCCGAACATTTTTTCAGCCGCTGGATTCCACAGCGTCACAATGCCGTTTGGCGTCATCGAGTAAATTGCCAAAGGTGAACTTTCGACGACCGCACGCAGTGATTCATTAAGCGCTTTCAGGGTTTCCTGCGAGGTGTGATATTGGGATACATCTTCTATCGAACCCAGCGCATAGGCGGTCCGTCCCGATGCATCACGCACCACCACACCGGATCGCTGTGCCCACAGCACCGAGCCATCCTTGCGGATATAGCGCTTTTCACGGTTGGGGATGACGTCATCATGATTGAGCACCTGTTCAATGAGGGCCGCATCAGAGGCCTGCTCATCGGGATGGGTAATATCAATAAATGATCGCCCTATCAACTCGTCGCGGCGATACCCCAGCATCTCGCAAAAACGCCGGTTAACAACCATAAAACGGCCCTGCCGATCAACCTGTGTGAGGCCAATGCCGACCAGATCAAATGCTTCACGAAATTTACGCTCGCTTTCGGATAGCTCATTTTCGCGCCGGCGGATGCTGCATGCCAACTTTTCCATGGCGCGACTGAGTAGCTCAAGTTCGGCATACTCGTGATGCGCGGTGGACGTCCAAGGATAATTCCGAAAATCATTTTTCTGTAGCCCCGCTGCCAATTGCCGAATCGGCTCGGCTATTTGCCGAGCTATGACGATGCCAAGCAGGGAAGAGACGATCACGCTGCCGAAACCCCATAACAACAAATGATTACGCAGCTCTAAAGCGGCACTTGCCGTCAACGCCAACTCGGTTGACACACGTAACGCCACGATGCCCAGCAGCAACGCAACCGCCAGGGTGATGACGGTGATCCCGCCACTAATGCGTAAGGTGATGGAGGGCGCAGATATCGCCGAAGCGTTTAGCAACGGGTCTTGGTTATCGTCTGCCCGTAAAGATAATGGCGGATCGCTTGGCGTGCCGCCGCCGGATGCAACGATGTCATAGCGCCATAGCCGCTTGAGTCGTTTGAGACGAGTAAAAATTGAGCTTTCGTTCGCCATGAAAAAAGTTTATTTAGCCAACTATCAGGATCATCATTTTAGGATTTTCAGCGCTATTGCAACGCTTTGGTTCAGGCAACTAGCGCGAAGATTTGAAACTAACGAATGGATGCCCGCTGCTGCGCTTGCGTGGCGATCAAACCGGTAAAAAATGATTCCGCCGCATTAGCACCCAGGCGCCGTGCAAACTGCTCAGAAAAAGACTCTTCCGTGGTGAAATCAACAATTTGTTCCGCTTTAATCACATCTCGCGCGACTGAATCGAGGCTGCCAAAGCCGTCAGCCAGACCAAGCTGCACGCTTTTTTCGCCAGACCACACCAGACCTGAAAAAGTATCGGGCGTTTCTTTGAGCCGCGCACCGCGTCCAGCTTTAACCACGCTTATAAATTGTTGATGGATCTCTCCAACCATTTGCTGCGCGTATTTTTGCTGTTCAGGATTCAGCGGGGAATAAGGATCGAGAAAACCTTTGTTGCTACCGGCCGTGACTAACCGTCGATCAACGCCCAGTTTTTCCATGGTTCCGGTAAAACCAAATCCATCCATCAGCACTCCGATGGAGCCGACTAGGGAGGCCTTATCGACAAAAATTTTATCACCCGCCACCGCGACGTAATAACCGCCCGACGCGCAAATATCCTGCACCACCACATAAAGCGGAATATCTTTGTATTTTATGCGCAGTCGTTTAATTTCATCGTTAATATAACCCGCCTGCACCGGGCTGCCGCCGGGACTGTTGATGCGCAATACCACACCCACGGTGTTTTTATCTTTGAACGCCGCCTGCAAAGCACTGATAATTTTATCGCCCGACGCTTTTGAATCAGCGGCAATAACTCCCTTTAATTCAACCAGCGCAGTATGTTTATCGAGCGAGTTGCCCTCGCTGCGCTTGCCGCCAAACCACCCCATTAACGCCATGAAAATCAAAAAGAAGAACGCCAGCCACAGCAGACTGACGGCAGTACGATATTTACGTGTGCGCTTTTGTTCATCAAGCGAATCGCCCGCCAATTTTTCGAGCACATTGCGCTCCCAACTACTTGCGTGAATTCCAGCAGATGCGCCGGTTGGGGATGATGGTGCTGATGAGGATCCAGGAGGCTGATGCTGAGGTGTATTTAATTCAGTATCCAAAGTTTGTACCTAAAATTTATTTTTGATAGGGTATGCAATTCACATTTATATAAACATGCACAATACATACGAATACGAACACCAATACCTAAAGCGAGAATAACTATTTTTCTGGGCTAGTATCTGGATTTTTCCTAATATCGTCCAGCAAAATTATCTGCCTGCTTTCTACAGCCACTGTAACGGCCAACAGATGCGAACCACGACAAGGACCGCTTATACAAACACCTGTTTTGGGTTCAAACATCGCACCATGAGTTGCACAAACCAAGTATAAACCCGTTTCATCAAACACCTCGCCGGGCTGCCAATCCAATTCAGTGTCGCGGTGCGGGCACGCATTTTGATACGCATAAACCTGTCCTTCAAAGGCAATCGCGATGCCGTTTAAAGTTTGATTAAGGCGACACCATTGAAAACGCATCCCGGTGCCACCGTTCTGAAGCGCATCGCGAGGGCCAATAATCGGGTTTATACCCGCCTCCAAATCAGGCATATTGATGCAACCAGTTCGCCAGTTCAGCAACATCATGCGCCACCCATTCGGGTTGATGACGATTCAGCGCTTCTGCGGGATGCGCACCATAGGCAACGCCAATCGCTGCCACGCCCGCATTCCGCGCAAGCTCTAAATCATGTGTCGTATCGCCAATCATCAATACCCTGTCAGGAGCGACTCCCGTAAATTTCATTAATTTGAGCAACATATCAGGGTGTGGCTTCGGCATGCCTTCATCTCCGCAGCGGGTGAAATGAAAATGCGACTTTAATCCCGTATGTGATAACGCGCGCTCAAGTCCGGCGCGAGGTTTGCCGGTAGCAACCGCCAGGAAACGTTCGGTGTGAGCTAAATTTGCCAGCAGCGCAGCAATGCCATCGTAGAGCGGGGCTTCATCATCGCGCGGCACATAGTGATTGCGAAAAGTGGCAACGAATCGTTGAATATCCAGATCGCTTAAATCCGGAAAAAGTATCTGGATCGATTGAGTCAAACCCAATCCGATAATATGCTTGGCTTCAATCGTAGTTGGCATTGGTAAACCCACGTCTGCTGCTGCCAACTGGATGCATTCGGCAATCAGACCGGTGGAATCAATGATGGTGCCATCCCAATCAAACACAATCAGATCAAACCGGCGCGGCGCGAAGGACGAATTCATTTTATTTTATGTTACGTAAAAAGTTGAGATAGCGCACCAGATCAGCGGGGATCGGCGATTCTATTGACAGAGTAATACTGGTCAGCGGGTGCGCAAACTCAATAAATCGTGCATGCAAAAACATCCGTTTCAACCCGCCATTTTTTACCGCCTGCGCAATTTTATTTAGCGCAAAATCACCGTATTTATCGTCACCAATAATCGGGAAACCCAGATGTGAAAGATGCACCCTTATCTGGTGAGTGCGGCCAGTACGAATATCACAGTCGAGCAAGGTAGCGATTTTAAAACGCTCCACCCGGGTCACAATCGTGTGCGCATCTTGGCCGTCGCGCTCGTCCACAAACACACGCTTTTCACCAGATACGTTTTCAGTTTTGGCTAGTTTTGCACGCACATGCCGCTTGTCATCCGCCCAGTCCCCTTTAACCAGCGCATAGTAATGTTTTTGCATGCGCTCTTTACCATCGTCACCGCGCAACATCGAATGCATGGCGGTCAGCGCACTGCGTTTTTTTGCGACCAGTAAAATACCCGATGTTTCCCGATCCAGCCGATGCACCAATTCAAGGTATTTCGCCTCCGGCCGCTGCGCACGCAATGCTTCAATCACCCCAAAGCTGACGCCACTGCCGCCATGTACGGCCAAACCCGCGGGTTTATCGATCGCCAACAAAGCGTCGTCTTCAAAGAGGATGCCCAACGATTGGCGGGCTTTTTCAGCCATTTTTGCCTCGAACGCCGCACCATTGCTAGGGTTTATTTTATCATTTGGGGTTGCAAGACGCACCGGCGGCACCCGCACTAAGTCACCCATTTCGAGCTTGTAGGCTGCATCCACCCGGCCCTTATTCACCCTGACCTCACCCGATCGAATCACCCGATAGACATGACTCTTTGGCACGCCTTTAAGCTTGGCCGCGAGAAAATTATCAAGGCGCTGACCCACATTAGCTTCATCGATAGTCATAAAAGCAGCGGCCTCGGCAGAGGGTCCGACTGTAGACACAGCGCCACTCACGGCAGATGGCCTGGAATCCGTTAATGCATGGCCTTTGCTTATTTTTCCGGTAAGTGCCATGTTAGGTTATACTTTTATCTCGTTGATTTTGAACAGAGTACAGCAGCCGCTCGGTGTAAGGTTAGTCCTGCCAAGCATGCCGGATTCCAGTCAGATCACTGGCTCTATTCAGTGTTTTTATTCCCGCGCGATTTCTAAACCCATCGCCAGTGCTTAAAAAAATTGAAACGTACCCGGAAAACGAGCGGTCGTTTTTGCTCACCGCGGCAGTTGCCACGACATTTGCTATGCATTTGCCAACGCACACACCAATGAAGTAGCGATATTAAACGATTTACGCGCGCCCTTCGGGGTCGGAAGCTCAAGGCTTCTGACACGGAGTTGCAAAATCTGGCGAAGGCGTGAAGACAGAACGATTTAGGCAGCATGATTTGTCGGAATTGCGTAATACGTATGCAGGTAATGCACGTTATGCGCAACACACAAACCTTGATGTCTTGGAACTGAACAGTCATTAATTTTAAATTTAACCTTATGAATCCGGCCCCGGTTGGGTTTATGTGCAAGAGCAAGTTTGTGAAATCCTTTTATATCCGGACATTCCAGATTTTTAGCGGCTTAGTTGCAGATGCCGTGAAGGCCCACGCCGACGCCAGATGTTGTGGCACCGCGCCCCGCCTGCTGCTCAGTTAGCTCCACCTGCACAAAGTGCGCTCTAACGGGTGCGCGATGGTTGATAAATTTTAATCATGGTTTCAGCGTTTTTCTTCACCTGCTTTCAGCACCGGCAGATTTCGTGTTTGGCGCATTGAAAGCTCATTGAAAAATGAGCGCAGGAAAGAAAAATTCATGAAAAGAATGTTATTTAATGCCACCCAAGCTGAGGAGCTTCGGGTAGCCATCGTTGACGGTCAAAAACTGATTGATCTCGATATCGAACACGCCGGACAGGAACAACGCAAGAGCAATATTTACAAAGCGAAAGTTACCCGTGTTGAGCCATCCCTGGAAGCCGTATTTGTTGACTACGGCGCTGAGCGCCACGGCTTTTTACCCTTCAAAGAATTAACCCGGCAATATATTCAGGGTGAAGACGGTGAAGGCACCCGCGCCAAAATTGCGCAGAACCTGAAAGTCGGCACTGAACTTTTGGTGCAAGTCGAAAAAGACGAGCGCGGCAACAAAGGTGCCGCACTCACCACCTATATTTCACTTGCCGGTCGCTACTTGGTACTAATGCCGAATAACCCGCGCGGTGGCGGTGTTTCGCGCCGTGTCGAAGGCGAAGACCGTGCCGAGTTGCGCGAGACCATGGATTCGCTCGATTTGCCCGAAGGTATGAGCGTGATCGCACGCACAGCCGGTATTGGCCGCAACGCTGAAGAATTGCAGTGGGATTTGAACTACCTCAAACAGCTTTGGGAAGCCATCGAGGGCGCTGGCAAAGAAGTCAAAGCGCCCGAATTGATTTACCTCGAATCGAGCCTTGTGGTGCGCGCCATCCGTGATTTGTTCCATCCGGAAATTGGTGAGATTTTGATCGATACGCCGGAAATTTTCGAACAGGCACAATCGTTCATGTCCACCGTCATGCCAGCCAACGTTGGCAAGGTCAAGCTGTATACAGACGATGTACCCTTATTCTCGCGCTTTCAGATCGAGCACCAAATTGAAACCGCATACCGTCGCGATGTGTCACTTCCATCAGGCGGTGCCATCGTAATTGATCACACCGAAGCACTGGTCTCGGTTGACGTCAACTCCGCCCGCGCTACCAAAGGCCACGATATCGAAGACACCGCGTTCCGCACCAACTGCGAAGCGGCCGACGAGATCGCACGTCAATTACGCTTGCGCGATTTGGGTGGTCTGGTGGTGATCGATTTTATCGACATGGAATCCACCAAAAACCAGCGTGAAGTCGAGAACCGTTTGCGCGATGCGTTGCACTACGACCGTGCTCGCGTCCAGACCGGTAAAATCTCCCGCTTCGGCCTGCTCGAACTATCGCGTCAGCGCCTGCAACCGGCACTGTCGGAATCAAGCTATATCCCCTGCCCGCGTTGTCACGGCATCGGCCATATTCGCGGCACTTCATCCTCTGCTCTGCACATCCTGCGCATCATTCAGGAAGAGGCCATGAAAGAAAACACGGCAGCGATTCACGCACAGGTACCAGTCGATGTAGCGACGTTCCTGCTAAATGAAAAACGCCAGGATATTCACGCCATCGAAATGCGCTTCAAGGTCAATGTGTTGTTGATTCCGAACGTACATCTGGAAACGCCCAATTATCAGATCGAGCGCCTGCGCCACGATTCTGAAAAGCTTGATGTGACCGTGCCAAGCTATCAACTGGTGTTTAAGCCCGTTGAAGACGCCGTTGCCAAGCCGAGTGCGACCCCTGAGACCAAGCCGCAACGCCCGGAACCGATAGTGAAAGGCATTACGCCCGATCAGCCGGCACCGAATACACCAGAACCCACACCACGTGCTGAACGCGCTGCAGCCAAGGTTGTAAGTAGCGCCGCGGTGGCACCATCGCTATGGCAGCGTTTCAAAGGTATGTTCGCCGGCGAGCCCGCAGCCACACCAGCGCCTATCGCACCACAACGCGCTAATCGCGATCAAAAAGAAAGCAGTCGCGATCGCGGTGCCAATACCAATGCACGTGGTGGACGTGACGGCGGACGAGACAAGCGTGGCTCGGAGCGCAGCCGTCAAGGTGGCCAAAGCACACAAACTGGTCAAGGCCGAGGCCCACGCAAAGACAGCGAACAAAATCGTGAGCCGCGTGAAGCCAAAGGCCAAGAGCCGCGAAATCTGGAAGCCAAGGGCCCCGATACGAGCGAAGCACAAAAGCCACGTCAGCCACAAGCACCGAAGGCCGTTTTGGAAGCCAGACCGGTTGAAGCCGCTGGTGATGATGGCGTTCAAGGCGAAGGCCGCGGTCGTCGTCGTCGTGGTCGCGGTGGGCGCGATCGCGGTGAACGTGGTGAGCGCAGTGAGCGCGGCCCCCGTCAGGAAGGTCGTGTCGAAAACGCAGCGGTGCCCGCAGAAGCCACTCAGTATCATGGCAACAACGCGTCAAGCCATGCAACACCGGCAACTCTGGTAACCCACGATAGCCCGACGCACCATGATGATCATGTGATCAACACCGCCGCAGTCGCAGCACCGACCGCTCACGTGACATCAGTCAGCCATGCACCGATGGAGGCAGCGGCCAGCATCGCCTCGGAAGCCCCGGCAACGAGGTCAGAAGCCGTAGCGGAAGCCGCAACGCCTGTCCCGGTTGCCGCAGTTGTCATGCCGCGCCTTGCTGAAACGCCACCAAGCACACCGCCAATGGTGTTTGGTTCGGTTACGGCGGTGGACCAGATTGGCGATGTAGCGCCCGTCCGTAACGCCCCGCGCCCGCGTCGCCGTCACGAATCTTCGCAGGTCCAGGAGCCGCTGGTATTCATCGAAACTTCAGCTGCCAATACTAATGCGCAGCCACCTAACCTGACTGAAGATGAATCCGCGCCACGTCGTACACCACGCCCCCGTAAAACGCGTGATACCGTGAAAGAGCCGTTGGTATTTGTCGAAACTAGCAATGGCACTAGCAACACCGCCAGCAACCCGGACCATGGGCCGCAAACTTAATCGCTAGGAGTCAAATTGCAGTCATAAAAATGCCCTCCGTTTGGAGGGCATTTTTTGGTGGCCCACGCGCGCACAAAAAACGCCTAAACCATCTAGCACTCTGCAGCGCTACCGCAGGCTGGCGCGCCCGCAAAAAATAATCCGGAAATGCCTTGCAGCTGATATCGAACAATACTGCAAACTGATGGGGTCTCGATGCATTCGACGATCATTTTGATGCCGAGCGTATGACGACCGTTGTTTTACAAAGGCGACTCCTTTAAGATAAATGCAACTGTCAATGAAGGAAGTTAAATGCCAACGCCCGCACCAACCAAAACATCCATCGCCCCGGCCCCCATTGATTTTTATTTTGACTTTTCGTCACCTTATGGTTATTTGGCAGCCACACAAATAGATGCACTGGCCGCGAGGCATGGGCGCGAGGTTGCATGGCACCCTATTCTGCTCGGCCCCGCATTCAAAGCCAGCGGAAACGCGCCTTTGGTAGCACAGCCGCTTAAAGGCACCTATGTATTGCGGGATCTGCCGCGCACGGCACAATATATGAACGTGCCTTTTAATATGCCAACGCCCTTCCCGATCAGCACCCATCATGCCGCCCGCGCGTTTTACTGGCTCAATGATCGCGATCCGGGTCAGGCAAAGTCGTTAGCGTCTGCGCTGTTCAAAACTTATTTTGTCGATGGGCGCGATATCAGCGCACTTGAAGTGGTGGTTGAGATCGCAGCGACATTGGGTGTTGATCCTGATGAAATCGCCACAGTATTGGCCGACCCAGTGATTAAGGAGCGGCTGAAAAGCGAAGTGGCAGCAAGCCTCGCACGCGGGGTATTTGGGGCACCTTATATCGTGGTGGACGGCGAAGCGTTTTGGGGGAGTGATCGTCTGGAGCAGATTGATGCTTGGCTTAAAACGGGTGGGTGGTAAAGCATGCCATGCGGCATTCGTGCATACCGCAATCAACGATGATCGCAAATCTCTTCCGACTTTTTCCAAAGAGAGGAATCTGTGCAGCCTACTGCCGCTAGAAGATCAAATTGCAATCCAGATTGCAAATACGTCATGATAGGATTTAAGCGCGTCATCAATACCTGAACACATCCGGCTTACCCAGCGCCGGAATCAGCTCCACGATCCCACCTGCAAAAATCTCCACCGCCAGTGCAGCGAGCAGCAGGCCCATGATGCGGGTGGCAACGTTGACGGTGGTTTTGCTCATGCGGCTGCCGACTTTGGTGGCAATCCGTAGCGCCAGCCAGGTCGTGATCGCAATGCCCAGCACGACCAGGCAGACCGCGCCAACATGCAGAAAAGTTTTTTTCTCGCTGGCGTAAATAATGATGGTGGACATCGCGCCCGGGCCCGCCAGTAGCGGGATCGCCAGTGGCACCACGGCGATGCTGGCTTTATCTTCCGCTTCTTTGGCTTCTTCCGGAGTTTGTTTATCGCGCGTAGGCATAGCTTGCATCATCGATAGCGCGGCCGTCATTACCAGAATCGCGCCGCCTACTTTAAAACTGGCAATACTGATACCGAACATTTCCAGTACACGCTCGCCAAGCACTGCTGAAATCAGCAGCACGATGAGCACACTAACGCTGGCGATACGGGCAATTTTCTTGCGCTCATCCTGCGAGGTATGCGCCGTCATAGCGACGAACACAGGCATAATGCCGAGCGGGTTGACGATAACAATCATGGCGACAAAAATTTTAACGTAAGCAGCAGCGGAAAGTAGTCCATCCATAATGAATCGAGTCACTCAGATTTTGAGGCGGTGGATAGTAAAGTAAAAAAACAATCTAGCGTGTTGGTGTCGGTGCCGGTGATGATAATCCGCCGCGCATACGCTGTTGATCGAGCAGAAATTCCAGCAATCCCTTGCAACCGTCTTCGATTAAATCCAACGCGATTTCAAAATCATCCGCGTCACCGTGATACGGGTCGGGCACTTCTGCTTCATCTTCATGCTGCGCGTTGCAGTAATCCAGCAGGAAGTCAATCTTATGCTGAAGCCGGGTCGGGCACATGGCTTTTAGCAGCTTCATATTCATCGCGTCAGCGACAAGAATGTAATCGAAGCGCTCAAAATCAGCCGCACTCACTTGGCGTCCGCGCAGAGGGGTGAGATCGTAACCACGCCGAGCGGCATGCTCAATGGAGCGTGCGTCAGGCGCTGCGTCAATGTGATAGCCGTGAGTTCCGGCTGAATCAATAATCACACGGCCTGCCAAAGGGCTGTCAGCCACCAGCTTGCGGAACACGCCTTCCGCCGTGGGAGAGCGACAAATATTGCCCATGCAAACAAACAGCACGCCGACTCTACCGTCACTTACACCGCCCGCGCTTACGTCATTAGTATTAACATCGCTGCCACCGCTCATGCAATTTCTCCAGAGGGCCCATCTGGCCCGCCCATCACCAACATTTTGGCGCGCAACAAGCGCAGCTCATCGCGCAGCTTGGCGGCTTTCTCAAACTCTAGGTTGCGCGCTGCATCCATCATTTCGCGCTCGATTTTTTTGACCGCTATTTCCATCTGTTTCTCGTTCATGACTTCATATTTTTTACGATCCTGCGCGGCTTTTTTATCGGTAGTTTGAGTAGCGCGCTTTTCATCAATATCGTAAGCACCGTCAATAATATCCTTGATTTTTTTGGACACTGATTTCGGTGTGATGCCGTGTTTTTCATTAAACGCTATCTGCAAGGCGCGACGACGATTGGTTTCTGAAATCGCAAACTTCATTGAATCGGTTTCTTTGTCACCGTATAAAATCGCGGTGCCGTTGATATTTCGCGCGGCGCGGCCGATGGTCTGAATCAGCGAACGCGAGCCACGTAAAAATCCTTCTTTGTCCGCGTCCAGAATCGCCACCAGCGATACCTCCGGAATATCCAGACCTTCCCGCAGCAGATTAATCCCCACCAGTACATCAAACAAACCCATACGCAAATCGCGAATAATTTCGACACGTTCAACCGTATCAATATCCGAATGCAAATAGCGCACCTTGACGCCGTGCTCGGATAAATAGTCGGTCAAATCCTCCGACATGCGTTTGGTCAGAGTGGTCACCAGCACCCGCTCGCCCACCGCCACCCGCTTGTTGATTTCTGACAGCACATCATCAACTTGGGTTGAAGCAGGCCTGACAAAAATCTGCGGATCAACCAGCCCGGTTGGGCGCACCAGTTGCTCGACAATTTGCGCTGCATGCTTCGCCTCATAATCGGCGGGTGTGGCGGATACGAACACGCTTTGGCGCATCAGGGTTTCAAATTCATCAAAGCGTAGTGGCCGGTTGTCCATCGCGGACGGCAGACGAAATCCATAGCCCACCAAATTTTCCTTGCGCGCGCGATCGCCTTTGTACATGCCGCCAACCTGCGGAATGGTGACGTGGCTTTCATCAATAATCATCAGCGCATCTTTGGGCAAATAATCAATCAGCGTCGGGGGTGGTGCACCAGCAGGCCGACCGCTCAAATGCCGCGAATAGTTTTCGATACCTTTGCAAAAACCGATCTCGTTGAGCATTTCCAGATCGAAGGTGGTGCGTTGCTGAATCCGCTGCGCCTCCAGCAGCTTGCCTTCTTGGGTGTAATAGTCAATGCGCTCACGCAGCTCAGCTTTGATGCCTTCAATCGCCCCGAGCGTGGTGGCCCGCGTGCTCACATACTGGCTCTTCGCATAGACCGTGTAGCGCGGCGTTTTTTGTACCGTGTGACCAGTGAGCGGATCAAACAGGGTGAGCGATTCCACCTCGTCATCAAACATCGAAATACGCAGCGCAACATCGGCGTTTTCAGCCGGAAATACATCCAGATTATCGCCACGCACCCGAAACGTACCGCGCCGGAAATCCAGCTCGGAACGTGAATACTGCATAGCAATCAACTGCCGAATCATGTCTTGCTGCACCACTTTATCGCCGGGCCGCACGATCATACGCATCGCATAATAATCGGTTGGGTCACCCACACCATAAATGCAGGACACCGTGGCCACAATGATCGAGTCTTTACGCTCCAGCAATGATTTCGTCGCCGACAACCGCATCTGCTCAATATGCTCATTAATCGAAGAATCTTTTTCGATAAACAAATCACGCGATGGCACATACGCTTCCGGCTGATAGTAATCGTAGTAAGAAACGAAATACTCCACTGCGTTTTCGGGGAAAAATTCTTTCATCTCCGAATACAACTGCGCCGCCAAGGTCTTATTCGGCGCCATCACCAGCGCAGGCCGGCCAATCCGAGCGATCACATTTGCCATCGTGTAAGTCTTGCCGGAACCGGTTACCCCCAACAGAGTTTGATAGGCCAGACCATCGTTGATGCCTTCGACCAATTTATCAATAGCGGCGGGCTGATCGCCTGCAGGTGGAAACGGTTGATGAAGTTTAAAAGGGGAGTTGGGGAAGGAAAGTGTAGACATTAATGAATTTTAACAGTTGCTCATGGGCGATGACAGACCTAGTATGAGGTTGTGGCAAAGCAACGTTTTTCAACTGATGAGCATCATCATGATCGCAACAAGCCCGCACCGAATTTAAACCGCCCGTTTGATCATTTATAAATAATTTTTTAAACACTAATAAGGACGGCGTTCTTCAGCCTAAAGGGCTTCAAACGCCGCTCCAGAACTTGTGTTTTTTATTTAAATTGCCGTGATTTACACTGGCGTTTGATGGCATTTGAGGTTAAATCTCGCGGGTTAAAACCTTGACAGTCTGAAGTCGTTGCCTATCCAGAGTATGGCGAGCAGTCAGACGAAGCTGTGTGATCGTGGCTAGTTGCGCACTGCGTCCAGCGCCAATGTCGTCGCAAATGCGGCCGTGACCAAGCTGTGCCCGTCCGGAAAACTCGACTCCCAGTACTGTGCGGTGCTGCATAAATCGGGTCGCGCACGGTCAGCCAACGCTTTTAGCAGGTCGTTCAATACCTATGCGCTGATTATGGAGGCTGCCGATATAACCTTTTCGCGGCGATGCGTTATAAAAAAATAATCAGCTTAAAGCATCAGTAACGGGCGCCAATAGCATCCCCGCACCACTCAATGACAACAGTATCGTTCACGATCAAATGCGTCACTGTTTGCATCTGAATTTATTGAGCCTTAACATGATTTTTGCATTTGTCTCAAGGCCGATGAATAGCAAGTGACATTTTTATGCAAATTGTTAATCGCTGAATGAAGTCTTTTACGCATTATTGGTTCAGACAGCTCACTGCCCGGTGCCACAGTGTTAAATACCGTCCCGTACTGTTTTCGTTGCCATGCAACAGTGCCAGCCTTGCCTCATGTTCATCGCTATCAACTTCAATCTCGTAGGTGATGGATTCCATGCGCGGCGGCACATCTTGTCGCACGCCGTGCACACGAACCTCAACACCACGTAACTGAAACCTCAATATTGGCACCACCCGCTCAATGCCTTTAATCATGCAGGCCGCCCGCGCTGCTAGCAGCAGTTCTGCAGGGTTAAAAGCATCAGCATTACCAGACAGGTCGGTATCTAGCGGGATAATGGCGCGCTTGCAGCTCGCTTAGCTAACGTGGACGCTCAGGCGTCGAGCCACTACGTCGAAATGTAGCTTAGGCTTGGGTGCATTTACTCCTTCGTCGATCATGTTTATCTTCATCGCTGCACAGTGACCAGCACGTCATTGACCTATCCGATTATTTAACCCACCCGGCAAGGCCGGCATACAAAGGCAAATTGAAGGACTGACCGCAGGGAAACAAACCGGAAGATGCGCACCATTAAAATCGAAAGCAGCAGCGCAAAATTGGGCGCACCTGCCTAAGCCTGGAATCTATCAAATGCCAACAGCACAGCCACCACTGGGGAGGCTGCCAACGGACCAGCCCATGGATAAATGATCGTTACGACAATTCGTGCGGTACGCCCGGACAACAGCTTCTTTCCAAAGTGACTAGCGCTTGCTCCCGTAAAGTCAGGCCGGAATGTTTGTTCAAAAAAGCCCTTAAGCAATGCAGACATGTCGCCCGCCCAAAGCGCAAAGAAAAGCATGATGTGCTCGGCCCAAACAATGTCGTCCTGCGCTGGTTTGAGGCTTGCAGGCACCGAGCCAAATTCAAAATCTTTTTGACTGCGGAGCAGTGGAAAATCAAGCTCTGCAACATTGATTTGGCGAACGGTGTGACCCGATTGTTCCGCACCGGCGCGATAGCTGGCTGCCAATGCGTGACTCGGTGCGGCTCACTCGCATCGGGATAGCCCTGGATTAGCAAAATTCTTTTTATCATTATTTTTTCGATGAATGATGCCAAGACGCCGCGTGTAGACAACGCAGCGATCAACGAGCACTAAAATCTTGATAAAGACGATACGATGAAATGGTCATGACCAATCATGAAATTTCTGATGTGCCGCGTCTGTACGTCAACTCACAGAAGTGAGCTAATTTCATCTATCAACACCTGAGCGGCGGCATAGGGATAGGGTGGAATCAGCAAGACAATGATTAAATGAACCTGGCAGGCTCGAACTGGTGGGCTCAACGACTATTTTGAAAGGCTCGCGATCAATAGAGCGTACTCAATGTCACTGCCAAGCCCGGCGATATCGAGTGCATGGAGGCGATCAAACATCCCCGGGCAAGCTTGGCAGATGCTATTTACAGATTGCATTGAACATCTACGCTGGCAACTGCAATTATTGTTTTGCACAAATTTAGATAAACGCCGTTGACGGCTGGTTATGCGCTAAACCTAATTTAGCAAAAATCTTAAATCTTTTTTAATCCCCTACTCCACCGTAACTGATTTCGCCAAATTCCTTGGCTTGTCCACATCGGTGCCGCGTAACAGTGCAGTGTGATACGCCAATAGCTGTACGGGGATGGCGTGGATGATGGGAGAGAGGACACCGGCGTGGCGCGGCGTGCGGATGACGTGGACGCGTTCACTTTCAGTAAAGTGACTGTCGAGATCAGCGAGCACAAATAATTCTCCGCCGCGCGCGCTAACTTCCTGCATATTGGATTTCACTTTTTCCAACAGCGAATCATTGGGCGCGATGACGACCACGGGCATATTGGCGTCGACGAGTGCCAGCGGGCCGTGTTTTAGCTCACCTGCAGGATAGGCTTCGGCGTGGATATAGGAAATTTCTTTGAGCTTTAAGGCCCCTTCGAGTGCGATGGGATAGTGAATCCCGCGACCTAAAAATAGCGCGTGATTTTTGGGGGCGAATTGTTCGGCCCACGCCATAATCTGCGGCTCCAGATTCAATGCGTGCTGAACGCTGCCAGGGACGAAGCGTAGCTGTTCCAGATAGTCCGTTTCCTGCGCAACGCTGAGCTGGCCCTGCGCTTTGGCGATGGCAAGCGTCAGTGTAAAGAGTGCGGCTAACTGGGTGGTAAATGCCTTGGTGGAGGCAACGCCGATTTCAGGCCCAGCGCGCGTGTAGTAAACCAGCCGCGAGGCCCGTGGAATGGCGCTCTCACGCACATTGCAGATGGATAAGGTGTAGGCATGGCCCAATTGTTTGGCCCGTTTTAGCGCTTCCATCGTGTCGAGTGTTTCACCGGATTGCGATAAGGTGACGACTAACTGACGCGGGTTCGGGATGGAATCGCGATAACGGTATTCATGGCCAAGCTCGATCTGGCAGGGAATTTTGGCAATAGTTTCAAACCATTGTTTGGCGACCATGGATGCATAAAAACTGGTGCCAGAAGCCAATATCAGCACCGCACTACAGTCGCTGAAAATTTGTTCGGCTTCATTTCCAAACAGTGCACTGTTCACACCTTCGGCGAGTACCGCTTCGAGGGTATCGGCGAGAGCGCGCGGTTGCTCATGAATTTCTTTTTGCATGAAGTGCTGATAGGGCCCAAGCTCACTGGCCGCATCGCATAGCTCGGAGAGGTGAATAGCTCTCATCACCGGCCCGCCATCACGATCCACCACCTTGATCCCATCCCGGCGAATCGCGGCAACATCGCCCTCTTCCAGATACATCACTCGCCGCGTAGCGGGGATAATGGCGGACATATCGGATGCAATAAAATTTTCATCCGTGCCAACACCAATGAGCAACGGGCAGCCTTTGCGGGCACAGGTCATGGTGCTGGCATCACGAAGCGAAACCACACCAATTGCGTAAGCACCGTGCAAATCTTGCACGGCCTGTTGGGTCGCGATAAAAAGATCGCCCGCTGCTTTGAAGTAGTGATGCACCAGATGCGCAATCACTTCGGTATCAGTCTGCGATTCAAACTGGTAACCCAGCGCTTTCAAACGCTCGCGCTGCGCTTCATGATTTTCAATGATGCCGTTATGCACCACGGCGATTTCTTCGTGCGAAATATGCGGATGCGCATTCAGCTCCGTCACCCCGCCGTGAGTGGCCCAGCGAGTGTGGCCGATGCCTAACGTACCGGTCAGGCCTTCGGCGGCGATCCCCGCCTCCATCTCCGCCACACGCCCCACTCGGCGTACTCGCTTGATGCCGTCATTGACGACAGCAATACCAGCCGAATCATAGCCGCGATATTCCAGCCGACGCAGACCCTCGGTGAGCAGGGGAACAATATTTCGATTGGCGATAGCGCCGACGATGCCACACATGTTTAACCTCTTGATGTTTAAACGACAGGAAGTACGGCGTCCCCTCCGGGAAGAACGCATGCCACTTCAGGTCACAAATGCTATTGTCGCCCAAGCCGATGGGTTGTCGCGCACCGCCTATTTTGCGGCAAATGCAGTTTGGAAATATTCAAGGATTATTTTGCGTTTCTCGGGAAAGCAGACCGGCTTAGGTATTACGTCAGCTGACATCCTTGACCCAATAATATTTTTATATCTGTCCTACTGTCGTACTTTTGGCTACGTTTGCGTCTTATTAAACGGTAGACCAAGTTATGGACAAAAACATTCAGGTCATTTTATAAGGACACTCATGAAATATTCAGTCAACAAAAAAATATTAAGCTTGGGTACTATTTGCACTTTAGCGCTAGGATATTTCCTGCCCGCCGCAGCGCTTGAAAAGGTGCCAACCAAAGATTTGTCCAAACTCGGTGACATCAACAATATCAAGCGATTCACCGATTCTGTATTGGTGTTTCGGGATGATGTGGCATATGACGAAGTCACCTACCCGGCTGGCAAGGTCAATTACACCAACGAAAGACTGAGTGCGAGTAAATCAGTGGCCCGAAGCGGACAGCGGGCAATGCTGGTCTACATCACACCGGCGGGACGCTCGCCCTTGGAAGTTATTCGCAATTACCAGCAGGATTTGAAAACAACGGGTTTCAAGCCACTGTTTGAATGCGCGGAAGATATCTGCGGTGAGGCTGGCGCACTGACAGGCGGCAGCAATTTTAATTTTGCCAATATTCTGTTCAAAGATTCCGTTTTCACCACCACCGCCAGTGCAGCACATGTCTGCGCGGGTGGTGCACAGATTAGCGGGTTTCGATATGCGTTAATGGAAAACGCTGCGATCGGCGAGACGATCGCGGTATTAACGTGGCGTCCGCTGGTAAAAGGATACGCGTTGCCCTGTCCGGATGAATTGGAAAAACATACCTCAATATTGGTGTTTCACATTAAAGCCAAAGAGATGGAGCAGAAGATGACGCTGCTCTCTGCAAGCGAAATGAGCCAATCACTGTCGGCGAGCGGCAAAGTAGCGATCTACGGTATTTTGTTTGATTCCGGCAAGGCTGATATCAAGCCGGACAGCAAAGCGTCACTGATGCAAATTGGCGCGATGCTTAAACAGCAGTCAACCTTAAAACTGCATGTAGTGGGTCACACCGATAATGCAGGTACGCTCGCCGCCAATATTGATTTAAGCAAACGCCGCGCCGATGCGGTCGTAAATACGCTGATGAAGGATTACGGTATCGCGCGCGACAGGCTCACCGCTAATGGCGTCGCCAGCCTAGCCCCGGTGGCATCAAACGCAGACGACGCAGGAAAAAGTAAAAATCGCCGCGTGGAGTTGGTCTTGCAGTAACGGTTTTTACCCCGCCATTAAATAGTGCATCGCGCGCCGCCTTTTGCTTAGCTGAATCCGTTTGTAAAACAGTCGGACATTATTGTATTTTCCCCCAAAAAAACATGCCTCGGTACGTTTAAAGCCGGGGCAAAACAGCCCCAGCGTTTCGCGCTCGTCCGAGGCTCAAGTTAATTGCTATCTGACCACCGCACACTTGGGCCCGGAACGTGTGCCCGCGATGTGCAACTTACGAAACCGGGCTGCTTTAAAGAAGGCAAGGGATGAGGCCGTCGTTAAAATTCAAGTCGGGCTCAGAATTTGTAAACCGTGCTACTAACCAAATGGCTAAGTGCCTGCCGCGAGTAACGAAGATAACGTAGTCACTAGGGGCGGATCTAAAGGCAACAATGTTTCAGGTGAATAAATCATTGCCCTGCTTTTAGTGCTGATTATTTTGGCGATGAATGCATCTGATTTTTTAAACGTTGAGTTTTGTGCCACTTATTTACGGTTACTAAACTCACGCTGGCAGAAAGTTAAAAAATCAATGCGGTAATCATGCTTAAAAAATTGCTCAAAACTTTTTTGCTTAATTTAATTGCTGTTTAAAAATTCTGCTGTTGAGTGCCTGAACACTAGATTAAGGTGACGGAAAATCTAGTCACTTAACGACATGGCAAAAAAGATGTAGAGGCTTGATGCCCCGTCGTTAAACGACGAGTAGCTGCATAATCTAGCGCTCATCCACACCATACCCCGCCGGATTAGCGCTCTGCCAGCGCCAGGTATCGATACACATTTGTTCGAGCCCGCGAGTGGCCTTCCACCCAAGCAAAGCCTCGGCTCGCGATGGATCTGAAAAATATTCGGCAATATCACCAGCGCGACGCGGCACAAATTGATACGCCACGGTGCGCCCACTGGCCGCTTCAAACGCGCGCACCACTTCCAGCACGGAGTAGCCGCGCCCCGCTCCCAGATTGAGGGTCATCACGCCATCACAGTGCGGTAGCGCAGCCATCGCCTTGACGTGACCGACGGCCAGATCCACCACATGAATATAATCACGAATACCGGTGCCATCCGGGGTGGCGTAATCATTGCCATAAATCGATAACGCGGCGCGTTTGCCCACCGCAACCTGCGCCACAATCGGCATCAAATTATTGGGCACGCCGTTGGGGTCTTCACCGATCGTGCCGCTTTCATGTGCGCCCACCGGATTGAAGTAGCGCAGCAACGCAATGCGCCAGCCGGAATCGGCGCGGTAAAGGTCGCGCAATACCTGCTCAATCATGAGCTTGCTGCTTGCATAGGGGCTCTGGGGCACCAGCGGAAAATCTTCTTTGATACGAACGACAGGCGGCTCGCCATAAACCGTGGCGGATGAGCTAAACACCAGATTTTTAACCCCGGCTGCGGCCATGACATCCAATAAAACTAACGTGCCATTAACATTAACATCATAGTATTCAAGCGGCTTCTCGACGGATTCGCCGACGGCTTTTAAACCGGCGAAATGAATCACCGCGTGAATGGCATGCTCACGAAAAATACTCTGCAATTGTTCACGATCACGAACGTCGGCGTGATGAAAAGCAATACGTCGACCGCTAATATCTTCAACACGGTTCAGCGCGACCTGTTTGCTATTGCATAAATTGTCCACCACCACCAGCTCAAAACCTGCCTGCAGCAATTCCAAACAGGTATGCGAGCCAATGTAGCCGGCGCCGCCGGTAATCAATATTTTGGATTTCATATGTGCGGGGATTTTTAGCGTTAATGTTGATTGCGATTAAGTGTAGAAGCTGAGACTACACGATTGGGCACTTACCGACGGGTTCGCTGCATTTTTGCATCTACCAGCGCGGTGGTGAATTGATTTTTACGATATGACTTGCGTTATCATTTGGCTGGCAAGTAATTTGCGCTGCATAAACTTAAAAATATTCAATAAGATTCAAATAAGATTCAATACGTTCTTTCAATATTTCTTAACGCATCTCTCAACGCGTCTCTTTTACGCATCGCTTCAGCACCGCGCTTTCTTTTATTTTAAAAATTACTTTATGCATATCCTCATTACCGGAGCAGCAGGCTTTATTGGCCATCATCTTGCGCTCCGGTTATTGGCGCGCGGCGACACAGTGGTCGGCATCGATAACCTCAATAGCTACTATGATGTCGGCTTGAAAGAAGATCGGTTGAAGCGTATTTTTGCGTTAGCGGATACTCATGTCGTCGGCGCAAAAAGTCCAGCCTTCACCTTCAAAAAAGTGGACATTACTGATCGCACCGCTGTCGAAGCCGTATTCGCCCACGAACATTTTGATGCGGTGGTCAATCTTGCTGCGCAAGCCGGGGTGCGATATTCGATTACCCATCCGCATGCATATATAGATGCCAACATTGTGGGCTTTACCAATATCCTCGAAGGCGCACGCCATGCCAAAGTGGAGCATTTTGTGTTCGCCTCATCCAGCTCTGTTTATGGCGCAAATACGCACATGCCACAGTCAGAAGACGATAACGTTGATCATCCGCTGTCACTTTATGCGGCCACCAAAAAAGCCAATGAGCTGATGGCACATAGTTATGCGAATCTGTTTGATTTGCCCTGCACCGGGTTGCGCTTTTTTACGGTCTACGGTCCTTGGGGTCGACCTGATATGGCGCTTTTTAAATTTACCCGAGCAATCCTGGCTGACGAGCCTATTCAAGTCTTCAACCAAGGCAACATGATTCGCGATTTCACTTATGTTGACGATATTATCGAAGGTGTGGTGCGGGTCATTGATCGTCCCGCCCAGGCGGACCCTGCATGGTCCGGCGATGCACCGAATCCGGCGACCAGCTATGCGCCCTACCGCATCTTTAATATCGGCAATAATAATCCGGTGCAGTTAATGCGATATATCCACGCGCTTGAAAATTGTCTGGGCAAGAAAGCGCGAATGGAATTATTACCGATGCAGGAGGGTGATGTGCCCGCCACTGCCGCCGATGTTGCCAGACTTGGGGCCGCGGTAGGCTCATGGCCAAAAACCGAAGTCGAAGCCGGTATTGCGATGTTTGTAAACTGGTATCTCGATTATTACCGGCATCTTCTTCCTCTGAAATTTTGATCCCGACACGATGATTCGACTTCTCATCGCCGATGATCACGCAATCATGCGTGACGGCCTTAAACGCATTTTGGAAGGCCATGACGATTTTGAGGTGGTCGGCGAAGCTACTGATGGCTTTCAGACCATGGAATGGGTGCGCAAAGGCGGCTTCGATGTACTGTTGATGGATCTTTCCATGCCCGGCAAAAGTGGCGTGGATTTGATCAAACAAATCAAAGCTCATGCCCCAAAATTACCGTTACTCGTCCTGACGATGCATGAGGAGGAGTTGTATGCTGTGCGTACCATCCGCGCCGGTGCCTCTGGCTATATCACCAAAGAAAGCGCGGCCACCCTGCTGGTTGAGGCCATCCGTCGCGTCGCGATCGGCAGATTATTCATCAGCCCGCAGGTTGCTGAACAGCTCGCCTTGAGTCTTATGCCCAACGCCTGCGAATTACCGCACACCAAACTTTCTGACCGCGAGTTTGAAGTGATGCAGCTATTGGCTGACGGTATGTCCATCACCTATATCGCAGAAAAGCTGCATCTGAGTGTAAAGACAGTGAGCACGCATAAAACCCACATCCTGCAAAAACTAGACGCCCATTCATTGGCTGATCTGATCAAATATTCAATCACACACGATCTGCTCCTCAAGTCGCTTTAGTTTTTGCTGCTGTTTTGTTTGCTGTTTTGTTTGCTGTTTTTCCTGTAGTTTTATACCGGCTCCTTCACACGAGACCTTCACCCGCCACCTTCACCCACCACACGCATCCACGCCACGCTCAGCAGCCCATCATGGCGCACCGTAGGAATTTTCCTAGTGGACACATCGCATTCCGATAAATCTTTAGGCATTCGCTGATATTACGCAAAGCTATTTTTTGAAATACTAACGCTAGTTTAATTGAGCATTAATGCAGACGGCTGCTGCAGCGGACTGACCATAAACGCGAGGAGAGGCATGAAAATCTTTATAGTTGAAGATTCCAGTTTGATGCATACCCGCATCGCGGAGGCTGCCATGAGCGTTGAGGGCGTACAGATCACTGGGCAGGCTGGTGACTTAAACGGCGTCTACAGCGGTATTCGCAGCACCATGCCCGATGCCTTAATAGTCGACATTCAGTTGCTCGATGGCAGTGGTTTGGCGGTGTTAAAACAGATAAAGAGCGAGCGCCCCGAAATCAAGTCGGTGGTGCTCAGCAACTCATCCACCAGCCAATATCGGCACGTCGCCTTCATGGCCGGGGCCGACTATTTTCTCGACAAGTCCACTGAATTCAGCCAGCTCAACGAGATTCTAACTAACTGGCAAGCCCATTCACACAGTAGTGACCCTACGGGCCTTTCTGACGCTGCTTCCACTCCCCCATCTGTTCAATTAAATTTCCGAGGAGCATCATTTTGAATGCCATGCCGATTGAGTCAGCGCCCTGCATCTCAACCATGCCGGAGTGCGACGATAGCGATAACAGCGGTTGGTGCTCGTTACCTGATATTTG
>JANYDB010000081.1 GCA_025359985.1 Burkholderiales bacterium | reverse complement strand
GTTATCTGGATGAAGCGTTGCCAAACATGTTGCTTCTCGGCAAGCAAACTGCAACGCCGCTAGCCATTGCTTATCTCGATCTTGACCGGTTCAAATTGGTCAACGACACCTATGGACACGCGATGGGCGATCAGGTGTTGCAGCGCTTCGGCGCACTCGTCCCACATTTTTTACGCGGTTCCGATTTGGTGGGCCGACATGGCGGTGAGGAATTTTGTGTAGCCCTGATCGGTTGTGGCCCGGATGCGGCCAGCAAACGCCTCAAACGTTTAATGGACGCTCTACAGGTCGAGGAATTTTGCTCAGACACGCATAAAATTTCCGCCGTTACTTTTTCCGGCGGAGTGGCGGTTTATCCTGACGATGGCATTGATTTGACCGCGCTCATGAAAGCCGCTGATCGCCGTCTCTACGCCGCCAAAGCGGCAGGCAGAGCGCAAATTTGGTGTGCTGACTGAACCGATCTGCTGGTGAGGTCTAACTATCAATAGCAGCAGCACCCACCTCCGCCATCAGAGGCTCTGATGCGGCGGGCAAAATAGCCGAAAGCAGATGCTCGCCCATGCCGGCATGAACCAAACTTAAGCCAGACACAGGACTTGAATGCAACCGATCGGCGCGTTCGTCATGTGCTGATTCAGAGCTACGCCTGGCGCTGTGTTGATAGGGTTTGTGCGTGTGATCCAGAAACCGTACCAGCTGCTGTAGCGCCTGTTTATACACATCACGCTTGAATTCGATCACGTTCTCCAACGGCACCCAGTAATCATGCCAGCGCCATGCGTCAAACTCGGGATGAGTGCTGGCGCGCAGCCGGATGTCGTGATCACGTCCGACCAATCTGAGCAAATACCAAATTTGCTTTTGGCCTTTGTAAGTACCGCGCCATTCGCGTTTGATCCAGTGCGAGGGGACGTGATAATGCAGCCAGCCCTTGGTGCGGCCCAAAATTTTTACATGCTCGCGGAGTAGCCCGGTTTCTTCTTCCAGCTCCCGATACATCGCATCTTCGGGGCTTTCGCCCATTTTGATGCCGCCCTGCGGGAACTGCCACGCGTGCTCCTTGATGCGCTTGCCCCAAAACACCTCGTTCTTTGCGTTGCAAAGTACGATAGCGACGTTCGGGCGATAACCATCACGGTCAATCATGGCTGCCCTTCCAATTCAAAAGTTACAATGATTCTTTCACAAAACTACCTGATTGGGTAGGGTACGAGCTTGAGTGCAGTGTAAAATAAGTCTCTAACCTAAGCATAATTTAATTCCAACCTACTGAATATCAACAAAAAATGCGCGCATCTCAGTTTTTTATCTCGACCCTTAAAGAAGCCCCGACCGACGCCGATATCACCTCACAAAAATTGATGTTGCGAGCGGGCATGATCCGAAAACTCGCGGCGGGCATCTACAACTACATGCCGATGGGCTTGCGCACAATCCGTAAAATTGAAGCTATTATTCGCGAAGAAATGAATGCCGCTGGCGCGATCGAATTACTGATGCCGGTCATACAACCGGCTGAGTTGTGGATGGAAACCGGCCGCTGGCAAAAATACGGTGCTGAACTCATGCGCATAAAAGATCGCCATGATCGCGATTTTATTGTCCAGCCTACTTCTGAAGAAGCAGTGACCGATATTGCGCGAGGCGAGATCAAAAGCTACCGCCAATTGCCAGTAAATTTTTATCATATTCAGACCAAATTTCGCGATGAACGCCGTCCCCGTTTCGGCGTGATGCGTGGCCGTGAGTTCACGATGAAAGATGCTTACTCGTTTGATCGTGATGAAGCCAGTGCGGCGGTCAGCTACGATAAAATGTTTGCGGCCTATCAAAAAATATTTGCCCGTCTGGGCCTCACATTTCGCGCGGTGAAAGCCGATACCGGCGCGATCGGTGGCTCGCGCTCACATGAATTTCAGGTGATTGCCGACACCGGCGAAGATACGATTGCCTACTGCCCTGCTTCTGACTACGCGGCCAATATTGAGCTCGCCGAAGCGCTCCCGCTAATTGCCTCAAGAGCCTCGCCAATGCTTGAGCTGACGAAAACAGCGACGCCTGGCAAAGCGAAGTGTGAAGAGGTTGCGACGTTTCTGAATATAGCCTTGTCGGTCACCGTAAAATCGATTGTCCTAGCGGCGGACAAGGTTGATGAAAAAAATAATCCTTTGCCTGCAGAAATCTGGCTACTGCTTCTGCGTGGCGACCATGAATTAAATGAAATTAAAGCGCATAAAGTGCCAGGCCTGGATAAAGATTTTCGTTTTGCGAATGAAGCCGAAATTATTGAATACTTCGGCTGCAAACCCGGCTACCTTGGCCCCATCGGCTTGAAAAAAACCGTGAAAATTATTGCCGATCGCACCGTCGCCAACATGAGCGATTTTGTGTCCGGTGCGAACGAAGAAGATATGCATTACACCGGCATGAACTGGGGCCGCGATTTACCCGAGCCTGATATGATCGCCGATTTGCGTAACGTGGTGGCGGGAGATCCCTCTCCGGATGGCCAGGGCACGCTGGCGATTCAGCGCGGCATTGAAGTGGGCCATGTGTTTTATTTAGGTACGGTCTACTCCAAACCGATGAACGCGACTTTCCTCGGCGAAAACGGCAAGCCACAGTTGCTTGAAATGGGTTGCTATGGCATCGGCGTGACGCGCCTTTTGGGTGCTGCCATTGAGCAAAGCCATGACGAACGCGGCATTATTTGGCCAGAAGCGATGGCCCCGTTCACGGTGGCGATTGCGCCGATCGGTTATGACCGCTCAGTTATGGTCAAAGAAGCCGTAGACAAGCTTTACGCCGAATTAGTTACCGCGGGTATAGATGCACTGCTGGATGACCGTGGAGAGCGTCCTGGCGTGATGTTGGCTGAGCTGGAACTGATCGGCATTCCGCATCGTGTGGTGATCGGCGAACGCGGTTTGAAAGAAGGGAAAGTAGAGTATCAGCATCGACGTGATTCGGCCGCAACAGTAGTTGATGTAAATGAGATTGCCGCTTTGATTAAAAATAAACTGTCCGCTTAATTTAAAACTCCAGACCGGGCGCGGCTTTTGGGGCAATATTGCCTGAAGAAGCTCGCTCTGCCTGGACTTTAATTTCTATTGGAGTCTTGCTATGCGCGCACCTGACTGGCGTTTGTTGTTTTTATCTACAACTCTTTTGCCTCTGAGACCCATCGCAGTGTCACTTTGTTTAGCAGGTATTGCAGGAGCGGCGGCGACTGTTTCTGCGCAATCTGCGCCATCGCCTGCTGCGGCTGCGGATGTGCCTGTGCCTGTGCCTGTGCCTGCGCCTGTGCCTGCGCCCGCCCCTACCCTTACCCCCACGCCCGCCAAGTCTGCCGACAAACCGCTGACCACATTTCCTTACACACCGGGTCTTGATGTCAACGCGATGGATAAGACCGCCGACCCGTGCGTGGATTTTTATCAATACACCTGCGGCGGCTGGCGGAAAAATAATCCGATCCCG
>JANYDB010000018.1 GCA_025359985.1 Burkholderiales bacterium | reverse complement strand
ATCCCGCGATCTATCAGGATGCCCAGCAATCCGGCAAACGTAAAACCCTGCAAGCTCGCGTAAGCCAAGTTGAGACTGAGCTAGCCGCGACGATGCAGCGCTGGGAATGGCTCGAAGCCAAGCGTGCCGCCAGCCCGGATTAATCGATAAAAATATTTGCTCATGAGCAGCGATTGATTGCATCATGCTCATGCCAAACGTACCGATAATCACATGTGTAGGGACATAAGTCTAAACACGCATATCCCAACACATGTGCCCCAAGCGGCTTTGGTAAAAATGCTTGCGCCTTGAGGCGGCTTCACATAAAGATCGAAGGTACTAAAAATTCTAATCCACCAGGATCACCTTATAGCTGACCTGCAACGCACGGTATGTTTGGCTGCAAATACTCCCCTTTAGGGCTTTAATAATGCATCAACCCAGCACTTAGTTTATAGCGTCAATACGCCGTCCGCAGCGCATCAATTATCAATAGTTTGTCCATCGACCAGCCGACGATTTCACACCTATACAAGTCAAGTCCTTGATCGCGCCACTAGCAATTGATGCTAAGAATCTGTCGCGACGCGGAACTGCTGCTAGAGGGCGCAGCGGATACCGTGGAGCTTGCGCAGTCGCTTGATGCGATTCACACAGGTACCAAGATCTTATGGCGCTAACTCGGTTTGAATCTTTTTTGGATCATAGATGCCGCGACCGCGTTTATGGGCAGCACGGATTGCCACCAACCGGCGCGCTTTTTTCAGCTTGCGGGCAGGAATCAACTGCCACGACTACATGCCTAATAGCCTCTCTTGGTATACTTCACAACATCATCTAGTTTGCAAACACGGGGCTGCGCTCCTGTCTCTTTTTTATATATCTCGCTCCATTTTAGCAATGGCAAGTTCTCGTTCCAACTCACGAATACGCATCTGGTCTGGCGTGAGATTTTGTTCAGTCGCTAACTTAACGGCTTCAGCTTTGAATTTGGCAGCCAAGGTACGACGGCGAATACGTTTCATGACGGCTCCCAACAAGTTGATAAAGTAATATCAACCGGCCTGTCTACAATTTCGGGCCCCACTCATTTTTATCGCTGCTTAATGAGTCAACAAATTTTACTTTTCCGAACCTGATATGGGTTTTTTATTGCACAAGCATCGCTCAAGTAGCGTCGCGCCCGCAAGCGGCGGTATCTGTTATGGCATCAGGGGCAGGCGGTATAGCGCTGCCTTTTGGGGATGACATCAACGTCAGTGGCGGCGATGACTGATGGCCTTGCATCTATTGTGGCAAGCCTCGCGTAAAATAGTTGATAGCGTATTCGTGTATTCTTTTTTGCTCTCAAGAGTCCGCCTATTTTTGTTCCTATTGTTGCCTCTATTTCTACCCTTACGTCCACTCTTATTCCAGTCCCTATGTCAGCTCCAAACCCTCCCCGCAAACCCGAGCCGCATGAATGCTGTGGCACCGGCTGCATTCCATGCGTAATGGATATTTACGAAGAAGAGCTGTGGCAATACGAAAAAGATTTAAAGGCATGGGAGGCTGCCAACACAGTTAGTCAGGCGGATGCCACTGTTGCCACCAATTCCACCACCACTTCCGTCACTACTGCGATTACGGGCAGCGCGACGTGAAATTTAATTTTGCGTTTCCGTATGCATCGCAACGCATGCCGGTGATGGCAAAAAATATCGTAGCGACTTCGCAGCCGCTCGCCGCGCAGGCCGGTATGCAAATGTTGTGGCAAGGTGGCAACGCGGTTGATGCGGCGATTGCGAGCGCGATTGCGCTAACCGTGGTTGAGCCCACCAGTAACGGCATAGGTTCGGATGGGTTCGCGATTATTTGGGATGGGCGGCAACTTCACGGCTTGAATGCATCGGGTCGTTCGTCGGCCGCGTGGACGCCAGAATACTTTGCGCAAAAATATCCCGACGCAAATAGTTTGCCCATGCGTGGCTGGGACAGCGTCACGGTGCCGGGTGCTGTTTCACAGTGGGTAACACTGTCAAAAAAAATGGGCAAGCTGCCGTTCGCAACCTTGTTTGAACCGGCGATTCGCTATGCCCGTGAAGGGTTTCCGGTCGCGCCGATTACCGCTTCAAGCTGGGCGCGGCAGGCCGAAATATTGCAGGATCAAACTGATTTTAGTCGCGATTTTTTATACCATGGGCGTGCACCCCAAGCGGGCGAAAAATGGATACTTGAGGGCCAGGCAGCAACGCTTCAAGATATTGCCGCGACCGAGGGTGAATCTTTTTATCGCGGCGCGCTCGCCGAAAAAATGATTGCGCATGCACAAGCTAATGGCGGCGCGATGACGATGGCTGATCTCGATGCGCATCAAGCGGATTGGGTGGGCACTTTGCATCAAAACTATCGTGATGTGCGCCTTCATGAAATCCCGCCAAACGGGCAGGGGTTAGCCGCTTTGCTGTGTTTAGGTATTCTCGAAAATTTTGATCTCGCCTCGCATAAAGTCGATTCAGCTGCCAGTCTGCATTTGCAGATTGAGGCGATGAAGCTTGCCTTCGCCGATGCGCACCGCTATATCGCGGATTCTGCATTTATGGATATGCCGGTGAGCGCGCTGCTCGATCCGGCATACCTAAAAAAACGCTCGGGCTTGATCCATATGCAACGCGCCTCAGCGCCCACCTTTGGTATGCCGCAACACGGCGGAACGGTGTATCTCAGCACGGCAGATGCAAGTGGCATGATGGTAAGTTTCATCCAGTCAAACTATATGGGCTTTGGCTCTGGCGTGGTGGTGCCGGACACCGGTATCAGCCTGCAAAATCGCGGGCACGGATTTAATTTAATCGCAGGTCATCCCAACCAAGTCGCGCCCAACAAACGGCCTTTTCAAACCATCATTCCCGGCTTCCTGACTGACCATCAAAACCAGCCGGTGATGAGCTTCGGCGTGATGGGCGGGCATATGCAACCGCAAGGCCATGTGCAAATGGTGACGCGTATTTGCGACTATGGCCAAAACCCGCAAACGGCTAGTGATGCACCGCGCTGGATCGTTAATCCAGATGGTACCGTGGGGTTGGAAGATGCCCTCAAATCAAGCGTTGGCGCGGCACTTGAGGTATTAGGTCATCGCCTTGCTGCTGCTGAAACACTTAATTTTGCGTTTGGTGGTGCGCAATTAATTTGGCGCATGGGCGATGATGGTTACTGTGCGGGCAGTGATCATCGCAAAGATGGATATGCGGCAGGGCTTTGAATATCTTATAAACCAGGCTGCGCCAAAACCAAAGTCCCCGTCTTGCTTGCCGTTTGAGCACATTTTGCCTCAAACACAGCTCCTGACGGGGAGTTTGCATAAAATCTAGCGCTGCACTATGATGACATATCATGTCATCATGCATCATTTTTCATTACCATTTTTTCACCTTTTGCCTTACGCCCGATACTATTTTTATGCGAACCATTATTGATCTTCCTGATTGTCAAATTGAAGCGCTCCGGTTGATTGAGGTGCGCAAGAATGTTTCGCGTGCCGAGCTGGTGCGCCAAGCGATTGCGCAATATGTGGTGCAATATGCAGAATCGCCTGACGCATTCGGCGCGTGGAAAGCTAAAACCCCAGCGCAAAAAAAAGCAAAGGATGGCGTCACCATTCAGCGAAAACTCCGCGCCGAATGGGATCGTTAGGCCATCCGTATTGAAAGCGCTCTTTGACAGCAATATTCTGATCGACTATCTGAATGGCATTGCGGCGGCCAAAAAAGAGTTTCAGCTCTATGAATCTCGCGCTATCAGCGTGGTGACATGGATGGAAGTGATGGCGAGTGGCGAGCTTCAGGCAGACGCCATCACGCGCGGGTTTCTGTCGTCTTTTGAAATGATTAATGTGACTGAGCCCATCGCTGAACGCGCTATCAAGCTACGCCGCGAGCGGCGCATGAAATTACCGGATGCCATTATTCTCGCCAGCGCAATCGAGCATGGCCTGCTGTTGATCACGCGCAACACCAAAGATTTCGACGCCAAATTGCCCAATGTGCGGATGCCTTATGCGCTGGCATAAAGGGTAAATTTTTTAGTCGCGGCCAATGTTGATCGTTTATCTACCATGATGCATTTACGTATGCGCTCTTGAATATGCATACTTAACAATGCCGCTTAATCCTCCTGCTTTGCCGCAGGTAACGCCTCAATCGATCCGCCGCCAGCCAAGCGTGCCGATGCATGCGCTGCGGCGGGTGTGCCGCGCTTGAACCACACCGTCACCTTTTCGCCCCAAGTATCAAAATAGGTGTAGAGCACAGGCACTACCACCAGCGTCATGATAGTGGAGGTAATAATCCCGCCGATCACGGCATGCGCCATCGGCGATTGTTGTTCGGAGCCCGCGCCAAAGGCGAGAGCCAGGGGCAACATGCCGCCGATCATCGCCGTGGTTGTCATTAGAATCGGGCGCAGGCGAACCTGCCCTGCGGCGAGGATAGCGGCATCACGCGGCATACCCTCACGTCGGCTGTGATTGGTAAAGTCGACCAGTAAAATTGCATTTTTTGTGACGAGCCCCATCAGCATGATGAAGCCAATGATGGAGAATAAATTTAAGGTGGTTCCGAATAGTCGCAACGCAATAAATACTCCGATCAGCGACAACGGTAGTGACGCCATGATCGCAATGGGCTGCAGGAAACTGCCAAACTGCGACGCAAGAATCAGGTAAATAAAGATCACGGCCAGCCCTAACGCCGCCCCAGCATAGCCCATGGATTCAGCCATATCCTGGGATGAGCCACCGCTTTGAAATAGATAGCCCGGTGGCAGCTTGATGGTCTTAAGTACTTTTTGTACTTCATCTGATATCTGGCCTTCGGTATGGGTGGCGGCGACGCCGGAAAACACCTGAATGAGGCGCTGCAAATTACGGCGCTCGATCTGCCGTTCCGCGAATGCCGGTTTGAAATCTGCGACTTGGCGCAGTGGCACCATGCGTGGGCTGCCGTCCGCGTTCAGCGCGGATGTTGGCACAAAAAGTTTATCGAGATCAGCTACTGCGGTGCGGTCACTACGCGGCAGGCGTACCAGTACCTGATGATTTTCGCCGTCAGGGCCTTCCCATTGGCCTGCGTCTTCGCCCGCAATCATGGCCCGCGTAGTGCTCACGACCGAGGCCATGGATACGCCCAGGTCACTTGCCAACTCGCGATTGACAATAATATCGAGCGTGGGGCTGGTCGGTTTGTAGGATGACTCGACATCGACGGTGCCGGGAATGGCTTTTATTTTGGCGACCAACTCTTGCGAGATGCGATTTAATTCCCCAATTTCGGGGCCCATCACGTACACCTGTATCGGCCTATTCCAACCTACCCGGATCGCCAATCCGGCAATTGAAGACAGCCGCGCACGGATCGCATCATCAAGCTGCTTTTTACTACGCTTGCGTTTTTCTTTTTCGACTAATTCAAGGCCAAACCATGCCTGAGTTTTGGATACATTGCGGGTGATGCGTTTAATTTCAGGAAATTCCCGTAACGCATTTTCAACCTGCTCAGCCTTGTCCATGGTGTAGTTAATCGATGATCCCACCGGTGTTTCAACTGATGCGTTGGCCCAGTTGTTATCGGTTTCGGGAACAAATTCGCCTGCGGGCACCAATAGAAAACTGGCAAAAAAAGTCAGTGCTGCGACCCACAAGACAATGCCGCGATTGCGAATCGTGAACCGGTCGAGCTTGAAATAATCGCGCTTAAAACCTGAAAAAATATAACGAAAAATCGTCAGCTTGGGGATCCAGGTGCGGCGATAGTCAGGTGCCAGCGCCCAGCGCAGCGCCGCATCATATTTATCATGCAGCCAGATCATATAAATATCCTGCTTAGCGAGCAGCCAGGCGATCGGCTTTAACTGGTTTAAACGTGATGGTGAGTCATGCCACACCGCCGACAGCATCGGGTCCAGCGTGAACGATACAAACAGTGATACCAGCACCGCCACGCTCACCGCGAGACCAAACTGCAAAAAGAATTTGCCGATAATGCCGCCCATAAAGGCGACCGGCAAAAAGACCGCGACAATACAAAAAGTCGTGGCCATGACTGCGATGCCAATTTCCTGAGTGGCATCCAGCGAAGCCTGATAATGACTTTTCCCCATCGCCAGATGACGCACAATATTTTCGCGCACCACGATCGCATCATCAATTAAAATGCCGATCGATAAAGACAGCGCCATCAAGGTCATGAAGTTGATGGTGAAACCCATCGCATAAAGTGCCACAAAGGTTGCGAGCACCGAAATTGGCAGCGTAAGGCCGGTAATCACGGTGGAGCGCCATGAGTGCAAAAACAAAAACACGATGATCACCGTCAGCAACGCACCTTCGAGGATGGTGTGCTTCACGTTATCGACACCTTGCTTGATAAATTCTGATTCATCATTGGTAATTGAAATTTTGAAATCAGGTGGCAGTGATGCTTTCAGTTTCTGGATATTGGCGCGTATCGAAGCGGCAGCATCAATCGCGTTGGCGCCACGCGTCTTACGAATTTCTACCAGCAGGCCGCGTTTACCGTCTTGGGTGGCTAAACCGGTTTCTTCACGTTCGGTATCACGCACGCTCGCGATCATGCCGAGCGTAATGGGCGCGCCGCCGCTGTCGCTGATACCGCCAAGGCCAACACTGCTACCACCACGGCGCGAAATAATAAGTCGTTCGAAATCGGCGGCGTTTTTAAATTTGCCTTGTACCCGTACCAGACGCTCGGTGCGATCACCGGTTAAAAACCCCGCTGCCTGATTCTGGTTTTGTGCGCGTATCTGCCCGACCACCTGATCCACGCTGATGCCATAAGCTGCCATTTTGTCCGGGTTAAGCTGAATCGCCATCTCGCGCTGCACCTGGCCGGAAATATCAATTGCGCCAACGCCTTCAGCGCCCTGCAAACGTTTTACCACCAGCTGATCGGTTAAATCTGATAGCTCGCGCAATGAGCGCGCCGGGCTTTCGATGGAAATTTGCATGATCGGCTGATCATTATCATTGTCAGCGCGCGTCACTGTAGGCTCGCCCACTTCTTTATTGAAATTGCGGCGTACGCCTGCAACCTTGTCACGCACATCCTGAACAGCTGATTTAGGATCAATATTCAGTTGAAACTCAACGGAGACCCGTGAAAACCCTTCACGTGAAAACGAGCGGATATTTTTGACGCCTTGTACCGTGTTGACCGCTTCTTCAATCGGGCGGCTCACATCCTGCATGACTGCTTCAGATGATGCACCTGGATAAGAGGTGGCGATCGAGACAAACGGGAATGAAATATCCGGCATCTGCTCGACCGACAAGCGTTGATATGAAAATAAACCCAACACCATAATGGCGACCATCATCATGGTGGCAAACACCGGATTGTTGACGCTAATTTTAGTTATTTGCATGGTTTGCCCCGGCGATATTTAGATAGACGAATGATGGATGTCAAATAAGCGACAGATAGAAAAAAAGTGCTGTCGGCGCATGTAAGCCGTCAGCAGGACCGTAAAATTAATCAACTTTTTACAGGGGTTTTAGCTGCGCTGGCATCAGGTTTGACGGGTTGCGCCGCCGCTGGCGTCACGGGTGACAACACAGCACGTGAGGCTACCATCGCTTTTGAGCCATGCTTGAGGCCATCGGCCTTGACGGCGACCACCTCGGCGCCAACCTCGATACCACTACGAATCTCGGCTAAGCCAAGCTCAATATTTTTGGCGCCAATCGTGACCGGTTTGCGTTCAATCAAACCGCTTTTAATGGCATAAACAAATGTCTGACCGCCTTCTTCGACGAGAGACACAATCGGTAATGTAGCCACTGCGCTGCGTCCGACTGCAGCCAGCGTGCCGTTTGCAAACATGCCGCCTTTTAATGCGCCGTCTGCATTCGGTAGCGTGACAAAAATGGAAATGGAGCGCGAGCCTGCTTCTGCCGCCGGGTTGATACGTTCCACCTTGCCTTTGAATTCACGCTCGCTGAAGCCATCCACTTTCAAGGCAATTTCCTGTCCCACTTTTACGCTGGGAATATTACCGACGGGAACGGGGGCTTCGAGTTCCATTTTGGAGAGATCCACAATTTGCATGATGGGCGCATCGGCGGTAATTTTTTCGCCCACATTCACGGCGCGTTTGGAAATAATGCCGGCAAACGGCGCACGGATTTGTGCGTCGGCCAGCGCGCGTTGGGTAATAGCGGATTGCGCGAGCGCAGATTGATGATTCGCTTCGGCAATCTGCATACTGTTGGCCGCGCTGTCAAAGGCATTTTGCGAGATAAAATTCTTGGCCAGCAGGGCGCGATTGTTGGCTTCGTTTTTCGTGGCCAGGTCAAGACGCGCTTTGGCTTCGGCGGCCATGGCGCGCTGCGCATCATTGCGGGCTTTCAAATCAGCGGTATCAATTGAAACCAGCACCTGGCCCGCTGTCACGCTTTCTCCTTCGCGCACATACAGGCGAGCTATTTCGCCGGCCACTTTCGATTTAATCATTGCCTGCAGCACCGGTCGAACTGAGCCCGAGACCGCAATGACCAAACCCAAATTCTGCGGCTGGACGACGGCAATATCGGTTCTGGCGAATTCGAAAGTTTTGTCATCATCTGGTTTCTTTTCTACCTTGCTGGCAGAGCTGGCTTTCCATACCACAAGTCCTGCCACGATGGTTACCAAGGTGATTGCAACCACCGACCATTTTGCCCAGCCACGGCGTTTGGCGGGATTAGCGCGTAGTGATTTTTTTTCTGATGGGGCTTGAGGAGGAGTCATGAGGGGCTTTTATGAAATATTATTTAAACAGAATGGAATAATCCGAGTATGCGAGGCCGTGTGATGAATCGCTACTTGGATGCGATGAAATGCATAAACAGATTCACCAGCGGGATTTTTCAGGCGATGGATTACCCATAAGTGGCCAAATCAGCCCACTGCATCATAAAGGTAAGGCCCGTGCAGCGGGAATTTGCGTAATTTGCCACTGGCTGGCCGCGCGTTTAAGCAGGCTTGCAACCGGCATGCTTTCATTGAGCGACACCGTGCTTTGACCTAAAAAGGTAAGCGCTTGGATCAAGACGCGGTTAACTGCTTCAACTGCGCCACCAGCGGTCAGGCTGGCCACGCCCTCTGCTAATGATTGTTTGGACAGCTTCTGCCCGGCAATTGTCGTCATCACGGGGATATGCAAATAGCATGGCGTCACTATTCCCAATAATTGCTGCAGATGAATCTGGCGAGCGGTGGAGTCGATTAAATCAGCGCCGCGCACGACTCGGGTCACGCCCTGTGCGGCATCATCAACCACGACGGCAAGTTGGTAGGCAAATAATGCATCGCGACGCCGGATAATAAAATCACCGATTTGCGATTCAACGCGCTGGCTGCATTCGCCTTGAACATCGTCTATAAAAATAATCGGCTCGTTGTGGGTCAGTACGCGGATGGCTTCTGCAGGGGCAATATTTCGAACCTGTCCACCATATTCCGCGCGCCCGATTCGCCGATGACGGCAGGTGCCAGGATATACCGGGCCTTCGATTCCGGATTCGGCAGAATCAGCTATTTCTTTACGTGAACAAACACAGCCATAGGTATGCGCCTGCGTAGAGAGCCGCGCCAGTGCTTGTGCGTAGGCCGGTTTGCGCTGCGATTGCAGCATCACTTCACCATCCCACTGCAAGCCAAAGGCGGTTAGCGTGCGTAAAATAACCTCCGCAAATTCAGGCTTGCAGCGGGTTTCGTCAACATCCTCCATACGTACCAGCCACGCGCCCTGCTGAGATTTCGCATCGAGATAACTAGCAAGTGCCGCCACCAGTGAGCCTAAATGCAGCGGGCCAGTGGGGGAGGGCGCAAAACGCCCGATAGGGGCAGGTGAAGAGGAAGGTGTAGAGCTCATACTAGTCTGCATCGCGTATGACGCATTTTTTATGCACCTTAAAATAATTTGGAAGCAACCTATGATTTATCGCATCACCGAATCCCCGGATTGGCTTCAGGCTTTGCGTTCCGGGCAGTTTGCCAGTGCTGATCTGGCACTGGAAGGCTTTATTCATTGCTCGGAAAAACATCAAGTTTTGCGCACTGCGACAAAATACTATGGCGGTAAAGTCGGCCTGTTGCTGCTGGAAATTGATGACATGATGTTGGGCGAAAATGTGCAACGCGAAAATGCTGCTGGGCGCGGCGAAGATTTTCCGCATGTTTATGCACCGATTCCCATTGCGGCTATTCAGCGTCATTTTATTTTTTTAGCCGATAAGACCGGCCACTTTATTTTGCCAGCGGCATTATCTGCACTTTGAGCCGACCCACGATGATGGATCACTGGCGTATCTCGCATCAGCGTTGTTAGTACATCGGGTTGAGCCAGCGCTTTCGCAAACCAGCGCAGTGCTTTGCCGGTTCGATTCGGCTTCCACACTGCGTAAAGATCGCCATCAGCTTTGAGATTGGCGACTTGCAAAATCTGTAATTGTCCTGCCGCGACTGCCGCCGCCGCACGATTTTCAGGCAGATAGCCCACGCCGAGTCCGGCAATATGCGCATCAATTTTCATCTGCATGGTGGGCACGGTAAACACATCTGAGCGGTTGCCGCGAATGAACCTTTGCGGTCTATCGAGTCCAATACTTGCAAGGCATCCATTGAAAGTCGCATGGGGTTTTGTAGTAAAAATATGCGCATGAGTGTTTAGCAAAATCCAATAATATTCAATTATTTCGAACAATCTTGTGAAAATTATCCGCTTGTGAATCTGGTGCCGCAAGCACAACATATCGATGTCGCCATTTAAGGCGTCATGAAAGAAGGTCAAAATGATTGAATTAAGAAAATCTCAGGAGCGTGGTTATGCCGATCATGGGTGGCTCAAAAGCTTTCACAGTTTTTCTTTTGCCGATTACTACGATCCCAAGTATGTAAATTTTGGTTCACTGCGCGTAATTAATGAAGACCGTGTCGCTGCCGGTATGGGTTTTGGCACGCATGGGCATCGCGACATGGAAATTATTAGCTATGTGCTTGAAGGCGCTTTGGCGCATCGGGACAATATGGGTAATGGCTCATCCATTCGTCCGGGCGATGTGCAGCGCATGAGCGCGGGCACCGGCGTTGAGCACAGTGAATTCAATCACGAAAAAAATCAAGCCACACATTTTTTGCAAATCTGGATTCAGCCGGAGCAGCTCGGTATTGCGCCATCGTATGAAGAAAAACATTTTACCGAGGCCGAGAAGCGCGGCAAATTACGCTTAGTGGCAGCAGCCGATGCGCGAGAGGGCGCGGTAAAAATTCATGCCGACGCAAAAATTTATGCGGGTTTGTTTGATGGTGATGAGTCGGCCACCCTGACTATTGCCAGCGGTCGACGTGCCTATATTCATGTTGCACGCGGCAGCGTGACGGTGAACGACCGTGCACTGAATGCCGGTGATGCTCTAAAATTAACTGAGGTAGCTGATATAAAAATTGCGCAAGGTATTCAAGCCGAGGTGCTGGTGTTCGATTTAGCTTAGAGTTGTCCGTAATGCACTAGCTATTTTTCGGATGCAAACTGGGGAGCACGAATGAGAACCATAGACAAAATTAGCTAAAGATCCGTTACTCTTGCATGGCCTGTTTGTAATGAATACGGTCAAGCAAATTCGCAAAGTTAAGAAAGAATAGGGACGTGGCTCAATAGGCAATCTGGCCGAGATGGCATGATAAAACGTGAGCACTAAACCAGGAAAGGAGTATGAAAGTGGCGCAAATCAACAGTACCTACACGGGCATAGCCAAAGTCTTCCACTGGTTATTGGCGCTGATGATTGTAGTTTCGTTCAGTGTTGGGCTTTACATGGTTGATCAGCCGTTTTCGCCGCAGCGTTTGAAGCTTTATAACTGGCATAAATGGGCCGGAGTCGTTATTTTGGTGTTGTCAGCATTGCGCTTGTTGTGGCGCTTTCACAGGCCAGCGCCTGCGTTACCTGCCACTATGCCTGCATGGCAAAAAGGGGCATCGAACATGACTCACATTTTTCTTTATGTGTTATTTTTTGCTGTTCCACTGACGGGGTGGGCATACAGCTCAGCTGCAGGTTTTTCAATTGTTTGGTTTGGGGTATTGCCACTGCCCGATCTGGTCTTAAAAAATCGCGAGCTAGCAGAATTTCTCAAGCCGTTCCACTGGATCACGGCTTACACTCTTGCCGCTCTGGTAGTGGTGCATACTGCGGCTGCGTTGAAACATCACTTTATTGAGCGTGACGATGTGTTGCAGCGCATGTTGCCAGCTTTCTCGGGTCCAACTACCAAGCTGCATTAACCAGGGTGAGCATCATGAAAAAACATTTTTTAGGTCTGACGATCCCGGCATTGCTGGCTGCGAGCATCAGTGTTGCAAGCAGTGCCGGCGCGCAGCAAAAACTTATGCCGGCACAAAGCGAAATTAGTTTTACCAGCCGCCAGATGGGCGTGCCCGTAAGCGGCAGTTTTAAAAAATTCGATGCGCAAATCGTGTTCGATCCGAAGAAGCCCGAGCTCAGCAAAGTCAGCTTTACCGTAGATTTGCTCAGTACGGATATTGGCAATCCAGAAACAGAAACCGAGCTAAAAAAACCGGGCTGGTTTAATTCGTTCAAAATGCCGACCGCGAGCTTTACATCAACCAGCGTGAAGGCGTTGGGCGCATTGAGTAATGGAAAATTTGAGTTCGCGGGCAAGCTTGTGATCAAGGGTATTTCACAAAACATTGTGGTGCCGGTGACGCTCATTCAGGCTAAAGATAATACTTGGGTCGTCGGCAGCTTTAATTTGAAAAGGCTGGATTTCAAAATTGGTGACGGTGACTGGAACGATGTATCTATCGTTGCTAATGAAGTCACTGTCAATCTCAAATTGGTAGTAACCGGAATTGCAGCGCCTTAGTTTTTATTCAACCTCACTCTACTTTTGATGGAAAACCAACATGAAATATTTTTTACTTAAATTCCTTTTAGCGAGCTTTGCCGTTGCCGTTGCCATTGCATTCAGTACCACGGCCTCGGCTGAAAGCGCCACCTACGCGGTTGACCCCACCCACACTTTTGTAACCTGGGAAGTGAAGCATTTTGGTACGTCCACCAGCCATGGCCGCTTTGACAAAAAATCCGGCATGATTACCCTCGACAAAGTCGCCAAGACAGGCAAAGCCGAGCTCACCATTGATATGACCTCCATGAGTACTGGCGTTGCGCAATTTGACAAGCATCTCAGTAGCGACGATTTTTTTAGCGCCGCAAAATTTCCTGAAGCGAAATTTATTGGCTCCACCTTCACTTTTGACGGCGATAAGGTTGCCTCGATTACCGGCACATTAACGCTCCGCGGCAAAACCAATCCTGTCGTGCTCAAGGCTAGTTCCTATGGTTGCTATCAGAGTCCATATCTTAAGCGCGAGGTGTGTGGCGGTGATTTTGAAACCACTATTGCCCGAAGCCAATATGACGTCAGCTACGGTTTGCCGGGCATTCCAGATAACGTCCGTCTGCTAATTCAGGTAGAAGCTATCAAGCAGTAAAACAGCGAATAAAAAAATAAAAACACCAGCGCTGGCGCGGAGTTTGAAGCTAAAATTACTCAAACGCCGCGCTAGGCAATAAATTTTAAATAGCATAAAACGCTGGTGAGCGTCACCCGCACGGCATCACACGTTCAAGATATTGACATCTCTAAGCACGCCTTCTCTGATAGTTAAGGCAGCCTGTTTACCTATCGCTGAGTGCTGTTCAGTCGCCCTGCGGTGAGTAAAGCGGTTCTCTCCAGCCCCACTGTTTCCACCACGACGTTTATTTCGGATGTGTTGAGCAACTATGCTATCCGGCTGGCGGTGAGTAACAGCATGGTTGATTGTGCGGCTGACGAGCTGGTGATGTCGAGCACCAATTCGCGTCCACGGGCGAATGCCGGGCATACGCGGCTCAGGTAATATTTTGCAGCATTCCGATGAAGCTGAAAACAAGAACGAGTATGGAAATGAAAAGGGCGTTCCGACCCCGCTGAATTACACCATTCAAGGCAGCCATGTGGTGTGCATTATCGGCTTCGATGGTCCGAGCCTGACTACATTGCCGGATCAGACCGTCAAAGTGCAGCGTGGCCTGACACCTGTATTGATCCTGCCGCCGCCTTCCATACTTTCGGCCTCCGCCAAAATGACGGGCAACCCGGGTAGTGGTCGGGCGAATCGCGAAGGCGCCTTTAAGGTGATTGAGCCGGCCTTGCCGGTGATGGTGGCTGCATCCTGTAATGCCGCTAATGGCGTCACCAGTCCGGTATTTTCGCCGCCTGATTTGGGTAATACGCTGGTATCACCGTTTGATCCTTCGGGCGTGCGCGATGTTGCAGTCTCAATTGCAGGCAGCATATACCCCAGTCAGGCGCTGCCCGCCGATATGACGCTGTAAAGTGCGGCCTTGCGCAACTACCAATCTGATCGGGGTATTCAAACCGCACAGTCGTTGGCGATTGAAGGTGGCACGGCCGTTGAAGTGCAAACGATTAACCTCGGTGGCGCTTCTCAAGCCAGCTCGCAAGTTACCATTGGCCGTTGGGTTAATCCATCTAGCTTTATTTATTAGGCTTCGCATTTCAACCAGCGGCCAGTGTGCATTTCGCATATGGCGGCTTGGACTATCCGGCGTATTTATCAGACGTATTAACCGGAACGGTGTCCCATACCCGCGCATCCGCGACCACGTCCACCAATCAGTTCGGAACGCTTGGCATCTTGACCAGTAGTATTTTTGAGATCAATTTTACCCAACTTCCCCAGGTTGCCGCGCCCTGCACAGTTGCTGCTGAGCTGCACGCCGAGCTGTACGCCAAATAATCCCACTGGAAGCCGTGACGGATTTTTCACCGGCCGTACTGGCGCGGGTGCGGGTGTCATGTGCAACCTGAACAACGCAATTTCAGGCGCGATTGCGTTTCGCCGGCGTGGTGGTTAGTGCCGCACTTAACGATATGCCTTGTATGTTCACATGCGCCTCGCTTTTGAGGGCATATGACAGCTTAGGACAGCTTAAACGATCATTTATGATCATCAGATAGTTGGTCGTGTCTTCAGCTGCATAGCCTTTACAAGTTTATGGATTAATCTTTCGGAAAATCTCGAAGCGTCTGACCGCTGCTGTAAATGTCAATTTGGCGCGTCACCTCATCACCGTGACATTCCTGCGCCTTGGCAACTTCTCGCGTTTTTGCGTTGTAAAAATCCAACAGCGTATGCCCTGCGGACGCAAGTTTGTAGCAAACCCTTGACAACACATTATAAAAAGTAATAAATTTGTCCGGACAAATATTTGTACGGACAAATGACGGTAAGTTCTCCGACTGCAATTTTTGCGGTTGAATTCCGGTGCTTTGTGAATATTGTTCAAAAACCGAGTTTGCTTTTTTGCAGCAATGGTATGGCCGAGCTTTATCCACTGGCCATTTACTGAAATATCGACTGGAGCGATTACCATGAAAAAAACAAGCTGCACAAAATCCGCATTGAGATTACACACAACCTATCTGGCCGTCGCCATGGTTGTCGGCTCGATTGCCCCGTTTGCCGCCACTTTTGCTGTGGCGCAAAATTCTCCGGCTACACCGGCTAAGGCCGATGAAAAGAAAATCGAGGAAGGCAAACTTGAAAGTATTACTGTTACCGCACAACGACGCGAACAAGAGCTGCAGTCGGTACCATTGCCCGTTAGTACATTTACCGCCAATGATCTTGTCACCAAAGGCATTACTAGTACCCGTGCGCTCGCCGATTTTATTCCCAACATGGTGGGACAAAACAATACGGGTTTGGGCACCGCAAACGTCTATTTTATACGCGGTTTGGGTAACACAGAATCAATCGCGACTTTTGATCCGCCCGTCGGTACTTATGTAAATGATGTGTATGTCAGCCGCCAAAACGCCAATAACTTTGGCTTCTTTGATCTCGAACGCATTGAGGTGTTGCGTGGACCGCAAGGTACGCTATTTGGTCGCAATACAACCGGTGGTGCGATAAATGTCATCCTGAAAAAGCCAGGCGATAAGCTCGCTGGCTATTTGGAGGGAGGCATTGGCAGTTTTTCGCAGGTATCTTCGCGGGGGTCTGTGGATGTGCCGATGGCTGAAAATTTCAAAACCAAATTTTCATACTTTCACAGCGAAGATAATGGCTATGTCAATAATGTCACCACAGGCGAGAAGTTAAATGCGGCTAGAAGTACTGGCGTACGCGGCGCGTTTCTGTGGAATGTATCAAGCAATCTGTCCTGGGATTTGTCGATCGATCAAATCAAAGACGAAGGTATCAATGTTTATAATTCATTGGTCAACGGCCAGCGCGTAACAACCACAGGCTACCGTACTGATTTTAGCGGTTTTTTCACCGCTGCTGGTGTGCCTCGCACAACGGGTGAAAAGAATAGTTATGGTTTAGGCAATCGCACTACCAGTACATCTGTGACGTCCAATGTTGGATTAACGTTAGGCGCTGTGTCGATCGATTTCATCTCCGGTTGGCGCGACCTCAAACAAAAATTTGGCATCGATTTTTTGCAGAATCCCATCGCAATTGGTGGCTTTGTTATCACTAACGACGCGCGTAACAAACAATTTACCCAGGAAGTAAAATTATCCGGTGATGCCATGGGTGGAAAGTTGACATACGTCGCTGGCGCCTTTTACATGAACGAAGAAAACACCACTGATTTTGCAGACTTGTTTTTGAGCACACTCGCAAATATTCCGGGGCCCGGTTTCCCTTTAGTTTTGGGCGACCGAACCATGCAAAACGACACTAAATCTAAAGCTGTTTATGTGCAAGGTGATTACAAGCTGACTGATCAACTAACCGCAACGCTTGGGGTGAGAAGCACGACAGATGACAAAACCATTCATTTTACGGATAACCGCTCTCTTGCCGCCACCCCCAATCCAGCATTGCGCCTGACAGATGCCAATATCGCCGGAGCCGGTAACCCGCTTTCACAAAATACGCGATATACCACGCCACGGCTCGCATTGGCCTACCAAGCAGACCCGAATTTAATGTTGTTTGGCTCTGCGACACGAGGCTATAAGGCGGGTGGCTGGTCATCGCGTGCCACATCGCCGCTGCAAATGCAGCCGTTTTTCCCGGAAACAGTTTGGTCCTATGAAGCAGGCTGGAGAGCGGGTTTGTTCAATAACACCGTTCGTTTTAATTCTACTTTTTTTCTGATGAATGTCAGTAATCTGCAAACTGTTTCGGGCGTTACCTTGGCCACGGGGCAAGTTGTGTTTCTGCAAAAAAACTTTGCTGACCTGAAAAATCGCGGTGCTGAAATTGAAATTTCAGCATCGCCCATGAAAGGATTGACCACTTATCTCAATCTAGGATTTCAGGACGCCAAATATGAAAATGTTGCGCGAGAAGTCATCACACAACAGACCCTGTGCCGTAATCAAATAATTAGCCTTGCTGTAATCTCACAGCGTACCAACTGTAACCAGGGCATCATCACGTCGTCTGGCAATATCTCAATCCCCTCGCGTGTGCCTAAAAAGACCATCAACCCAGGGGCGACCTATACGATGCCACTGGACATGTACAGCTGGCGTCTGGCAACCACCGTTAACGCGGCTTACACTAGCAAAATGGCGGCTTCTACCAATAACGCTATTTTTGCGGGTGGGCATACGGTCATTAACGCATCAATTGCGCTGCTGAACGGCAAGGATGAATGGCGAATTACGCTGGATTGTTCTAACTGTGGTGATAAAACCTGGGTGACTGCACAATTGGCGGGTTTAAATTACTTGCCTGAACCGAAGCGGATTAGTCTCAAAGGTATTTATTATTTTAAATAGCCAGTTTTCAAATAAACTCTATTATTTTACGCAACGCTTTATTATCAACCTCTAAACCACGCCTGCAAAAAAGTGGATTGCCGTGCTCACGTTGCGGGCACGGCATTTTATTCACGCATTACTTTTTGGTTTTGTCACGCCCGTTACACGGCTAAAAATTTTGCGATGCGCGCTGCCCGTTTTTCCAACAAATCCGATGAACAGGTTAGCGGCTCGGCTGGTGGAAATTCCAGCACTTCAACGTCAGGCCGCAGGTCAGCCAGAATGGCTGCGCCATCGGCGCTCATCAAGGCAGGTTGGGTTAAAGACTTTAGTTTCCCCACCACATCATAGCGAAATGCCGCACGGATTAAAGGTCGAAACGCGGCTGCAGACTTGAGACTTTCCATTGTTTTGAGATGCAGAGCTTCGGCTGTTGGTAGGCCGTTCGGGCGGCGATGCTCGGTATCACGTGCATACCAGGGATAAAACAAATATTGATCGCGGCAGAGCTGAAAAGTGTTGAGTAAATGATTGCCGTTAATATCGGGTGCGAATACAGGTGCGTAGTGCTCCAGCAATTCGGCTAACTGTTGCGGCTTTGGAATGCCAATGCCATCGAGCACGACACGGCGCACAACTATGCTGTTTCGCATGGCAAGCTCAAGTGCTACACGCACACCGGAAAGCGTGCCGTATAAATCAAACTCACCGATACGGGCGCCCTCAAGGGCAGCAGCAATAGTATGGGTGTAGTCAGCAATAGTGGGCTCATGAGCGCACGACGGCAGCGGCGCTGAATCCCCCATTCCAGGCAGGTCAATGGCCCAGGTACGCTGCATAAATTTTTCCTGTAACGCAGAGAGCATTAAGGCACTACCAGGGGCTGCGTGCAACATAACCAATGGTGTGCCACCGCGACCGGATTCACGCACATGAAGTTGTCCCGTTGGTGAATCCAGAAATAATCTTTTCATATAAAGTTTTCCTGTTTTGAAAGCAATTGGTAGCAGTCACCCAATATAAATTATCCTGATAACACTGTCGAACACGTTCTGAAAATTCAGCTCGTAAGCGCTGCGCTAATTCTGGTTGGCTTTACAGGCCCGGGTCGGTTAAGCTTTAGTGGCGGTAAATAAGCGGCTAATTCGATTAACCATAAAAATGCATTTATGCTTGCGCGGAATGCAGCATTTATTCAGCTGCTATCCAAACTAAACTCCGTCTAACCTCACTGAATTTACACCATGACCCAAGCCAAAATCCTCGCCTTCGCCGGCAGCAATCGTCATGGCTCGATGAACCGCAAGGCACTCGCTATCGCGGTGATAGGTGCGCGTGAAGCGGGGGCTGAGGTCACGGTGGCCGACCTGCGCGAATTTGCCATGCCCATTTACGACGCCGACTGGCATCAAGAACACGGCCTGCCTGGAGGCATGTTGGCATTGCGTAAGCTGATGATGGCGGCCAATGGGCTGCTGATTGCGAGCCCGGAATACAACGCTTCAATTACCCCGCTGCTTAAAAACACTATTGATTGGCTTTCACAATCGGTGGATGGTGCGAGCGGCAATGCGCCGTATGCCAACAAAATTTGCGGCTTGATGGGAGCATCCAATGGTGCGTTTGGCACGATCCGCGCGTTGCCGCATGTGTCTTATATTTTGTCGAATCTGGGGGCACTGGTATTGCCCATTGTGGCGGTGCCGCATGCGGGTGATTTGATGCACACCGATGACACCATCAAAGATGAACGCGCCGGCAAAATGCTGCATGAGTTGGGTGGCAAAGTAGCGCAGATGATTGCAAAACTGTTCTGACCTTTGTCGACTTCATGGCCGCTAGAATAATCAATACGATCATCAATATTCACTTGATACCAACATCGATTCGGGCATAGGCAGAAGCAATCAGTTCCATTCATAATTTCGATTGGCAAACAGCGTTGCTTGAGCCGATACTTCCTTATTGAATTTAATTCAGGAGCGCCATTATGGCAAAGCCGAAAAGTGTTTCAGTTGCGATTGATATCGGCATTGCCGAACAAGACCGGGCAAAAATTGCGCAGGGCCTGTCGCGTTTGCTCGCTGATACTTACACGCTTTATCTGAAAACGCATTACTTCCACTGGAACGTGACCGGGCCGATGTTTCAGACCTTGCATCTCATGTTTGAGGTGCAATACAACGAATTGGCATTGGCGGTGGATGCGCTGGCTGAACGTATCCGCTCACTGGGCTATGAAGCGCCCGGCAGCTACAAGGCCTACGCAAAACTGTCGTCCATTGAAGAGACTGACCATGTGCCAGAAGCGACCGACATGATTCGATTGCTCGTTAAAGGGCATGAAGCGGTCACGCGCACAGCGCGTAAGGTATTCCCGGCGGCTGATAAAGCCAGCGATGAATCTACCGCCGATTTGCTCACGCAACGCTTACAAATTCATGAGAAGACGGCCTGGATGCTGCGTTCGTTGCTGCAGTCATAAATCACCTCTCTATTCTTTTATTGCCTCACATTTCGCATGAAAGCCCCGTATGCCTGTTCTTGAACTCACTAACGAAAACTTCAATGCCACTATTGAATCCGGTAAAACCGTCATCATCGATTTTTGGGCACCTTGGTGCGGCCCGTGCCGCGCGTTCGCGCCGACCTTCGAGGCGGTCGCTGAAGAATTTCCGGATGTGGTGTTTGCCAAAATTAATACCGAAGCCGAGCCTGAGCTGGGCAGCGCATTCAATGTGCGCTCAATACCAACCCTGATGGTGTTTCGTGAGCAGGTGATTCTCTTCACGCAGGCCGGCATGATGCCCAAGTCGGGGCTGCAGCAAGTGGTGCATAAATCTCTTGAAGTGGATATGGCGGTTGTTCACGCCGAGATTGCGCAGCAGCAAAATGAGGTTAGCGCGTCGTAGCAATTCTGAAATTGAAACTCCTTTATTGACGATCTTCTTCAGTCATAAATGGTCTGAAATGCCCGTCAATAAAGGAGTTTTTTATTTTTATTAAGATTGCGGTTGATTTGCGGTGAGCTCGTATTTTGTTTCAGCGCCAGCGCCCACGGGATGCGATAATCCGGCTCTTTCTGAGTTGATGAGGCAACATGATTGCATCCCCTTCTTCCACGCTGCCTTGTCCTCCATTCACATCGTTACGCCATGCATTTCTCGCTGACGAGACCGACACGCTTACGGCGCTTCTCAATACGGCCCGATTTGAGCCTGACAATAACGCAGCCGTCACGGCTACCGCGCGCTCACTGGTAGAGGCCGTCCGCACCCGCCGTAGCGTTGGTAGTGGTCTGAGTGTGGGCATGCAATCGTTCCTCACCCAATATGATCTATCCACGCAGGAAGGCGTGCTGCTGATGTGTGTGGCCGAAGCGCTGTTGCGCATTCCCGATGCCGCCACCGCCGATAAGCTGATCAAGGATAAATTTTCACAAGGCGATTGGCATAAGCATCTGGGCGCATCGGACTCCATGCTGGTCAATGCGGGCACTTGGGGCATGATGCTGACCGGTAAGCTGGTATCGGTTGAACCGGGCAGCGTGACTGATGTGGGAGGCTGGCTCACGAGGCTGGCAGCGCGGGCTGGTGAGCCGATTGTACGGTCGTCACTTCGTCAGGGCATGCGGCTAATGGCCGAACAATTCGTGATGGGCCGTAATATAAGCGAAGCCCTGAAGCGCTCCATTGGGGATGAGCAAAAAAATTACCGCCACTCATTCGATATGTTGGGTGAAGCAGCGATGACGGCAGACGATGCCGAACGCTATTTCCAATCCTATCAGGATGCAATCAAGGCGATTTCATCTTATGTAAAGCCAGGTCAATCGGTATTTGAAGCGCCCGGTATTTCGGTAAAATTATCGGCACTGCATCCGCGTTATGAGTTGGCGCACCGTGATCGGGTGATGACCGAAATGCTGCCTAAAGTGATGAAGCTGGCCGAGCTGGCGCGTGATGGCGGTATCGGCATGACGCTCGATGCAGAAGAAACAGAGCGTCTCGAAATTTCGCTGGAACTGTTCGCCGCTATTTACAGTGATCAGCGTTTTAGCGGTTATGAAGGCTTGGGGCTCGCGGTTCAGGCGTACCAGAAACGCGCCAGCCATGTGATCGATTGGCTCATCCATCTGGCGGCAACACATCATCGTCGCATCATGACGCGGCTGGTCAAGGGCGCGTACTGGGATACTGAAATCAAGCGCGCACAAATGCAGGGCTTTCCTGATTATCCAGTGTTCACCCGTAAGGTGAATACCGATGTTTCCTACCTCGCCTGTGCCGCAAAAATGATGGCGCGCCCCGATGTTTTTTATAGCCAATTCGCCACTCACAATGCGCATACCGTGGCATCTATTTTGCAGCGCGCTAAAATAAACACCAGCACTAATACAAATTCGATGTTTGAATTCCAGCGACTCCACGGCATGGGTATGGAACTCTACGATGCGGTGCTGGCCACAGCAGGTGCGGCGTGCCGTGTTTATGCGCCGGTGGGCAGTCATGAAGATTTGCTGCCTTATTTGGTTCGGCGTTTGTTAGAGAACGGTGCCAACTCATCATTCGTCAATCGTATCGCCGATCCGGATGTGTCCATTGATGAGGTGATTGCTGATCCGCTGGCGGTATCGGAAGCCCATTCATCAAAAGCCAATCCGAAACTGCCATTGCCACCGCAACTTTTTGCGCATGCACCTGCCCCGCGCCGTAATTCAGGGGGCTTCAGTTTTGCGGACGTAGCCGCGCTTGAAAGCTTGCGTCTAAAAATGTTGCCGGCGCTGGCACGAAAGGATTGGCTGGCACAGCCGTTGATAGCCGGTGAAGCCATGCGCGGGACGGTGCTTGAGATAGTTAACCCGGCCACGCTGGAGCGCATCGGTACGGTTGAAGAGACCGATGATCAACTGCTTGATTTGGCGCTCACCATCACCGCAGGCTACGGCAAAAATGGCACGGGCATGGATGCGGCAGCGCGTGCCACGGTGCTCGAAAAAACGGCCGATTTGCTCGAAGAAAACCGCGCCCTGCTAATGGCGCTGATGGCGCGTGAAGCTGGCAAGACTATGCCCGATGCGCTTGGCGAGGTGCGTGAAGCAGCAGATTTTTGTCGTTATTACGCCGCACTTTGCCGACAGCATTTTTCATGTGCGGAAGTGTTGGCGGGCCCCACCGGTGAATCGAATGAATTGATCCTGACCGGACGCGGCGTGTTTGCTGCGATTTCGCCATGGAATTTTCCGCTGGCGATTTTTCTTGGGCAAATTGCCGCTGCGTTCGCGGCCGGTAATGCAGTTGTTGCCAAGCCAGCCGAGCAGACACCATTAGTGGCATTCGAAGCCGTTAAATTATTGCTGGCAGCAGGTATGCCTAACGACGCTATTGCATTCGTACCCGGTCGTGGTGAAACCGTGGGTGCTAGGCTGGTGGCTGATCTACGTATTGCGGGTGTGGTGTTCACGGGTGGCACTTCCACCGCGCAGGCCATCAATCGCGCACTCGGAAATCGTCCGGGTCCGATCATTCCGTTTATCGCGGAAACCGGCGGCCTGAATGCCATGGTTGCAGACTCCTCTGCATTGCCTGAGCAAGTAGTCAATGATGTGCTGGCATCGGCTTTCAATAGCGCAGGTCAGCGCTGCTCGGCGTTGCGCATTCTGTGTGTGCAGGCCGATATTGCGCCGCGCATCAAGATGTTGCTGCATGGCGCGATGCAGGAATTAACACTGGGCGATCCCGCAAGACTCGATACCGATATAGGCCCGGTGATTGATCGTGATGCTTTCGAGATGCTTATCGCGCACCGCGAATTAATGGCAGCCCGCTATCCGCAAATTGGCCAAACCCTGTTACCGCGCGATATTCCGGAGGGGCATTTTTTTGCGCCATGTGCTTTCGAGATTCCGGCCTTCGATGCGATCAAGCGCGAGGTTTTCGGACCGATCCTGCATGTTTATGTTTTTGCCGGCGATAAGTTGATGGAAGTCGTCGATCAAATTAACGCCAGCGGGTATGGTCTGACTTTGGGTGTGCATTCGCGGATTGAAGAGACCATTGCTGCCGTGCGCGCGCGCGCGAAGGTGGGTAATTTATATGTGAACCGTAATCAGATCGGCGCTGTAGTAGGAGTGCAGCCATTCGGCGGTGAAGGCTTAAGCGGGACCGGTCCCAAAGCCGGCGGGCCACATTATTTATTCCGTTTTGCGTCCGAGCGGATGTGTACGGTTAACACGGCGGCGGCGGGTGGGAATGCAGCGTTGATTGCGAGTTCAGAGTAGCAAGCAAAACGCAAATTGTTTTAGCATTTTGCGTGTTTTAGAAACAGGAAATATGCTCCCCGCCTACAGGGGGGTGCACTATTAAAATATAAACTATTAAAATATTTAACTAACCTGCGCAGGCTGCTATGGATCGTGCCGTATCAAAATTATCGTTAGGCTTTGCGGTTTTGACCATGCTGCTGCTGGGCGCATGTGCTTCGGAGCCCTCTAAACCCGCCGTGTTCAAGCTGCCGCTCAATGAAGCGATTGCACCCTTTTCTTTAGCCGCCAGTGGCGAAGCACTGCCCGCCGGTTGGCAGCCCTGGATTATTTCCCGATTCAATCGAAAAACCCAATACCGCATTGTTGAGCAGCAGGGCGCGCACGTGCTGGAAGCATTTGCCGAGCGTTCCGCTTCTGGGGTGCTGCAGGATGTGTCAATAGAGCCGAAACTCTATCCGCAGCTATCCTGGCGCTGGCGCATTTCGCAATTACCGAAAGAAGCCGATTTATCGCGGCGCGGTAGCGATGATTCACCAGCCCGGATTATTGTCAGCTTTGACGGTGATAAATCCAGATTTGATTTTGAAGATCGTGCCACTGCCGATTTGGTAAAGCTCTTTAGCGGTCGTGAAATGCCTTATGCCACCATCATGTATGTATGGGACAACAAACTGCCGCCGGGCACGCTGCTCGATAATGCGCATTCAAGTCGCGCAAAAATGATCGTGGTCGAAAGTGGCTCTGCGCGAGTGGGTGAGTGGTTGGGATTTACGCGTAACGTTTCGGACGATTTTAAACGCGCCTTCAACGAATTGCCCGGAAAAATCATTTCAGTGGGTGTCATGTCTGATTCCAACGCAACCAATTCAGTGATTACCACTCAGTATGGAGATATATCGCTGCGTCCTGCAGATTAAGCTGGCGCTGATGTGGCTGTAGCCATTGCGGGCTGCTGGTGTCGGCTGCTACAGCGGCTTGCTAATGAGGGTTGCTACTGAGGGTTGCACTCAAAGCTTTTCGATTCCCGCAGGCGCATGATCACCCGAGAGCAATACCACCATCGATTTCCCTTCGGTCTTCCAGTAATCGACGGCGTCCTGGAACAGCTCGATAACGGTCTCAAGTTGACTCTCATGATGAGCTGAAAAGCCGTCGGTGTGATCAAAATAAATAGCATATCCGGCATTATTTTTATCATCGTCCAGCCATTCCATATCGGTCAGACAATCGTAGAACGCATCCCAGTTTTTGCCAAAGTCATCCGGAAAACTCATGGCGACCGCAGCGTGATTCAGGAACTGCTCCTTCTTTTCTATTTTCTGGCCTTCCAGGTGAAAGAAGGCGAGTTTTTTAGCGTGAGCAAGTTTGCTCAGCTCAGCTACTTTGGCGTGCATTTTAAGCCAATAAACACCGTTGGGCTTATCAAGAGCAAGCAGGGTGTTGAGTTCCGGTGAAGACATGGGGCGTCCTATTCTTTTATTTTGCGGAAGGATTCATAATGATTGTCGGTATAAAAACATTCATTAGGCGCTGCCTTGGGATTGCCACCGCAGACAATGCGCCGTGCGCCACGGGTTCGTGTTCCAGGCGTTTTTACGGTGTACTCGTGATAGTAGCCACGTGGTTGTTTGAACAGCGCGCGTTCACGATTACTGAACACCACACCATCCTGACTGTAGGGGAATGGCCCGCCTTTGCGGACTAGGCTCAAGGTTTCACGCGCTTCTCTGGGCATATCAGCCAACAGCACCAGTGGGAAATCACCGAATTTTGGAGCGGTCGATTCGCGAGCCTGGCTGGGTTGAATGCCGATCACGACACCCGCTACCAGCAGAACAAAAATGCAGGCACTTAACAGTTTGCGGGTTGGGCTTAAATTTTTTAGGGAAACATGTGACGACACCGTGAAACTCCTTTTGGTGTGGGGTAGGGAGGTGAGCCGGGAATCAGCACAAGCTCAGGACGCTAACTGCTCGCAGATGATTTGTTAGGGCAATTTGTTTTGGTGCAATCTGCGTATAAATACAGCGAATGATCGTGAATATGGAAGCCGCGATCTTTGGCGATTCTGATTTGGCGTTTTTCAATTTCCGGATCGTAGAATTCTTCAACCTTACCGCACTGCAGGCAAACCAGATGATCATGATGAGTGCCTTCATTTAGCTCAAACACCGCCTTGCCACTCTCAAAGTGGTGGCGCATCAAGAGACCAGCCTGCTCAAATTGCGTCAACACACGGTAGACCGTGGCAAGGCCAATATCGGCGTTTTCATTCAACAGAAGTTTATAAACATCCTCAGCAGACATATGACGTTGTGCTGAGGTTTGAAAGAGCTCAAGCACCTTTAGCCGTGGCAAGGTGGCCTTTAAGCCGATATTGCGTAAATCTTTGGATTCTGACATATCGATATGGGCAGTCTTGATATTAAAGTAACGTATAAATGATGATGAGTAACGATGAGCAACCTACAGGTAATTACAAGCAACTGCATACAACTTCGCAATAATAATCATACGAGATTATCATAAGCCTTTTTGGCGTTCTCCCGCGCTTGGTTGTTTTAATAGTCGGGTGGCGCTGTAAGTTATAATCTGCTGTTGTGAAAAACGAATTCAGGGACACGCATGAACGGTACTGTTACTTTAATTAAAACCTCAATCGCGGCGGTGACGTTGTTGATATTGGCTGGCTGCGCAGGTTTTGGTGTTTATAAAATCGATATACAGCAGGGCAATCTGGTCACTCAGGAGCAAGTGGCTAAGGTCAAAACCGGCATGTCCCGGCTTGATGTGCGTAATACGCTGGGCACGCCCTTATTACAGGACGTCTTTCATGCCAATCGATGGGATTATTACTTCAGCGATGATCGTGCTACCAAATATGGCCCGTTTGGTAGAGACAAAGAACGGTTTCAAGTAACCGTCTATTTTGAAAATGAAAAAGTAGCCCGAATTGATGGTTTGGCATCGCCAGTCGAGATCTTGACGGGTGGTGGCGAGCGTCGTAGAACACCCAATGCCACGCCGCCTGGCGCACCACCGCCTAAATCCTAGGGCCTATCGCGCATGAGCATAATCAGCCTCGCGATAACGGGCGCTGGTGGGCGGATGGGGCGGGCGCTACTGACCGCCGCGACGCTCGATCACCATGTTGCGCTTGCAGCGGCCCTTGAACATGCTGCCAGTCCGCTCGTTGGCACCCAGGTGAACGGCGTTATGGTGAGTGCAGATCTTGACGCCGCCCTCACCAATAGTGACGTACTCATCGACTTTACGCGCCCTGAAGGCAGCATGACGCATCTCGCAGCCTGCCATCGCAATGGCGTAAATGCCGTGATTGGCACCACCGGTTTTAGTGCTGCCGACAAGCGGGCGATTGCCCTATTCGCAGAATCTATCGCAATCGTATTGGCGCCCAATATGAGCATCGGCGTAAACGTCACTATGAAGCTGGTTGAGTTAGCGGCAAAATCGCTAGGCACTGATTACGATATTGAGGTTTTTGAAGCGCACCATAAAATGAAAGTTGATGCGCCTTCGGGCACCGCGCTGAAATTGGGTGAGATCGCGGCGCTGGCACGCGGTCAATCATTGGCCGAGGTTGGTATCTATAACCGGCATGGCCTGGCGGGCGCCAGAAAATCAGGTGATATCGGTTTTTCTGTGGTGCGTGCAGGCGATATCATCGGTGATCACACGGTTTATTTTGCTGGCGCGGGCGAGCGCATCGAGATCACACATAAATCATCATCGCGCGAGAATTATGCCGAAGGTGCAATGCGTGCAGCGAAGTTTTTGGCGAACAGAAAAGTGGGCCTCTTCGATATGCAAGATGTTTTAGGATTGAAGTAGTGCTGAATGAGGGCTGAATAAAGCTGGAAATAGTCTGCAGAAAAGTTTATTCCTCACTTATGTAATTGCCTGAAAGCCGCTTTTCGGGTAGACTCTTTCTTTAATCGCGAAGTAATAAAAACGCGGGAAAGCGCCGGGCTTAATTCAATAGCTTATGGCCTTTCCCTTTTTTTATGCCCTCGATTTCCCTCATGTTTTTCATGGAGTTGCCCTTGCTGAATTCGTTGCCCGCTCTTCTGGTTCTTTCAGACGGCTCGGTATTCAAGGGCGTTTCAGTCGGCGCTGATGGAACCGGTATCGGTGAGATCGTGTTTAACACGGCAATGACTGGGTATCAGGAAATCCTGACCGATCCGTCTTATCAGGGACAAATGGTCACGCTGACTTATCCTCATATCGGCAATACCGGCGCCAACCCGGAAGATGCAGAATCAAACAAAACATACGCAGCTGGTTTGATTATCAGAGACCTGCCGACGCTGGCCTCCAACTGGCGCATGACAGAAACATTGCCGCAATATTTGAAGCGGAATAAGGTGGTGGCCATTGCGCAGATCGACACGCGGCGTCTGACACGACTGATACGTGAAAAAGGTGCACAAAATGGCTGCATTTTAAGCGGCTCGCATAATGATGCGGCGATCAAAAAAGCACATGCCTTGGCCAACGCCGCACCTGCTATGTCTGGTCTGGATTTAGCGAAAGTAGTTTCATGTACCGAGCCCTATGAATGGAACAGCTCAACCTGGGCGCTGGGCTTGGGTTTCAAAGCAATTGAAAATACGAAATTTCATGTTGTTGCATTCGATTACGGCATAAAACACAATATTTTGCGCATGCTGGCAGATCGCGGTTGCAAGGTTACCGTATTGCCTGCCGAAGCCTCCAGCGCTGAGGCGCTGGCGTTAAAGCCCGACGGTGTATTCCTCTCTAACGGCCCCGGTGATCCTGAGCCCTGTGACTACGCGATCAAAGCAATTCAGGAAATCATCACCAACGATGTTCCTGTTTTTGGCATTTGTTTAGGCCACCAGTTACTTGGACTCGCATCGGGCGCGAAGACCATGAAAATGAAATTCGGCCATCACGGTGCCAACCATCCGGTACAGGATTTGGAGACAAAAAAAGTTTACATCACCAGCCAGAATCACGGCTTCGCGGTGGATGAATCCACGCTATCTGCAAATGTTCGCATTACGCATATATCGTTATTTGACGGCACTTGCCAAGGCATTGAGCGCACCGATAAACGTGCGTTCAGTTTTCAAGGGCATCCGGAAGCGAGCCCTGGCCCGCATGAGGTAGGGTATTTGTTTGACAAGTTTGTGGCGATGATGGAGACAGCGCGTGGTTAATGCGGTTGAGGACGTCAAGGTTGTTAAGGTCGCTAAGGTTGTCAAGGCAATAGCCAAGGTGGGCACCAAAGCGGCCATTAAAACACTGACGGTTCAGCAAGCACTCGTCAAGTATCAAGTGGTGCGCTCAAAAATTTCTGTTGTTCACGGTATACGTGTGATGTTTGCGCAAGACCTCGCAGCGTTATATCGCGTTGAGACCAAAGTTATTATGCAGGCGGTGCAGCGGAATAGTAATCGTTTCCCGAGCGACTTTATGTTTCAGCTTGCAAATCAAAGCGGTCGAGGCGGCATCCGCAAATTACGCTACGCCTTCAGCAAAAAAAGGCGTTGCCATGCTTTCAAGTGCGCTGCGCAGCCCACGCGTTGTCCCAGTAAATATTGAAATCATGTATGCGTTCATCCCTATGCGAAACCTGATTGAAGGTAACCAAAAACTTCGGCGCAAAGTTGCCGACATGGAAGCGGAGTACGACGAACAGAATGCCGTCGTGTTCAAAGCGATTGGTGAATTGATGGACACTCATATAAAAACTAAACCTGCCACTGCTCGTGCAAAAACGCAAAATTGGATTTACCTGAAACCTTGCTCAAATTATGCCTAAACGTACCGACATAAAATCCATCCTCATCATCGGCGCAGGCCCGATTGTTATCGGCCAGGCGTGCGAGTTCGACTATTCGGGCGCGCAGGCGTGTAAAGCGCTGCGCGACGAGGGTTACAAAGTCATTCTGGTCAATTCAAATCCGGCTACGATCATGACGGATCCGAACATGGCGGATGTGACTTACATCGAGCCGATTACGTGGAAAGTGGTGGCGCAGATTATTGAGAAAGAGCGTCCTGATGCGTTGCTGCCCACCATGGGCGGGCAAACTGCATTAAATTGCGCGCTGGATCTGGCGAAGCATGGCGTGCTCGCGAAATACGATGTCGAGATGATTGGTGCCACGCGCGAGGCAATTGATAAAGCAGAGGATCGCGAAAAATTTAAACAGGCCATGACTAAGATTGGTCTCGCATCGGCGCGCTCGATGATTGCGCACTCGATGGAAGAAGCGCTGCAAGTGCAGACCGCGATTGGCTTTCCGGCGATTATTCGGCCAAGCTTTACGATGGGTGGTTCGGGCGGCGGTATTGCTTACAACCGCGATGAATTTGTCGAGATTTGCGAACGTGGTCTTGAAGCCTCGCCGACTAAAGAATTATTGATCGAAGAATCATTGCTCGGTTGGAAAGAGTTTGAGATGGAAGTGGTTCGCGATAAAGCGGACAACTGCATCATCATTTGCTCCATTGAAAACCTTGATCCGATGGGTGTGCATACCGGGGACTCGATCACGGTCGCGCCCGCACAAACGCTGACCGACAAGGAATATCAGATCATGCGTAACGCCTCGATTGCGGTGTTGCGTGAAGTGGGCGTGGAGACGGGCGGCTCGAATGTGCAGTTCGCGGTGAACCCCCAAGACGGTCGCATGATTGTGATCGAAATGAATCCGCGGGTATCGCGTTCTTCCGCGTTGGCCTCGAAAGCGACCGGTTTCCCTATCGCAAAAGTCGCGGCAAAGTTGGCCGTCGGTTATACCCTGGATGAATTAAAAAATGATATTACTGGCGGCGCTACACCAGCCTCATTTGAGCCCTCCATTGATTATGTAGTGACGAAAGTCCCGCGCTTCGCTTTCGAAAAATTTCCGCAAGCTGATGATCGTTTGACCACGCAAATGAAGAGCGTCGGCGAGGTGATGGCGATTGGTCGTAATTTTCAGGAGTCGCTGCAAAAAGCGTTGCGCGGTTTGGAAGCGGGTGTCGATGGATTCAATCTGAAAACGGTAGACCCTGAAAAAATTGGCGATGAATTAGCGTATCCCAGAGGCGAGCGGCTTTGGTACGTGGCCGATGCGTTTGGCATTGGTATGTCGTTGGAAGAAGTATTTGGTTATACAAAAATCGATCCGTGGTTTTTAGCCCAGATAAAAGAACTGGTTGATATAGAGTTAACGCTCGACAAAAAATCACTGTCTGAAATTGACGCGACCGAAATGCGTGACCTCAAGCGCCGCGGTTTCTCGGATCGCCGATTGGCGCACCTCTTGAAGCAAAAAGAGTCAGAAGTCCGCGCCAGACGCCATTCTTTTAATATTCGCCCAGTATACAAACGTGTCGATACCTGTGCGGCGGAGTTTTCAACCTCGACCGCATATATGTATTCGAGCTATGACGAAGAGTGCGAATCGAATCCAACCAATAATAAAAAAATTATGATTCTGGGCGGTGGGCCGAATCGGATTGGTCAGGGAATTGAGTTCGATTATTGCTGCGTGCATGCAGCACTTGCGTTGCGTGAAGATGGCTACGAAACCATCATGGTCAACTGCAATCCGGAAACAGTATCGACTGATTACGACACCTCAGATCGTTTGTATTTTGAGCCGCTGACTTTGGAAGACGTGCTCGAAATTGTCGCGATTGAAAAACCGATCGGCGTGATTGTGCAATTCGGTGGGCAGACGCCGCTGAAGTTGGCCCGTGCGTTGGAAGCCAATGGCGTGCCGATTATTGGCACCACGCCGGACGCGATTGATATGGCAGAAGATCGAGAACGTTTCCAAAAATTGATTACCGAGTTGGGTTTGCTGCAGCCGCCGAATCGTACTGCGCGCACCAATGAAGAAGCGATTATCAAGGCGCGTGAAATCGGTTATCCGCTGGTGGTGCGTCCGAGCTATGTACTCGGCGGGCGTGCAATGGAAATTATCCATATCGAATCGGATCTTGAGCGCTACATGCGCGAAGCAGTGAAGGTGTCAAATGATTCGCCGGTACTGCTGGATCGTTTTTTGAACGACGCGATTGAAGTCGATGTCGATGCGATTTGCGACGGTCGTGAAGTATTGATCGGCGGCATTATGGAACACATCGAGCAGGCGGGGGTGCATTCGGGCGACTCGGCGTGTTCGCTGCCACCGTTTTCGCTCTCGACTGAATTGCAGGATGAATTGCGTCGTCAAACGATCGCACTCGCACACGCGCTAAAAGTGGTGGGCTTGATGAATTTGCAATTTGCGATCCAAACCCAAAACGGCATCGATAAAGTTCATGTACTGGAAGTCAATCCTCGAGCATCACGGACGGTGCCGTTTGTATCGAAGGCGATTGGATTGCCACTTGCGAAAATCGCCGCACGCTGCATGGCGGGCCGCTCGCTGAAAGAACAGGGCGCGACCCGGGAAATCACGCCACCTTATTTCTCGGTGAAAGAAGCGGTGTTTCCGTTCATCAAATTTCCCGGCGTTGACACCATCCTCGGCCCGGAAATGAAATCGACTGGTGAAGTCATGGGCGTAGGCGAGACTTTTGCCGAGGCGTTCGTGAAATCGCAATTGGGCGCGGGTGTAAAGTTGTCTATCGGAGGCAAAGCATTTTTGAGTGTGCGTAATGCCGATAAGGTGAAAGCAGAAGAGGTAGCGCGTATCTTGATCGAACTGGGCTTTAGTGTGGTGGCAACTAAAGGCACGGCAGCGCATTTAACCAAGGTGGGCATGGTGGTTGCGCCCGTCAATAAAGTTGCAGAAGGTCGTCCGCATATTGTCGATATGATCAAGAACCGCGAAATCACGCTTATCATCAATACCGTTGATGAAGACAAGCGCTCGATTCGTGATTCATGGGCGATCCGTAATGCGGCCCTGCAAGGCCGCATCACTTACTACACAACAATAGCAGGTGCAAAGGCAGCTTGTGCCGGTATGCAGCACATCAGTGAATTGAAAGTTTATGATTTGCAAAGCCTGCATAAACTGATTGTGAATGCGTAAAGCTACGGGTAAAGATAAAAGCGAAAGTAAAATTTTCTAAATTAAGCAACATCATTTCCATGTCACCAAGCGATTTTACAAAAGGGTGCGCTGTTCGTGCCCGGCCCTATTTTTTCAGGAAAATAACATGAGCAGTCTCGCAAAAGTTCCTCTTACCGTTATCGGTGCCAATGCCTTGAAGGCTGAATTGCAGCGTTTGAAATCGGTTGATCGCCCTGCCGTTATCAACGCTATTTCGGAAGCGCGTGCGCAAGGCGATTTATCTGAAAATGCCGAATACGACGCAGCCAAAGAAAAGCAGGGCTTTATTGAAGGCCGTATCCAGGAGCTGGAAAGCAAGCTCTCCAGCGCGCAAATTATTGATCCGCATCTGCTTGATGATGATGGCCGCGTGGTGTTTGCCGCAACCGTTGATCTCGAGGAAGTTGAGTCCGGAGAAAAAGTAACTTACCAAATTGTCGGCGAAGATGAAGCGGATATCAAACAGGGAAAAATTTCGTTTTCATCGCCTATCTCGCGCGCCATGATCGGCAAGTATGCCGGTGATGTCGTTGAGGTGCGCGCACCGGGCGGCGTCAAGGAGTATGAAATTATGGATGTTAAGTATCTGTAATTTTTGCATGGTGATTACAGGCTGGAAATATCCCTGAATTCTGCGGCGCGTCGGCGTGAGAGCTCTATCCGTAACTCATTGTTCATGACGATGGTTAGCCCGCCGGAGTCCGCTGCTGAAACGGTATTAATAAAATTCAGATTAATAATTTGTCGTCGATTGGCGCGAAAAAACTGGGTGGCATCAAGGCGCGTCTCCAACTGATTTAATGAACGCAGCATCAGGGGCCGATGCGACTGAAAATAAACCCGAGCATAGTTGCCCTCAGATTCAAACAGCATGATGTCAACGAGAGCGACAAACCAGCAGCGGTCCCCATCTTTTATAAAAATTTTATGCTCGGCGCGTTTTTGATGCAGGATGGCGGTCGGCAATAATCCGAGGGGCTGACTACGTTGGCGGGCACGATCCAGCGCCGCAGCAAGGCGTTTGGACTCAATCGGTTTTTGCAGATAGTCGAGCGCATTAACTTCAAAAGCCTTTAGCGCATAAGCATCAAAGGCTGTGGTAAATATGACCTCCGGCGCTGTATCCAGCCGCGCCAGCAGATCAAATCCATTGCCTCCCGGCATTTGTACATCGAGAAAAATCAGGTTCGGCTGCAATGCTTCAATAAGTTGCAGCGCGTCATCAATATGGGCTGCCTCGCCGACGATTTCGATTTCGGTATGCGCTAACAGCAGACGCCGAAGCTCAGCCCGTGCCAGCCGCTCATCATCAATAATAATGGCGCGAATCATGGCTTTTAAGTCATTTTTTCTGTGGTCACATCGGATGCCAAATAGGGTGCCACGTCGCGTTTTACATCGCGCGTCATATTAGTCTTGATCAGCACATCAGGCAGCATAATCACCGCAAGCACCCAGCGATCTTTTTCGATCAGCTCTTCACGCAGCTCAACCGTAGCCTCGGCCCCCATCATAAGTGCTAGACGTTTACGGGTATTGTCCAAACCAAGCCGAGTGGAATCGGCTACGGGCGCAATGCATGACGCACCGAATTGCGCAATCAAACCAGTATTGGCCACCTCGATATGAATCATGCCAGTAAGCCGCGAAATCCTGATGCGTAAATCACTGCCGGTGGCGCTGCGCTCCACACCATATTTGACCGCATTCTCCACCAAGGCTTGCAAAATCATGGGTGGAATCAACACCTCATCAAGTCCTGTCTCAATTTGCACCGTGACCCGCAACCGTTCCTCGAACCGGATTTTTTCGATCGCCAGATAAGCATTGACTGCCTCAATTTCCTGCGTCAATTTGACCATCTTGACGCCGCCTGATTGCAAGGCATAGCGCATCACGCCAGCGAGCTGGTCAATCATTTGCGCGGCTGCATTGGGATTCTCATAAATCAGGGCGCGCACACTGTTGAGGCTGTTAAAAAAGAAATGGGGATTGATTTGCGCCTGCAGGGCACGCAGCTCGGCATCCTTGGCGTAAATTTCCAGCCGCAACGCTTCCGCCTGAAATTGACGCGTGTGGCGAACTGAGGCGACATAAAAATAGATCGTAGTCCAAATGATAAACAGTGTTGTCCACGCTATTAGCGCACTAGGCAGCCAAGACCAGCTTGAAAACGAGCCCGGCAATCGAATCACCGCAAAGCCCAGCGTGACCAATAATGTTTGCAGGGTGCCGAGCAATAACATCACAGCGGCGATGCGCCACCATGGCGGTTGATGTTGAATCGTCAGCCAGCCACGCTGTTTAAGAAAGCCTCGCCAGATATGGGATAAGCCGCTGCCACATATTGCAGACCACGCATAGATTGTTGCGAGCCCGCCCAGGTTGCTGGGCGAAAATGACGAGAATGAAAAAGTGAACAGTACCGCAACACTTCCCCAGCCCGCGCACTGACAAATCCAGTACTTCCAGTATTCATCGGCATGCGTTCTTGCCGACGTGGGTGACGATGCTGGGGCCGGTGTTGGCGTCGGTGTTGTTACAGATTTTGTGATGTGCGTGATATTCATGAAAGGCTGAGGACCCCAGCAGCACGGACTTAAATAAAAGCGCGCTGCTGGCGTCGTTTGGTCGTTGTACAGTCGGTGTTGGATTATCGGATAATCATTTCAAAAAATTTTCCATGCGCTCAAACATCCATTTTGGATCATCGTACATAATGAAATGACGCGCATTATCGGCCACTTCAATGACTACACCGTTAAGTTTTTGGTATTGCGATTTATAAGTTGCCTCAATGGCTGATCGTGGTGCGTAATCTTTATAGGCAATCCAGGTGCCCAGAACCAGTGTGGGTGATTTGATGCGCGCAATATCCTGACGTAAATCAGTGGCAATCAAATCGTGCATGGCGCTGAATACGGTGTTCGGATCTGATTTACTGCCCCAGCCAAGTACGCGTTCAACATCTTCTGGTTTTGTAACCATGCTGGAGATGGATTTTTTTTGCCCTTCAGCAGCAAGTGCTTTGTCCTGACTTTTCATGCCTGCAAGCATTCTGGCAGCCATGCTTTTTAATTGTTCCGGGGTGATGTCAGGCATCTGCACTGCGCCAAGTGCAGGTAGAGAGTCAATGATGATGAGGCGTCCGAATTTATCCGGATAATCGGCGGCCATGCGCAGCGCTAAAAAACCGCCAAGGCTGTGCCCTACCATGATCGGACGTTTGAGTTTTTTAGTGTCGATGTATTCGACCAGTTGCGTTACAACGGTGGGCAGCAACGGTGTCGCAATTGGTGTCACACCGGCAAACCCGGCGAGGGTTAAAACATGGCATTCATAACGATCGCGCCCGCAAAATTGCTTGACCGTGCTATCCCAAACCTCGCCCGAAGATGCGAGCCCTGGAATTAAAATCATCGGCTGGCCGTTGCCTATAACACTGACTTTAAATGATGGGTAAACGCTCGGGACGATGGACGCGGTGGGTGCATCAATGGCAGAGGGCGCAGCAGAGGCAATGGATAGAGATAGAGATAGAGATAAAGATAGGGATGTCGCAATGGCAATAAGGTTGGTGATGCTGGCGATAGTGGCAAAAGAGCGTTTAATGAAAGTGGGCTTCATGATGATTCCTCCTGTAAAAGATGTCATCGTAAACATTCGATTAGCTAGTTCCCATTGATTTGTGACGGGTGGATGTAATCAGGGATGGGCGGCGCAATCAGTCTTGTGTTGCATCCACGTCCTATTCATTTTTTTCAATATTGAGCTGTCATGCAGTAAAGCACTGAACCAGACTATCATTACTGATAATTGAAATACTAAATAATAACAAGGGCTTCGGATGCTAATTTTATGGGGAGTTATTTGGGGCATATTTTTTGGCGGGCTACTGGGCCGTGATGAGTTTTTAAGCGCAATGGGGGGCGGTTTTTTTGGTTTTTTTGCGGGCCTCAGCCTGCACCTCATTATTAAATCAAAGCTCAAGGGTGCAGTCGCTGATGCGCAGCGTGCGCTCGCTGTGGCATGGGAGGCAGAGGAGGCGCGTAAACAAAAAATAGCGCAGCACGCAACGAAGGAACTTACTTCTTCCGCCTCGCCCCAATCATTCCAGGACACGCCCCCCAGTGAGCAGCAACCAGCAGCCGCGATGACTACGACCGCGGCTGTGCTTGATGCGCAAACATCTCCACTAAAATCCGACTTTATGGCTTCACCGGAATCGGTCGTAGCGCCGTCATCAGCCCGAGTGCGCCCGCCGCCGGAAAGAGTGGCAAGCTTGCCGCCGCCAAGCGAGCCGTCGGTTATCGAGCTGGGGTTCGCCGCCGCTAAAAATTGGTTATTCGGTGGCAATACAGTGGTGCGTATCGGTATCGTAGTGCTGTTTCTGGGGCTTTTGTTTTTGGCTAAATACGCAGTTGATAACGCGCTGATTCCGATCGAGGTGCGTCTGGCTGGCATCGGTTCGGCTGGTGTGGCGTTGCTGATATTTGGCTGGCGCACCAGAGCCGCCAAACCGGGCTATGCGCTGACATTGCAGGGGGCAGGTGTTGCAGTGCTGTACTTGACCACTTTCGCTGCGTTCAAGCTCTATCACCTGCTTGATCCTGGCTTCGCCTTTGCGGTCATGGGGGTGGTTTGTGCGCTATCGACAGCGTTGGCGTTATTGCAAAATTCGCGCGCGATGGCGATCATCGGATTCACGGGAGGCTTTTTAGTCCCGGTGCTGCTCTCAACTGGCGGCGGCAGTCATATCGCTCTTTTTTCGTACTATGCGCTCCTGAATATCGCGGTGCTGGCGATCGCGTGGTTCAAGACCTGGCGATTGCTGAGCGTGAGCAGTTTTGTTCTAACCTTTGGCATTGCCGGATTATGGGCGCGCGATCATTACGAGGTGATTCATTACGCCAGCTGCCAGGCATTTTTGATTTTCGGCTGGGTTATTTATTTAGCCATTGCGCTGATCTACGCCAATCGTCCTGCGCTGCTGCAAGATAAGCGCGGTGCCGGTTATGTTGATGGCACTTTAGTCTTTGGCATGGCCCTGGTTGGTTTTGGCATGCAGGCCGCGATGGTACGCGTTATCCCCTATGCGAGCGCGTTTGCCGCAGTCATGACGGGAGGTGTTTATCTGGGCTTGGCACTTTGGCAATCAGCTCTTGCCAGACGCGGGGCGGCGAGCCGTTTGGCAAATCATGACACCACTCATGTGATGAAATTTACATCGCCTCGCCTTGCCGGTGAAAGTTTGCTCGCGATTGGAGTGGGTTTTGCGACATTGGCGATTCCGCTCGCCTTCGGAGCCGAGGTCACCGCGGCAGCATGGGCGATTGAAGGTGCGGCGATTGTCTGGGTTGGTTTGCGCCAGCAGCGATGGCTGGCCCGTGCGTTTGGATTGGCGCTGCAACCGGTGGCATTAATCACGTTCCTGCTCGGCATCTCTGGTAGTGCGTGGGAGCGTCCGACGCCCGTAACCCAGTTCTTTTTAAACACTCAATTTATGGGTTTGTTATTGTTGGCGTTGGGTGCCGCAGTGATTGCATGGGTGCTGCGGCGCGGAAGTAATAGTTCTGACAACGCAGACCCGATTTCCGGTTTGCAGCGCGGCTATCAGGCGGTGGAGCGATGGCTTGCAGCTCCTGCTTATTGGTATGCGTTTGTGTTGTGGTGTGCTGGCGTGTCAAATGAGTTGACGCGAACTTTTCCGTCTGTTTTCGCCGGTGGCGATGCGCTGCAGCATAATTTTTATCACCGGCTGGTCGATGACGCGCATCAGGCACTTGCGATCATGATTGTTATTTTGCTCAGTGCAACAGTCAGCTTTATCGTTGGCAGACGCTTGGCGTGGCAAGCGGCGCGGGCGATCGCGTTCATCATCATGCCGCTACTGGCGCTATTTGCAGCCCAATCCACGACGGATCTGAATGCCGGATTTAATCGCATTGGTTTAATCATCTGGCCGCTTGCACTGGCTATTCATTATTGGGTGATGTACGCAAACGATGATTCCACAAATGGCGATGCTGCGCCCGGCAAATGGTATGCGCTGGCGCATGCCGTGAGTGTGTGGATAGTAGTGGTGCTGGCTGGCGGTGCATTGGCACGTCTGGTGTCGAACGCCGATTTGTGGAGAACCGCGTGGGCATCAACAACTCTGTTGGTGGCGGCGGTGATTGCACTTGCGCTAATTATTATGTGGGTTGCGGCTTCTACCGCCAACGCGCACGACGGCCAGTCTGACCAACATTCCGCCTGGCCTCTACGCTCTTACTTACGCAGCTATATTTTTATTGCAGCGACACCACTGGTTATCGGTACGACGCTGGCCGGCTTTGCACTGGCGCTTTTGTCCGACGGTAATGCCGCGCCGCTGCCGTATATTCCTTTGCTCAATCCTGTCGAGATCACCGTTGCGCTGACCATCGCGGTCGGGGTTGCATGGGTGCTGCTGATGCGGCGCTTGGGCATGGCAAGCCGTGACCGCAGCTTACTGGGTTCTCGCTCAATCTGGATTCCATATGTGGCTCTCGGCTTCGTGTTTATCAACACCGTGTGGTTGCGTATTGCGCATCATTTTTTTGCGGTGCCGTGGGATTCAGACCAGCTATTTAATTCATTTTTTGTACAGACCGGGTATTCGATTCTGTGGTCCGTAATGGGCTTGGTGATGATGGTGTTGGGGCATCGCAACGTCAAACGTGGCTTATGGATGTTAGGCGCAGCATTGCTCGGCTTGACAGTGGCTAAGCTCTTTTTTATCGATATATCAAATGTGGGCGGCTTTACCCGCGTGGTGGCATTTATTGGCGTAGCAATATTGATTTTGGTTGCGGGTTTCTTTGCGCCCATGCCGCCCAAGCTTGCGATGTCATTGGCAGATGATCAAAACAGTGAATCAAGTCCGGGAACCAAATCATGAAAAAATATTTAGTTCTTTTGCTCGGTGCAGGGCTTGCCATGTGCTTTGCGTTATTCGCAATGAAGGCGGAATCGCAAAGTATTCGACCACCCCAACAGCTTGCACTGGATGATATGGCTGCAACTATGCGTATACAGCCGTTGCCAAATGGCGGGTCGCTGCAGCGTATTCCGCTGCCGGCTGATTTGATTATGCATAGCCAGACTCCGGACTTGGCTGATCTGCGTTTGTTCAATAGCGGCGGCGAGCCAGTACCGTTCGCATTGCGTTCAAGCGCGGCTGAATTCACTTCAACCACCGCTGCCAAGGTCACCCTCAAAGCTTTCCCGATTCGTGATAGCGGCAAATTAGTGGCTGCAGGCAGCGCGACCGTGCGGATTGAAAGCCGCGGCGATGAAATGAATGTGCTGATTGATCGGACCGTTCTGCCGGCCAATTCTAAAGCCAACCGTGCCGCCGCTACCGCTACGACTATCACTACCGAGAGCACAACGGTCGGTGTGTTGTTCGATACTCGAGCCATTGAGGGCCAGATCACCAGTATCGAATTTGATATGGATTTACCGGCGAATCAGGTGATTCCCATTACCATTGAGGCTACCCGCGATTTTTTAAACTGGGAGGTGATTGCCAGCGCTCAATCCGTTTATCGATTCAGCTATGCGGGCGGTGTTGGTTATGGGGGTGTGGCGGATGCGAAGGATGCCACGGGACATGCTAAAGGAGGTATCAAGGGAGATGCGAGCAACGCAGGCGCGCTGGCGCTTACAACGGTCGAGCTGCGGCTGGGGACAACCGCGCGCACCGGTATCGCTATTATGGGTCGATACCTGCGCGTGACATGGCCAATAGGGCTGCCGCAAAAAAATCAGAGCGCCGTCGTCATTCGCGGCGCCACGATGACCACGGAATCAGCCAGCCGCATGCCGATTGCACAGCCAAAACGTAATTTGGGAACTGCAACTGTTTTCACCCCGCATGCGCTTATGTGGCAGCTTGGCTCTCCGCTGCGGTTACGCGCACTGATGCTCACTACCGAGCAAACGGGCACGCTGCTGCCGATAGTCGTGCTTGGTCGTGACAACGATAAACAAACATGGCGACGCATCGGTGAAACGGTGTTGTTCCGGCTCGAAACCGCAGGCCCTGTGGCGGGCAAGCAAACCATCACGACGAACGCGCCGCTGCGCCTCAATGGCGTTTCAGTGCGGCAATTGAGAATTGAAGTGCCGTCCAGCTCCGCAAATATCGCGGCCAATTTGGTCGCGGCGGCGATTGAGTATGACGGCCAAGAAATCATTGCGGCGGTCAAACCTTCAGATGAAATGCGAGTGGCGGTCGGCTATTTTGATGCGCCGAGTGTGGCATTGCCGATTCAAACCATCGTGCCCGAAGCGAGCGCACTAAAGATCGAACAATTACCGCTGATGATGATCGAACCCGCCAGGTTTTACCCTGAGCGTTTGGCGCAAGTGGGCGCAAGCCCGGCCACTGAGCGAAAAAATTATATTTTATGGGGCGTACTGTTGCTGGGTGTTGCAGTGTTGGCGGCTATGGCTTGGGGTACTGTCAGGCAATTGCAAACCACCAAAACCTGACTGTTATTAAACTTGGATCGCTGTGTAGGTAAACGAGTAGTTGTCGATAAATTTTATAAACTCTAGCGTTGTGGCGGGTCGTAAGGTAAAAAGCCTTCAAAAACTCCACCAATGCTTGAGTTTAATCGCTAAAAAGACGGCGCGTAAACTACGCCTTACGCATTACCCGTCGACGCGGTGAAGGTTTTTGGCCACTGGCACGGGCTTCCTCCTCGCGTTTGGTCAAGCGCGGCGGCTTGGGGCGGCTGGCTTTTTGGGCGGCAAGTTTGGTTTTTTCTTCGCTTTTACGCCATATGACGAGCAGTTTGCCGATATGCTGCACGGATGCAGCAGATAACTGATCGCAAATTTCATTGAGCCAGACTTCACGCTGTGCACGATCATCGTTAAACACACGGATTTTTATCAGCTCATGCGCCATGAGAGAGCGCTCAATTTCGGCGATAACGGTTGAGGTAAGTCCGTCATTGCCAATCATGACAACAGGACTAAGAGAATGCGCAGTTGCGCGGAGCGCTCGACGCTCGGTAGGGGATAATATGATTTTCATAAACGGATTATAAAGGCTATGGCTAACGCCCGTCCTAAAAACAGTCGTGATTGGGTTCAGCGACATTTGAATGACCCTTACGTAAAGAAGGCGCATGGCGAGGGTTATCGTTCGCGCGCCGTTTACAAATTACTCGAAATAGATGCTAAGCACGGCTATTTAAAGCCCGGTGCCGTCGTCGTGGATTTGGGCTCGGCACCAGGCGGTTGGTCACAATTGGCGATCAAAAAGGTGGGTCGTGGCACGGGTAAAGGCAATACCGGCAAAGTAGTTGCCATCGATTTATTGCCGATGGAAGCTATTCCCGGCGTGATCTTTATTGAGGCTGATTTTTCGGATGAAGCCGGGTTACAGGCCGTGATTGCGGAACTGGAAAATAAGCCGGTTGATCTTGTAATGTCAGATATGTCGCCCAACATGACGGGTATTCCCTTAACCGATCAGGCTCGCCTGTTTGCGCTGGGTGAATTAGCAATGGAGTTTGCGATCAAGTTTTTGCAACCAAACGGCGTCTTTATCGTCAAAGTTTTTCAGGGTGAAGGTTTTGAGCCGTTTATAAAACTGCTACGGTCTCATTTTCAGCATGTGTCTGCCAAAAAGCCGGATGCTTCGCGGGATGAAAGCCGTGAGGTTTATCTAGTGGCTAAATCGGTCAAAACAGCGCCTGTGTAGCTGCCGTATATATTCAATGCAAGCAGCCAACGTCGGAGACGTTTTCAAGGGTTTGGTGTACGATAGAAATTTGTTTTAGTAAAAATAACGTAGGTAAGTAGATGAATACACGATTTGGTATTCATCAATGTGCGGACTTTGTAAAGGAACGTGAGTGAATAACTGGGTTAAGAATATTGGTGTTTGGCTCGTCATCGGCATCGTTTTAATGTTTGCTTTTATGAGTTTTTCCAATCGTGGCCAGAAGAGCAACGAGATGGATTACTCCACGATGATGCAGGAGGCTAAGTCAGGCAACGTGGAAAAAATTCGCTACGAAGGTGTGAAGACGGTGCGCGTTTATACTCGCGATAAGGGTGAATTTGTCACCACTCTGGTGCCGGACTTTTTTATGGCTGACAGCTTGCTCAAAGCGGGCGTGAAAATTCAGGGCAAAGCGGAAGAAGAGCCATCGCTATTATTCAATATTCTGGTTTCGTCATTCCCGGTATTGCTGCTGATCGGGGTATGGATTTATTTCATGCGCCAAATGCAGGGCGGCGGGCGTGGAGGTGCATTTTCATTCGGTAAAAGCCGCGCCAAAATGCTCGATGAAAACGCCAATCCCATTACCTTCGCCGATGTGGCGGGTTGCGATGAGGCAAAAGAAGAAGTCTCCGAATTAGTTGATTTTTTGCGCGACCCTTCCAAATTTCAAAAGCTTGGTGGTCGCATCCCGCGCGGTGTGTTGATGGTGGGTAATCCGGGTACTGGTAAAACCTTGTTAGCACGGGCCATTGCCGGTGAGGCCAAGGTGCCGTTTTTCTCTATTTCTGGTTCTGATTTTGTGGAAATGTTTGTCGGTGTTGGCGCAGCACGTGTTCGCGATATGTTCGAACAAGCCAAGAAAAGTTCACCCTGCATTATTTTTATTGACGAGATTGACGCAGTGGGTCGCCAGCGTGGCGCAGGACTCGGCGGCGGCAACGATGAGCGTGAACAAACGCTGAATCAGTTGCTGGTAGAAATGGATGGCTTTGAGCCCACCGCAGGTGTCATCGTCGTGGCCGCCACTAACCGTCCTGATGTGCTTGATCCAGCGTTGCTGCGTCCAGGTCGCTTTGATCGTCAGGTTGTGGTGCCGCTGCCGGATGTGCGCGGCCGCGAGCAAATTTTGCTGGTGCATATGCGCAAAGTGCCGATTGCACCTGATGTGGAAGCAAGTATCATTGCGCGCGGTTGTCCCGGATTTTCAGGCGCAGATCTAGCAAACTTGGTCAATGAAGCGGCGTTGTTTGCTGCGCGTGCCAGCAAGCGTTTGGTAGATCATGAGGATTTTGAGCGCGCAAAAGACAAGATCATGATGGGTGCCGAGCGTCGCTCGATGGTGATGGATGAAGAAGAACGCAGAAACACGGCTTACCATGAGTCTGGCCATGCGATTCTGGGTTATCTGTTGCCCAAAAGCGATCCGGTGCACAAGGTTACGATTATTCCGCGTGGTCGTGCATTGGGCGTGACTATTCAATTGCCTGAACAAGACCGGTATGCCTATGACCGAACTTATTTGATGACACGTATTGCAGTACTGTTTGGCGGTCGTATTGCCGAAGAAGTGTTCATGAATCAAATGACTACAGGCGCGTCAAACGATTTTGAACGTGCCACACAAATTGCCCGCGATATGGTCACGCGCTATGGTATGTCTGATTCAATGGGCACGATGGTTTATGCTGAAAATGAAGGTGAGGTTTTCCTGGGTCGTTCGATGACGCGCCAAACCAGCGTATCGGAAGAAACCATGCGCAAAGTTGATGCAGAAATTCGTCGCATCATTGATGAACAATATGCGCTGGCACGGAAAACCATTGAAGAAAATCGCGACAAGATTGAGGCGATGGCCAAAGCGCTACTGGAGTTTGAGACTATTGATGCTGATCAGATCAAAGACATTATGGAAGGCCGCCCCCCGCGTCCTCCCAAACCGTCCTCGATGCAGTTTAAGCCTAAATCCGGTGGCGATGGCGGCGGCCCTGCAGCGCCGGTGCCAGCAGCAGAAATAAAACCGGAAGCAGCCGCTGTCAGCAGTATTCAACCGGCCGAAGATGTCAGGTAGCAGGTAGTCGGTAATATTGGCTGTACAACCAATACAGTATTGGGTAGTACACCATACAGCACGTAATTTGAGGCAATAGCAAAACGGGCGACCGGGCGATCTTTAAGTTGCCAAGTCGCCCGTTTTGTTTGTTGAGAGTCTGCATTTGCAACTCAGGGTGTTGGCTTCGTAGCGGTCGTTCAAAAATGAAAAATTTAACATGTCGATAAAGTCTTTAACGCCTGAGCGTTTAATGTGCGGCGTCCATGAGTTCAGCCTGGCGCGTCCGTTGATCATGGGCATCGTGAATGTGACGCCTGATTCGTTTTCGGATGGGGGTAAATTTTTGCGGCCTGATCGTGCGATTTTGCAGGCCAGACAGCTTATTGGTGAAGGCGCGGACCTAATTGATATTGGCGGAGAATCCACTCGTCCGGGTGCTGCTGCGGTCTCATTGCAGGAAGAGCTGGATCGCGTCATGCCGGTACTGGTAGCGTTGGCACGCGAGAACGTGCCGGTCTCAGTTGATACACAAAAAACCGAGGTCATGCAGGAGGCAATCAAGCAGGGTGTCGCGATGATCAATGACGTCAATGCATTACAGGCGAGCGGTGCGGTTGAGATTTGTGCTGCCAGCACGGTAGCGCTATGTTTAATGCATAAACAAGGTGCGCCGAGAAGCATGCAGCAAGCGCCGGAATATCAAAATGTGGTCACAGAAGTGCGCGATTTCCTGCTAATTCGTGCCGACGTATGCCGCACAGCGGGCATTAAATCAGAGCGAATTGTGATTGATCCCGGCTTCGGTTTTGGCAAAACCACAGCGCATAATTTTGTTTTATTGCGTGAACTGAATGTGTTGGTGCAAAGCGGTTATACGGTTCTCGCCGGTTTCTCGCGCAAATCTTCTCTAGGTTTGATTACCGGCCGTACGGCGAATGATCGCCTCGCCGCAAGTTTGGCCACGGCGTTGATTGCCATGCAGCATGGCGCAAAAATTATCCGCGTTCATGATGTGAAAGAAACAGTTGATATGATGAAAATATGGCTCGCTGCGGCCAACGCCCATTTGTAGATGAATGTTTATTTTGCGGCTCTCGCTGAAGTTTTTTTGTTCGCAAGCGCAAGAGCGCACGTTACAATATCATTACTAAACGATTGATCACAATCAAGCTGTTTCAGTTTTGCCAGATCTGTTCTGGCGGCGCCTTTATCATCTTCTTCAAGGGAAATTAACATGGAACCGAACCAGCCGATGAATCCATATCAGCCACCTTCAGTTGACATTATCAGTGCGACGCCTGAAATCGATTGTCAGTTTATTGAAGGCGGACGTTCAGTACCGACCGGTAATGGAGTGAGCTGGATTAGTGCTGGCTGGAGCATTTTTACGCAGGCCCCATTAAGCTGGGTTGTGTGTATGGTCATCATGTTGGTCATGGCGGTGGTACTCACCTTACTGCCCATCATCGGCGGATTTATTAATTACATACTGTTTGCCCTTTTCACCGGGGGACTTATGATCGGGTGTCAGGCCCAACATCTGGGGCGGTCATTCGAAATCAGCGATTTATTTGCGGGCTTCAAAGAAAAAACGGCATCGCTCTTAATTGTCGGTCTGCTCTATGTGGTCGCAACGCTCGCGCTACTAGTGGTGGCGGTGATTTTATTCGCGGTGGTGCTGGGATCAACTGGCCTGATCGGTGCCTTGATGAGCGGAGATCAGGCCGATGTAGTGGCGCTTGTTGGCAGCTCTTTTCTTGGTTTTATGATGATTGTGTTGGTTATGTTGGCGCTTTATGTGCCGGTCGCCATGGCGTTCTGGTTTGCTTCAACTTTGGTGGCATTGCAAGATATAACGCCCATGGCCGCGATTCGCATGAGTTTCTCCGCTTGCTTGAAAAATGTCATGCCTTTCCTTATTTATGGTCTCGTTTTTTTGTTTATATTCATTATTGCCGTTCTGCCTTTCGGGATGGGGTTGCTGGTGGCGTTCCCATTGATGTATGCCTCCACTTACGCGGCTTATCGCGATATATTTTTGGCAGAGTAACCTTGCATTTTAGGGTACGTATAAGACCAAACGAGATGCTGTCGGCCCCACTCGAAGGGAGCATCCATGGTTTCTGGACTCGTTTGATATTTATCGGCCAGAGGACGTAGTCAATGCTTGATACGTTACGGACAATTCCGACCCCTGAGGGCATTGAGCTCACGTTGAAAGTGGCGGGTCCGGTACCGCGTGCCGCAGCCTGGTCGATTGATTTAATGTTTCGACTGATTATTGTGCTTGCTGTACAGGCGGTGCTGGCGGCACTCGGGAAAGTCGGTATCGGTATCTCAATGCTATTGTGGTTTGCACTGGAATGGATTTATCCGGTGTTGTTCGAGGTGCTATGGCAGGGCGCTACACCAGGCAAGCGCCAGTGCCATTTACGCGTGCTGCATGAAGATGGCACACCGGTTGGCTGGCGGGCATCAGTGGCACGTAACCTAATTCGCGCGGTCGATTTTTTGCCGTTTTGTTATGGCTTTGGTTTGATTACGATGTTGCTTAATCGCGATTTCAAACGTCTCGGTGATCTGGCCGCAGGTACCATTGTCGTGCATACCGAAAGGGCTGAAAAACCGCTGGCGATACCCTCGGCTGAGCCGTTGATACCCAATGTTTCGCTGGCATTATGGGAACAGCGTGCCTTGATTGATTTTGCTGAACGTCGCGCAAAATGGTCTGATGCGAGAGCAGCGGAGCTTGCCGCACATGCCCTGCCGCTTACCCGCGGTGTTAGTGAGGGTGAGACGGCAAAGCGGCTGGTCAGAATGGCGAATTACCTTGTTGGCCGACGCTAGCGTAAAAATAAAAAAGTTAACTAAAAGATAAACATGCGCCAAGAATTATTTGAAGCCCGCTATGGCGAGCGCTGGTCTGCTTTTGAGCTGGCGATTGGCGCATCGCCATCATCCCGGTCAAAGAAAAGCAAAAAAAAAGCCGTCTCAAACAAAACTGCAGCATCAGTTGATGCTGTTATAGCAGCAGCTGATGTGCTCCCCGCCGATGAAGTGCCGCGTCGCTATCGAGAGGTATGTCATCACCTGGCACTCGCCCGTGATCGCCATTACGGCACCGCATTGGTCAGGCGTTTGGAACGCCTGGTGCTGGCGGGCCATCAGGTTTTGTATGGCGCACACGGTATGGAAGGCGGCGTTGGTCAATTTCTGCGGCATGGTTTTCCGGCGCTGGTCAGAAAACGGTTCAGCTACGTGCTGGCTTCGGCGCTTCTTTTTTTGGCTCCCTTGATTGCGTGCTTCGCGGTAATTCAGTATTTTCCTGATTTTGCGCATGTGGTGTTGCCCAGTGAGCAGTTAGCCAATGTGCAACAAATGTATGCGCCGGATAATTTTCGCTTGGGCGCGGAGCGCAATGCCGACAGTGATTTTGCGATGTTTGGCTTTTATGTGTGGAATAACGTGCGGATTGATTTTCAGTGTTTTGCGGGTGGTTTGTTATTTGGCATGGGCACAATATTTTTCCTGCTTTTCAACGGTCTGTCGATTGGCACGATGGCAGGCCATTTAACGCATATCGGCTACATCGAAACTTTTTGGGGCTTTGTCGCAGGACACAGCGCCTTTGAGCTGACGGGGATCGTGTTGTCGGGCGCAGCTGGCTTGATGGTAGGTATGAGTTTGCTTGCACCGGGCCGCCAGCGGCGTTTTGCAGCCTTGAAGAGTCGCATGCCAGATATTATCGGTCTGGTGTACGGCGCGGCCTTGCTGACGTTTTTAGCAGCCTTCGTGGAAGCATTCTGGTCGTCTTCGCGAATACCACCCGTCGAAATTAAATATGCTGTCGGCGTGGTGCTGTGGATTATTACATTAGCCTACCTGGCGCTGACCGGAACGGCGACGCCCGCGGTCAGTAGCGAAAATAAGCACTATGCGCGTTGAAGATATTGCAATAACACTGCGCCCCCGCAGCACATGGGAAGCGATTGATCTCGGTTATGCGATGGCACAAAACTGGTGGAAGCCGCTATTTTCTGCCTGGTGTGCGGTGTATTTACCGGCGGCATTGCTCATTAATCTGGCCTGCTGGCAACATCCTGGGATTGCGGTATTTGTGTTGTGGTGGTTAAAGCCCGCGTTTGATCGTGTTGTATTGCATGTGCTGGCGGCGGCGACGTTTGGGGCGATTTCTTCTTTGCGCGACACCCTGCACGCGCTACCAAGGTTGTGGTGGAACAATCGTCTGGCGGTGTCGCTCACTTATGGCCGTTTTGACTTTGCGCGCTCATTTCATTTGCCAATGATTCAGCTTGAGGGCGCGCGCGGGCAGGATCTGCGAAAGCGTCGTCGTGTGCTCGGTCGCGAGGGGCGCGGTGCGGCGGTTTGGCTCACGATCATTTGTCTGCATCTTGAAGTAACGCTGATCGCATCGTGCTATTTAATGGTTAATCTTTTTAGTCCGGGTGATCCTGCATTTCAGTTGTCGTGGCAGATGCTTTTTAATGCTGAAGTTTCAAAAGGGATGCAATTTTTTGGTAACGCCGTCAATGTCGTTGCGATTTCAGTTTTGGAACCGTTTTATGTGGCGGCAGGCTTTGCGATTTATCTGAATTGCCGTACCGTAATTGAAGGCTGGGATGTTGAACTGGCGTTCAAAAAAATGAGCAGTCGCGTACATGAAGCTACGCGTTCGACGACGACAATGGCGGGGCAATGGATGGCGTGTATTGCGCTGGCCTTCGCTGCCGGTTTCATGTTGAGCAATGTGCCGGAAGCCTGGGCGCAAAACGAAACCACGACCCCACCTCAGTCACCAGAATCAACTCAATCACCCGAATCAGCCACAATGTGCCCGAAGTTAAGCCCGGACGAAGTTGTCGCCCAGGCTGGCGGTGCGCTTGAGCAGGCCGAGGGCGCCGACATTAAATCCTTTACACCTCATACAGGTGCGGCGGATGCCGCTACTCGAGTGCTCGACAGTAAAGAGTTTGGACAATACAAAGACAGTTGGAAGATTCGCTACATTGGTCCTGGTTTTAAACAAAAACCACCACCCAAAAAATACGATTGGGCGTGGTTGAAATCAGTGATCGATTTTTTTGCACAGAGCGTGCGGATGCTGGCCTGGATCGGAGTCGCCATCGTCTCTGCCGGATTACTTTATTTGATTGCCCGTTATGTTGGCCTCAGCGGCTGGGGTCGGCAGAGTCGCAAGTTCGGTCCTGAGATGCTGTTTGGTCTCGATATCCGCCCTGAATCGCTACCGGACAATGTGCCTCATGCGGCGCGCAAATTGCTGGACGACGGCCATCCGCGTGAATCGGTGAGCCTGTTGTATCGCGCTGCATTGGTGGCGCTGATTCAGGATGGCCGGATCGAGATCGGACGTGGTGATACTGAAGGCGAGTGTGTGCAACGAGTGCGCCGCGTTTATTCCATTCAGCATGAACCGGGCAACTTTTTAGAGGGCAAACCTGATTATTTTTCAGCGCTCGTCAAGCAGTGGCAACGGATTGCTTATGCGCGTGAGATCGTGAGCGCAGCTGATATTGAGCCACTCATTGAGCAATGGGCGATTTATTTCATCATTAATCGGGCTGATAGCGCGCTACGAAAATCGCCTGTTCCGCCGCATAGCATCGTCGCCGCATCTATCCGGGGCGGGCGATGAAAATTGATCGCACTCGCGCCATCTGGATCGGTGTTGCCGGCCTGTTATTAGCGGGCGCACTGTATGCAGCGCTAAACTGGTTTGAGGTAGTAGATCACCAGGAGTGGACAGACGTACAAGGCCCGGCGCGCACCAATCCCTACCTGGCCATGCAGCGCATGCTGGCGGACATGGGGGCGAAAACAATCCTGCTAAAACAGCAGTCAGATATTGACACCCTGCCTGAAAAATCCACCCTGATATTGGGTGATCGCCGCTTGGCCCGAATGACACCCAAACGTGTTGCTCGACTGGTTGAGTGGGTACGCGCCGGGGGCCATTTGATGGTAGAGGCCGAGCAACCCAAACTGGATGACCCGGTGCTGGCTGCATTTAGGCTCGGCCATATCGGGCTCCGCTGGACGCCAATCGGCTACAAAGAAAAATCTGATAAAAAGCAGAAGCTCTCCGCAAAAAGTAAAACGGATAGTGGTACTGAAAACGCTAACGACACAGAAAACGCCGATGACGCAGATAATCCAGAAGGGCTCGGTGTTGATGCTGAAAACCTGCCGGTTGATCCGTTGCCTGAAGCTAATTCTCGCCAGAAAGTTGCGCCCAAGCCAGCGGGTGCGGCGATCGCACCGATGTTCCGCACAAGCGGTATCAGTGAAATTGTTTATGCTGATGGCGCTACCTTCAAGGTTGCGTTTGCGCCCTATCAAAATCTGCGTGTGAATGCTGGCGTCGTTGCCGACGTTGCTGCTGATAACCCTATTTTGATGGTCAGCGATAACATCGGTTTACGTATGGTGCAGTTCGCAGAAGGCCAGGGCCAGGTAACGGCCATTTCCAATTTTGATTTCATGGCGAGACGGCAGTTATCCAAGCATGATCATGCGGAGTTTTTATGGCATCTTGTGGCGAATTCACAATGGAAGAATCTCGCCCAACAGAGTTCTATCCAAAGCGGGGAAAAAAGTTTGCCTGTCGTGGCGCTGGCGCTGCGTTTTGAAGAGGGCGGATTATGGAAATGGCTGGGCCAACATGCGTGGATGGTACTGGCTGCATTTTTTAGTCTGCTGCTGATGTGGATTCTACGGATGGTTTCACGCTTTGGGCCACTTCCTGATAAAGCGCCAGCGATGCGCCTGAGTCTCGGTGAGCATCTCAGCGCGATGGGGCGCTATGTGGGGCGTCATCAAGGCTGGAATGCATTAGTGTGTCCCGCGCGCGAACGGATTCTGGCTCAGCTGCATCGTCAACATACCGGTTTGTTAAAGCTTGACCGTGCTGCACAAATTGTAATCCTCGAACAAACCACGGGTGTCAGCCAGGCACAAGTTCAGCGCGCTTTGTTTGGCGATGTGAACGACCGCCGCACCTTTACAGAAGTGATCCGCAACCTGAAAATGCTGGAGCATAGCACTAAGCCCGTGCCTCGCGCAGGTCAGCTAGACCCCGCCAAAAAATCAACTCAATCTATTTTTTAACTTCAATTTTCTATTGCATCGTTTGCTATAAATACCCAACCATATTATTAACTTTTATTTTCAGGAATTCTCATGACGGATCACGATCATCCCATTACTGAGCCTTTGCCATTACCTTTGCCTACAACTGCCGCTTCAGCCTCGGTTTCCCGAGCCTCGCAGCCGCCCGCCATCGACCACGAAAAACTCCAGCAAGCGGTGCGTATTCTGTCTGCCTTGCGTGCTGAAATCGGTAAGGCTCTGGTTGGACAGGGGGCTATCATTGATCAAACGCTGGTGGCACTGTTGGCAGGCGGACATGTGCTGATTGAAGGTGTTCCCGGGCTCGGTAAAACCTTGCTGGTCAAGGCTTTAGCAAAAACTTTCGACGGATCGTTTTCACGCATCCAGTTCACACCCGATTTAATGCCGTCAGATGTGACAGGTCATACCTTGTTCGATCCTAAAACCGGTGAATTTACAACCCGACGTGGCCCGGTGTTTGCGCATTTGCTGCTTGCAGATGAAATCAACCGCGCTCCGGCTAAAACTCAGGCGGCGCTATTGGAGGTGATGCAGGAATCGCAAGTGACCATCGAAGCGATAGCGCATTTTTTGCCGATGCCTTTTATGGTGCTGGCTACGCAAAATCCGATTGAGCAGGAAGGTACGTATCCGTTGCCCGAAGCGCAGCTGGATCGTTTTTTATTGAAGATTCGTATTGACTATCCGACACTAGCGGAAGAAGCAGCCCTGGTTCGGAGTGTCACAGCCAATAATGTGGGCGACAAGCTGAATGTTGAATCGGTGTCTACCATGGTTAAACCTGAAACCATTCTCGCGCTGCAACGGATGGCCGCGAGTTTGACAGTGGATGACAATGTGCTCGATTACGCCGTGCGCCTGGCTCGCGCTACCCGGGATTTTTCGGGCTTTGCATCGGGTGCAGGCCCGCGCGGCGGTATCGCCATAGTGCGGGCAGCGCGCGCACAGGCACTTCTCGCAGGACGCGGGTTCGTTACCCCGGATGATGTGAAGCAGGTTGCATTGCCGGTACTGCGCCATCGTATTACACCATCACCTGAAATGGAAATCGAAGGACGTGATGTTGATGAGTTATTGCGTGATTTGTTTGAGCAGGTTGAAGCGCCGCGTGCGTAACAAAATGCAGGCCGATACCATGAGCATGTTGAAACGGTCAGGCGATTATTTCGACATGCAATTTCCATGATTCCATCAAAACGTTTGTTATGGCTGCTCAGTGTCTGGCTGGTTTTTTCAGTGGTAGCGTCAGTATTGCTCCACCTTGTTGATGCGTGGCTGGTTACGAGCGCGGCCATTGCGCTCATCGCTTTGGCTGATGCGCTGGCAGGTCGATTCAGAACTGATTTACCTACGGTTGAGCGCAAGGTGGCGGCCACTTTGCCGGTGGGTGTGTGGCGCGATGTCACGCTCCGATTTGCACACCATGGCCGCGGTGCATGGCGATTTCAGGCATTCGACAACTATCCGGGTGGCTGCAATATTGAGCATTTGCCGATGCGTATTAGGTTGACGTCCGGTGGTTTTGTTAGCGCAACATATCGTCTTCGAGCTGAAGTTCGTGGCGACCTCCGTTTTGGCCGCGTGGCGTTGCGTCTGGAATCACCGTTCGGTCTATGGGACATTGCGCGTGAAGTCGGTGCAGAAACTGCGGTGCGCTGCTTCCCCAATTTTGCTGAAATCACCCGCTATGCGCTTCTGGCGGTGGATAACCGTTTATCGCAGATTGGCGTGCTGCGCAAACGTCGTCGCGGCGAAGGTATGGATTTTTTGCAATTACGTGAATATCGCCAGGGGGACTCGATGCGCCAGATCGACTGGAAAACCACGGCCCGTATGCGCAAACTTATTTCGCGGGAATACCAGGACGAGCGCGATCAGCAGATTATGTTTTTAATTGATTGTGGTCGGCGTATGTCGGCCAAAGATGGTGAACTTTCGCATTTTGATCACACCCTCAATGCGGTGCTGCTGCTGGCCTATGTTGCTCTGCGCGAAGGCGACAGTGCGGGTCTGATGACCTTTGCCACACAGGAAAAGCGCTTTGTCGCACCACGCAAGTCAGGTGAAACAGTCAACCGTTTTTTATCGGCGCTGTATGGTTTGCAGCCGACTTTGCAGACCCCGGATTACTATCAGGCTGCGGTCGATCTATCACTGCGGCTGAAAAAACGCTCGCTTATTATCATGGTGTCGAATCTACGTGATGAAGATGCTGAAGGTTTGTTGCCGGCGCTAACGCTATTGCGGCGGCGTCATCTGGTGCTGTTTGCAAATCTGCGGGAAGGTGTGATCGAGCAGACGCTCAATCAGCCTGTGAATGATATTAACGACGCGATGACTTATGCAGTGGCGGCCAGCTATCGGAATGATCGTGACTTAATGACCAGACGCATGCAGGCGCAGGGTGTAAGGCTCGTTGATGTCGAGCCGCCACAATTGCCGGTGACGCTGGTAAACCGTTACCTCGATTTGAAGCAGGCAGGCCAATTATAGGTAAGGCTATGGTTTGACTGGGCCCGTTCTGGCGTAAGCCGATAGTGGGCGATAATAATGTTTAACAGTAATGATTTATTTAGTCAGGCGATGAACATGAGCAGAAAATATTTTGGTACTGATGGGGTACGCGGCAAAGTCGGCGCAATGCCGATTACCCCCGATTTTGTGTTGCGCCTCGGCAACGCGGCAGGCCGTGTACTCGCCAGTCATCGACCGGCCGATGGCACTCATCCGGCAGTGTTGATCGGCAAGGACACGCGTATTTCCGGCTACATGCTGGAGAGCGCGCTTCAGGCTGGCTTGGCCGCGGCTGGGGTTGATGTGCTGCTCGTAGGCCCCATGCCCACGCCCGCTGTAGCCTATCTCACACGCGCGCTAAGGTTATCTGCGGGCATCATGATCTCCGCGTCGCATAATCCTTATGACGATAATGGTATCAAGTTTTTTTCAGGCGACGGTCAAAAGCTACCCGATCAGGTTGAGCGTGAAATTGAGGCTGAGCTTGATAAGCCATTGCAATCCATGCCTTCAGCATCGCTCGGTAAAGCGCGACGCGTTGAAGATGCTGCCGGACGGTATATCGAGTTTTGCAAAAGCAAATTTCCAGTGGAGTTCGACCTCAAAGGCTACAAAATTGTGCTTGATTGCGCAGAAGGTGCGGCGTACGACGTTGCACCCAAAGTATTCCGTGAATTAGGGGCTGAGGTGATCGCGATCGCGAATCATCCAAACGGTCTAAATATCAACGATCAATGCGGTGCTACCCATCCGCAGACCATGGTAGATGCCGTGCGCGAGCATCAGGCGCACTTCGGGCTAGCACTTGATGGCGATGCTGATCGTCTCATGATGTGCGACGCGGACGGCACTCTGTTTGACGGTGATCAGCTTATGTACGCAGTCGTTAAAGATCGCCAAAAACGCGGTGTTCTGAAAGGCGGCGCAGTTGGCACGCTAATGACCAATTTCGCATTGGAGAAATGTTTCGCCGACATGCAAATTCCGTTCGCGCGGGCGAACGTGGGTGATCGCTATGTGTTCGAGATGTTGCGAGAAAAAGGCTGGGAAGTGGGCGGTGAAAACTCGGGCCATTTACTGTGCCTCGACAAACACACCACAGGCGATGGCATTATCTCGGCGTTGCAGGTGCTGGCGGCATTGAGAACCCCTTCGACTTCACTGGCTAACTACACTGAAGAATTAAAACTATATCCGCAGATACTCGTCAATGTTCGTACTGCAGCAAAGCTTGATTTTGCGGTTAACGCGGATATTCAACGTGCCGTGTCTGACGCAGAGCTTGATTTGGCAGGGAAGGGTCGGGTGCTGTTGCGCGCATCCGGAACGGAGCCGCTCATCCGCGTGATGGTCGAAGGCGAAAAACGCGCTCAGGTAGAGGCGCTGGCCAATAAGGTAGCAGAGGCAGTTCGGGCGGCCGCTTTATTATCAGTGTCAATGTCAACTTCAACGACGGATTCAAGCGCACCTGAATAAGCCGCAATGTCACGATAAGTTACGACCGCCGTTTGCCCAGTCGGCGCTGCTGATAGGCCTTCAAATGTGTAAAGGCCATCGCGATTAAATAATCGTCAATATGGTGTTCGCGTGCTTTGTTCAGCATGTAGCCAACAATATGATCAGCTTCCACTTCATGGCCATTTTCAAGATCGCGCAGCATTGAGGCCGTGAGTGTGGAGTGCTGTGAATCCAGTATTTTCTCGAATCGTTCCACCACATCAGCGCGCGGCGGATAGCCTTCTGCCGCTGCGATTGCCATGCTTATTTGAACATAACGAGTCATGATGTTTTTACCGTCGGGCGTGGCGAGAATTTCACCAACATTGGCGCGCATCATGCAGGTCATCGCTGCCAAGGTCGACAGGAAGGCGATCTTTTCCCACATGTCGAGCATGATGTGATCAGAAATTTTCCACGCGACGGTGGTGTTTGCGAAGGCCACACCCAGCGCTTCAGCGATTTTTTGTTGCTGCGGTTTATGCAATCCTTCACGCACACCCCATGTGATGGAGTGTGTGTCAGCCATGGATTTGACGACGCCATCTGGAGTAAGCGTCGCGGCAATCTGGCAGGTGCCGCCCATCACGCGTGCCGAGCCAAATGCGGCGTCAAGCGAGTCAAGGTGAGCGATGCCGTTCAGTAGTGGCACGATAACCGTACCGGTGCGGGTGTCGATGCTGGCGCCCATCGCGGGCTTGGTGTCAGCGCCCATCGCGGGCTTGATCGCTGCGATGCTCGATTCAAGATCATAGGCTTTACAGGCCAAAATGATGATGTCAAATTCTGGCTTCAAGTTTGCTGCCAACACCGTCTTGACTGGTAGCGTGATGTTGCCAGCGGGGCTCTCAATTTGTAAGTCGCGTTGAGCAAGCTGCTGCGCGCGACGTTCGCGAACCAAAAAGGTGACATCGGCCCCGGCTTCTGCCAGGCGTCCACCAAAATAGCCGCCGGTACTGCCTGCGCCAAGGACTAAAATTTTCATCGTCAATATTTCCTCGGATACGCCTTTTTATGGCTACGCTGTTTGCTATTTTATGTTCGCTGCTGGCGTTGATGGTGAGATTGCATCCGATGTTGTAATGTTCGCCCGTTTTTCGTCAGTTGGTTTTTTATTTCTTAAAAAAGTTTCAGCCGTTTCCAGTACCCGATCACGATTCAGCACATAGTCATCGCGTGTGAGCTGCACGGTAACATCTGGCATCACGCCGTTGGCCTCAACGCGCCTACCATTTTTGGAAACGAAGCCAATTTCGCTGTATGCCAGCCAGCCGCCGCCGGGCACATCGGCATAGCCCAGATAGGCCAGCAAGCAGCCACAACTACGCTCGCCAATGATCGTCGCACGGCCTAAATCCTGCAGCATGCCAGCCGTCATCTCGGAAGCCGATGCGCTGGCTTCATTGGTCAGAATAACCAGTGGTTTGGTGTAAGCTTTTTGCTTGTCACCTTTGAGTTCAGGCTCGAGCTCCATCGTTTTGATAAAAAACAGTGTGATCGGTTTGCCGGTGCGGGTAAGCAGGCGTCCCGGCTTCTGGGTATCGCTTAAAAATTTAGTAATCAATGCCTGCGACATGGCAGCGGAGCCGCCGCCATTGCCGCGCAAATCGACGATGAGCCCGGGTGTGTCTTTGAAGCTGTCAATCGCGTCAATAACTTCGCCGCGCAATGATTCTACAAAACCGGAAAAACGGATATAGCCAAAGCCGGACGGCAGCACGCGTTTGGTAAAACTCGGCGGGGTCTTAAATTTGCGGCGCTTCATGGTGGTGGTAATTTCGCCGTCCGCAGACGTACCAGCCCTCACAAATGTCATACTGACGCTGGTGTCAATATCGCCCGCATTGATTTTGCGTACCGCACCGCGAACGCGTGCCCAAGGAGTGGATGAGTCGCGCGTCTCAAAGGCAAGACGCCGGTAAAGCGCCAGTGCGGGCTCGCCATTGATGGTCTTGATTGTCATCCCGATGCGTGCACCTGCCCAGTACGCGTCAGATTCCGGATGAACACTGGTTAGCACCAGCGAATTGGCCATTTCCGCAAAGCCGAGGCCGAGTGAGTGGGATTCATTATTACGCTGCTGCTCAACCTGTTTGGGCGAATGCACGCGGGTGTGTGAATCTTTTAACTCACCGGTCATTTTGTCGAGCAGCTCCCAGTATTCATCGTCGCTGTTGGCGGCTTGTAACAAGGGCTCATATTTAACGCGCACCGCACGCCAATCCACCCCATTAAATTTCGGATCGTAGTATTTTTCATTAACCGTATTCCACACATAGTCAAGCGCCTCTTTTTTCCAGGCATCCGTAGCCAGCAGCGGCACCGGTGTATCCGGGATCACCACGGCAGTACGCTGGCGGCTTAACATGTTGTGCGGATCGACTATGGCGCAGCCAGGCATTAGCATGGGTGTCAACAACAGTGGTGGCAAAACCAGGAACCTGGCAAAAAATGGCGGCATGGCGCTCTTCTTTAGATGAACGATTGAGGAAGATGAAAAGGATGAAAAGAATGGAAAGGACGGAACAAAGTGAAATGAGATGAAATGAAAATAATTTTTATCAACGCCATTTAATTTTACAGATTTAAGTGCTGCCTGCTACGCCGTTCATCACACCCATATGCATTTCGTCGCATGATTGGTTGTGCCATTCCCAAATGCCTGCAATACTTCGCCATCTTTAATTCCTGAAAAAATCAGACCATGGAACTCATCATTCGCGGCCTCTCCAAGACCTATCCTAACGGTGTTCAAGCGCTCAAAAACGTGACCCTGACCATCCCCAGCGGCATGTTCGGCTTGCTGGGGCCCAACGGTGCGGGTAAGTCCAGCTTGATGCGCACCCTTGCGACGCTGCAGGATGCTGATAGCGGTTCAGCGCAAATGGGTACGTTGGATGTGTTGAAGGATAAAGACGGCGTGCGGCGCCAGTTGGGTTATTTGCCGCAGGATTTCGGAGTCTATCCCAAGGTTTCGGCCCTGGATTTATTGACGCATTTTGCGGAGTTAAAAGGGCTCAACAACAAGACTGAGCGCCAGGAAATCGTAATCGGTTTATTGCGACAGACCAACTTGTTTAATGTGCGCTTTAAAGCGCTGGGCGGCTTTTCTGGCGGCATGCGCCAGCGCTTCGGTATTGCGCAAGCCTTGCTCGGCAATCCCAAGCTGATTATTGTTGATGAGCCGACCGCAGGACTGGATCCAGAAGAACGGGTTCGCTTCCATAATCTGTTGGCCGATATTGGTGAAGAGGTCGTGGTTATTTTATCCACGCATATCGTCTCCGACGTAAGTGACTTGTGCCCGAATATGGCGATTATCAACAAAGGCGAAGTGTTGTTAACCGGGCAGCCCGATGAACTCACGCACCGACTGAAAGGCCGCATCTGGGCGGCCTCCGTGGCGCGGCATGAAATTGACGACGCTAGGAAAAAATATCCGGTTATTTCAACGCGCCTGCTGTCAGGGAAAACCCGCATTCATGTGATCAGCGAGGGCTCGCCAGGTTCCATGTTTGAGGCGGTTGAGCCGACTCTGGAAGATACTTATTTTGCAGCGATTGGCGGACACTTGGGTGCTGTGAATCAGGGTGGTGCGTATAGCGGTGTTGACTCGGCCATGGCTGACGCCGTTGTTTCGAACTGAGGGGAATGACGTGCGCACATCTGCATTCAAGACTACCCGGTCTATCGCCCGCTTCGAGCTAAAAACCCGCCTCTCACGCATTTCCACTTGGGTGTATTTTGGTGTCTTTTTCACCATCGCATTATTGTGGATTGCGGCGGCGGGTGGCATCTTCAAAGAAGCCAATATTTCTTTTGGTTCCGGCAAAGTGTTTATCAATTCACCGTTCGCGCTCTCGCAGACGGTGTCAATTTTGGGCATGTTCGGCCTCATCATCATGGCGACTGTGATGGGCCGCTCGGTGCAGCAGGATTTTGAATATCGGTCACACCATTTTTTCTTTACCTCTCCGATCAATAAATTCCAATACCTGGGCGGTCGTTTTTTGGGCGCTTTTGTGGTGGTGCTGCTGATCTTTAGTAGTATCGGGTTGGGCGCATTTCTCGCCACCTTGCTACCAGGGCTAGATGCGGAGCGGGTCGGGCCGAATCGGCTACTCGCCTATGTGTGGCCTTATTTGATGATCCTGCTGCCGAATGCATTGCTGATCGGCAGCTTGTTTTTTGTCATTGCCACCCTGACCCGCAAAATGTTGCCGGTGTATATCGGCAGCGTGCTGTTGATGCTGGGTTACCTGATCGCGCTGCAACTCACGCGCGATATGGATAATAAAACAATCGCCGCATTGATTGATCCATTTGGCAGCTCGGCGATGGCGCGCATAACCGAATACTGGACGGTGGCCGAACGCAATATCCGGCTGGTGCCGCTTGAGGGCGTGCTGCTATGGAATCGTCTGCTGTGGCTGGGCGTTGCGGTTAGCGCAACTGTGTTCTGTTTTTGGCGTTTTTCATTTGGACAATTTTCGGCTGAGCGTGCTGTCAAGAAGCCGAAAAAATCCAAAAAAGCAAGCGAAGATATTTCTGATGAAGCCATCGCGAATTTTGCCTCAATCCAGGCAATTGCCCGGAAAACCGCGCCCAGCCTGGGGTTTGCGGCATCTGAGTCAAGCGGATTGTCGATGCTGCCGCGCCTGACATGGCTTAACTTTATTGAAACGGTCAAGAATATTTATTTTGGCGTACTGGTGTTTGCAGGACTGTTGTTTTTGATTTTCGCGGCCACCACACTGGGTGATGCGTATGGCACCAGCACTTGGCCCGTGACGTATCAAATCATCGGTTTGGTGAACGGCAGCTTCGCATTATTCATGCTCATCATCATCACTTTTTATGCGGGCGAGCTAGTGTGGCGCGAGCGTGACCAACGGCTTGATCAAATCCTTGACGCCATGCCGTCACCTACCTGGTTGCCATTGACCGCCAAGCTGCTGGCATTGATGCTGGTGCCAGTGATACTGCAGTTGATGCTGATGCTTTGCGGGATAGCGATTCAGGCGTCGAAGGGTTACTTCAATTTTGAATTGGGCCATTACGCCATCAACATGCTGGGTATTTCATTGCTCGATTACTGGCTGCTGTGCGCGCTGGCGATTGCAATTCATAGCGTCATCAACAATAAGTATCTCGGTCATTTTTTGATGATTGTGTATTACGTGCTGATCTCGTTTGCCGGGCTGATGGGCTTTGAACACAATCTGTATAAATTCGCATCCGTGCCCTCGGTAATCTATTCGGACATGAATGGTTATGGTCATTTTCTGCCGCGCCTGTTTACGTATCAGGCGTATTGGCTTGCAGCGGCTATTTTGTTGCTGATCGTGGGTTATTTATTTTGGACGCGTGGTACGGCCGCTGGCTGGCGCGAGCGCTGGGTGATTGCGCGCAGTCGTGTGACGAGGCCGCTGCTTGCAACCAGTGCTGTATTTGGTTTGGTGTTTGTTGGTTTGGGCAGCTTTATTTTTTACAACACCAATGTGTTGAATCATTATCAGACGTCAAATGAGGGCCAGAAGCAGCAGGTCGAATATGAAAAGCTTTACAAAGCCAGTGCTCAGGACCCGCAGTTACGCATCACGGCGGTGAAAGTTAAAACTGATTTGTTCCCGCGTCAGCAGCGGGTGCGCATGGTCGGTACCTACCAGCTTAAAAACAAGAACGAGCAGCCAGTTGAAAAAATTCAATTGGGTTTTGCCAAAGCCCAAGCGCTCATTTATCACCAGCTTGAATTCAGCGCGCCGACGGAGTTAATCGAGAATAATGAAAAATTGGGCACGCGGATTTACAAATTCAAAACGCCGCTGGCTGCAGGTGCTGAAACCACGCTGACTTTTGACATTGAACAACCTACTAACGGGTTTGAAAATTCGGGCTCCAATACCGAAGTGGTTTATAACGGCACCTTTATTAATGCGGCCAGCATCTTGCCCTTCATTGGCTATCAGGATGGCAACGAAGTGGGGCGTGATCAGGATCGCAAAAAATTCGGGCTCGCCGCTAAAGAGCGCATGCCGGATCGTGATGATGTCAAAGGTCTGCAGCGTAATTACATTTCCAATGATTCAGACTGGATTGATTTTGAAGCCACCGTTGGTACGGAAAGCGATCAAATCGCCATTGCCCCTGGCTATTTGCAGCGTGAATGGCAAGAAAACGGCCGCCGGTATTTCACCTACAAAATGGATGTGCCTATTTTGAAGTTTTTTGCTTTTCAATCGGCTCGCTATGAAATTAAAAAAGATGTGTGGCAAGGCCCGACCGGCGATGTGCCGATTGAAATTTATTATCAGCCCGGTCATAGCTATAACCTTGAAAGCATGTTTGCTTCGGTGAAAGCATCACTGGCCTATTACACCGAAGCATTCGGCCCGTATCAGCATAAACAATTCCGGATTATTGAATTCCCGCGCTATGCCAGTTTTGCGCAGGCGTTTCCGAATACGATTCCGTATTCGGAGGCCATCGGTTTTATTGCCCGCGTGCGTAAGGATGATCCGAAAGATCTGGATTACCCGTATTACATTACGGCACACGAGGCGGCGCATCAGTGGTGGGCGCATCAAGTGATTGGCGGCGCTGTTCAGGGCGGCACGATGCTTTCGGAAACGCTGGCACAGTATTCCGCGCTGATGGTGATGAAGCAAAAATATGGCGAAGCCAAGATGCAAAAATTTCTTGCCTATGAACTGGATCGCTACCTGATGGGCCGCGCCTTTGAGCAGAAAAAAGAATTGCCCCTTGGACGCGTTGAAAATCAGGGTTATATCCATTACAACAAAGGCAGCCTGGTGATGTACGCATTGCAGGATTATATTGGTGAAAAAAACGTGAATGCTGCGATTAAAGCGTTCCGCGAAGAGACCGCCTTTAAAGGCCCGCCGTATCCAAATTCAACCATGCTGATCAATCATTTTCGTGCGGTGACGCCGTCTCATTTGCAGTACATCATCGACGATATGTTTGAAAATATTGTGCTCTACGATAACCGCGCGTCCAAAGCAAGTTATAAGGAACTGGCGAACGGTAAATTCGAGGTTACGCTGAGTGTGATTGCCAAAAAACGCAAAGCCGACAAACTGGGTAAAGAAGAAGACGTGCCGCTCGCCGACTGGATCGATATCGGCGTACTAGATGAAAAAGGTGTGCCCATTTTTATCGAGAAGCGCAAAATCGAAAAAGAGGAAAATGAGTACATCCTGACGGTTGATAAAAAGCCCGCAAAAGCCGGTATAGATCCGCTCAACAAGCTCATTGATCGACGTCCAAAAGACAATACGGTAAATGTGGAGAAGGCTTCTTAAGCGTTTGCCGTGATTTGCTACGCTTGGCGGCGATACTGCCGCGTTGTTTTATGCAGATTATGATCTGCTCCTTCGTTTGTAAAACTGGAGGCTGTGAGCGATTTTCAGCTAGCGTAAAGCGTGCCCTAACTTATCGAGTAGCCACTCTGTAACCAGCCTAGTGCCTCATAGCTTGCTTGCAGTCTGGCTGCTTTCTGACGAGTCCCGAGTTTTCCGGTACACTTGCGCGCGCTTCTCGACCGGAACACAATTCTGTGTGTCGAGTTTAGTGAGTAGCATGTTGCAAAAGCGCATGCTAAATCTGGGCCGCCCAGATTATTGATCCCAGAACAAAATTTTGAGGAGTTGTTGATGTCTGCTGTTCCTGTCTCTTCCCCTGAATCTCAGTCGGCCCATACGCCTGACCCGGCTGATGTGTCCAACGCGACCGCCCGTTTCGATTCCATTTCGCTTGACGATAAATATTTGATCGAACGTGGCCGCGCCTTTATGACGGGCACTCATGCGCTGGTGCGTCTGCCGATGTTGCAGCGCCAGCGCGATCTGGCCAATGGCCTC